>CAVGAF010000052.1:0-13452 GCA_963627055.1 Butyrivibrio sp. CAG:318 | reverse complement strand
GCGTCGGCGGCTTCGAGCTCTTCGGCCTTCTTCACCGCCAGCAGCTGGGCAAACAGGATGGCGCACACGCCGGCTGTGAACTTCCCTACCAACACCGGCACGATGAGCGACGGCTGGAAATTCGCCGTGAACGACAGATGGTCACCGAACAAAAACGCGCAGCACACGGCGAACGACAGGCAGATGACCTTGTCGCGCGCCCGCAGGTAACGCACCATCGACAGCAGCGCCAGCACGTTGGCTGAAGCCGCCAGCAGGCCCGCCGTGGCGTCGGAAGACAGGCCGAACACGCCGCCGATTTTCGCCAAGGGCTTCGATAGGTACTTGCGGATGAGGTACACCATGGGGAACGCCCCGCATAGCATCATGCCGATGGCGCCGGCTGTCTCAAGCGCGCGGAAGGTGTCTTCATCGTCGGCAATGATGGGGTCGAAGCCGAACGAGCCGAACAGCGTTGACCACAGCCCCGTGAAATACTCGACCACTACCAGCGCAAAGATGATTTTCAGGGCGCCTTCCATTACGCGGCCGAACACGATGAAGCCGCGGATCATGGCGTCGGGCGCGAATTTCAGGCCCGCGGCAAGCGCCACGCACACGATGATGAGCGGGACGAGGTTCACGCCGATTTGCGTCCACGAAAGCGCCAGCTGGTAGGTTGCCTCGGCGTTCGTCGACACCATTTTGCGCACTACCGGGTGCGACAGCGCGATGATGGCGCTGGCCACGAATACGCCGATGGGGATGGACAACAGGCCGGTCATCACGCCGAGCGCCAGGTATTTCCGGTCGCGCCTCTCCAGCATTTTGAGCGCCACGGGAATGGTGAACACGATGGTGGCACCGGCCATATATCCCGTCATCATGGCCATAATCCAGCTTTCGCGCGTCTGCGCCAGCGCGTCGGCTAGCTGATAACCGCCCATGTCTACGGCGATGATGGTGGTCGCCGCCATCGACGGGTCGGCGCCGAGCGCTCCGTAGGCCGGGCCGAACACCGTTTCCACGAACGCGGTCAGAAACGGTGCCGCGGCCATGACGCCGGCCGCCGGCAGGAAGATGGGGCCGACGGAGTCGATGCCGGCAACGAACTCCTGACCCAGTCCGCTTTCCGGCTTGAACGCCGAGGCGATGGCGCCGGCGATGGCGCACGCCATGATGATGTAAACCACCACCGTTCCGATCAGTTCCATGCTTGGTTCCTTCCCGTGCCGAAGGCGCCCCGCGGGCGAGCCTTCCCCGTTGAATGCCGTTTGCTGAAAGGCGAGGCGCTACGCGACGCCTGCCGCCTGCGCCGTCTCGTACAGCGCAAGCGCCCGCTGCGAATAATCGGCTGCGTAGCCGTGCCAGAGCTCCAGCCAGGCGCCCACGGGATCGCCCGCCTCTTCCTTGTACAGGGCCCATACGAGCCAGTAATACGCGGCGAGGGCAACGTAGGCCAGGCAGTGACGCACCTGCGCAGGCGTGGCCGCGCCCTCGAAGTATTCGTCGATCACCCCGAGCGCCTCTTCGGGCGTATATTCCGAACAGCAAATGAACGTGCCCAGATCGGAAGCATAGTCGGACATGGCCGAGTACTCCCAATCGATCAGGTGCATTTCATCGCCGCGCACCAGGAAGTTCGGCGCGTAGAAGTCGTTATGGCACAGGCACGGCGCCACGCCGTCGGCGGCCGTATGCTCATCCAGGACTTCCATGCGGGCGGAAAGCTCGACGAAATCGGGAAGCTTCGCGCGGGATTGCGGCCCCAGCATGCCTGCGATGGCGCGCGCCTTCTCCATCACGTCGAACGTCCAGCGCGACGTAACGCCGCAGGAATGCACACGCCGGATCAGCTCCATCGCGCGGATAACGTGGGCGGGGTTGTCGTAATCGAGCTGTTCGCACCCCTCGATGAAACGCGAAATCTTCCAACCGCTTTCGGGGTTTTGGTAGACGAAGGTGCCGTCGACGCCCAAGCGCTGCGCCACGGAAAGCGAGAAGGCCTCGCTTTCCCGGTTGATAATCTGATCGGAGCCTGGTCCGGGGTGGCGATAGACATAGGGCTGCCCGGCGACGGCGAACTTGAACGAGAGGTTCGTCAGGCCGTCCTTGATGGGCTCGACGTCCGAAACGTCCGCGCGGGCGCAGGAAAGCGCCGAGCAGATGTTGTCGAGGATGGCGCATTCGACGGCCTCAAGCGCGTCGTAGCTGAGGGGCAGGCGGTCTTCAAGCAGGCCGAAGCCTTGGCCGGCGGAGTCTTCCGAGCGATTGTCGGCCGCAGGCGGCTCGCCGGCGCCCTCGGCCCGATTGCCGGCAATCGGGGAATCGGCCTCGCGACGCTGTGTCTCGCCGCCCCGTTCCAGCGACAGCATCAGCGATACGTCGCGATTTGTTAGTCCCATAGCGTTCCCTTTACCCTTATTTGACAGGGTAAGTATACAAGAAGCGTTCAATTTAGCATGTATTAAAGCAGAAATGGAACGCAAACACGGAAATCGCCCGACGTTCCGGCTTCGCCGGAAGCGCGCTCTCGCGAAACGCGCCTACGAAGGATGGGCGCGCGGCTGGCCTTATTTCGCCTCTCCCTCTTCCACGTAAATGCCCTCCTGGGCGAACACGGTGGCGAAGGTGCGGAAGAACACCTTGACGTCCAGCCAGAAGCTTACGTGCTTGACATAGTACACGTCCAGCGACAGGCGCTGCTTCCATGGCAGCGAATTGCGCCCGTATACCGCCGCGTAGCCGGTGATGCCGGGCTTCACGGAAAGCTTCAGCCCCTCTTCGCCTTCGTAGAGCTCGGTCTCGCGGCGCAGGTCGGGACGCGGGCCGACCACGGACATGTCGCCCTTCAGCACGTTGAGGAACTGCGGCATCTCGTCGAGGCTGGTCTTGCGCATGAAGGCGCCGATCTTGGTCATGCGCGGGTCGTCGGCGCCGTTGTAGGTGGAGCCGTCCTCCATCACCAGGTCAGGGGCGTTCACGCGCATGCTGCGCAGCTTGTACATCTTGAATTCGACGCCGTCCTTGCCCACGCGCGGCGCGTTGTAGAACACCGGGCCGGCATCCTCGCGCTTGATAAGGGGTGCCAGCACGGCGATGATGATGAGCACGAACGGCAGCGCCACCAGCCCGATCAGGATATCCAGGACGCGCTTGAAGAAGTGAACGTACATTTACGCCAAGCCCTCCGCTTCGGCTTGGGCATAGGCGGCCGCGAACTCGCGGCACACCAGATCGACGTCTTCGTCGGTAAGCTTCGTGTGCAGCGGCAACGTGATCTCGTTTTCGAACTGCGCGAGCGCGTTTGGGAAATCGGCGATGTCAAAGCCTAGGTCGCGATAGGCACTGAGCAGCGGCAGGGGCTTGTAGTGCACGTTGGTGGCAATGCCCGCAAGCGCCATCAGCTCGATCACGCGGTTGCGGAATGCCTGCCCGCGCCCCGTCATGCGCACGACCATCAGATGCCCGCTCGAGGAGCTCTGCGCGGCGTCGGCGCGCGCGGCCGCGTCGTCCGCCTCGGCCCCATCCGACCCGTCGGCTGCGAAATAATGGCGCATGACCTGCACGTTCATATCGGCAAGCCCGCGCTCGTAGCGCGCAATCATCTCGCGGCGGCGCGCCATCAGGGCGGGGTAGCGGCGCAGCTGCGCCAGCCCGATGCCGGCCTGCAGGTCGGTCATGTTGCATTTCCAGCCGGGGAAGGCCACGTCGTACTCCCAGGCGCCGGCCTTCGTCTTCGCCAGCGCGTCCTTCGACTGCCCGTGCAGCGACATGAGCATGCACTCGTGGTAGAGCTCCTCGGCGTCGAAGAGCCCCTCGCGCCAGGTGACGGCGCCGCCTTCGGCGGTGGTGAAGTTCTTCACCGCATGGAAGCTGAACGTGGTGAGGTCGGCCACCTGCCCGGCGCGCCGCCCGCGCTGCACGCTGCCCAAAGCGTGCGCCCCGTCGGTGATGACGGCGATGCGCCCGATGGCGGCCTGGCGGTCGTTGGCGGGCGTCCAGGCGCCGCCGTGAGCCTCGATGGCCGCGCCCAGCGCGTCGTAGTCGCACATGACGCCGCCCAGATCAACCGGGATGATGGCCTTCGTGCGCGGCGTGATGAGCTTGCTTAGCTGGGAATAGTCCATCTCGAAGCTGTTCGGCGCCACGTCGCACAGAACGGGGGTTGCCCCCACGTGGCAGATGGGCGAGGCGCTTGCGGTGTAGGTGTAGGCGCTCGTGATTACCTCGTCGCCGGGGCCGATCCCCAAAAGCCGCAGTGCAATTTCCAGTGCGGCCGTGGCCGAGCTCAGGCAGGCGACGCGCGGCGTGCCCAGGAAGTCCGCCAGCTCAAGTTCAAGCTGCTTGGTCTTAGGCCCGGTGGTGATCCAGCCGCTGCGCAGGGCGCAGGCAACCTCTTCGATTTCGGCCTCGGTGATATCGGGCGGCGAAAACGGGATGCGAATCTGTTCGGACATGCGATCTCCTTCGTCGACGCCGCTTATGCCCCTCACGCGGCTCGTTTCGTTTCGTCAAATGATGCCGCAGTTTCGGGCATTTACAGCAAATTGCGTATCAAATTCACGATGGCCAGGTATGACGTCGCCTGATCGAACTCGCGCTCGGCCACGCCGCGCCCGCGCGCGCCCATGATCTTGCGCATGCTCGGAGTGCGGGCCAGCTCCTCGAGCACGTCGGCCAGCGCGTCGGGGTTTTCCGCCTCGACGTTGAGCCCGAAGCCGTCGGTGGAAACCTTCGTGCGGAATTCCGGGCTGCTGCCGGTGTTGATCATCGGCTTGCCGGAGGCCAGGTAGTCGCCGATTTTCGTGACGATGGACTGCACAGCGCTCTTCACCAGGGAATTCACCGTGATGTCGCTTGCGCACAGCCATGCCGCCATGGTGCCGTGGTCCTGGTAGCCCAAAAAGTCAACCGGGGCGTTCTCGGTTTTCGCCAGCTGCTCCAAAGACTCGCGGTCCGGGCCGTCGCCCAAGATCTTCACGCGCAGCGGCGGGAAGGGGCGGTACGCGTTGCGCCCGCCGGCGGAATTGGCGCGCATGGTGTGCTGCACGCGCCGGCGCTCCAGGATGGCGGCGGCGCGGATGAGCGTGGCGATGTCGTAGCTGGCGCCGAGCGTTCCGGCGTAGACGGCCCACACCTCGCCTTGGGGTTTTTCCACGTCGCCGAGGTGCTCGCGCGCCCCTTCGTCGAAGGAGGCCAGGTCGTTGCCGACATATACCGTTTCGTGCGGGTAGGGAAGGCTGCGGTCGGCGGCGGGGCGGGCGGCGTATTCGTCGGACGTTCCCACGGCGCCGGAAAGCAGCGTGTAGACCACCTTCGCGTCGCGCGCGAACGGGCGGAAGGCGATGTCGCTGATCACGGGGATGTTCACGACCATGCGCATGGCCTCGGGCCACAGGTCGTTGATGTCGGCGACGTAGGGGATGCGCTGGCTGTCGGCGAATTCCGCGCATACGCGCGCCACGTCGTTGGGCGGGATTTCCGAATAGATGAGGCTGTAGCGCCCGGCGTTGGCCTCGAAGTGCTGCTTGAGGTTTTTCGCCGCCACGCCGTGGCTGCGGATGCGCGCGAAGTCGAGGTTTTTCTGGTAGCCCGGCTCGTCGATGAAGACGATATTGTAGGGAAGCCCCTGGTAGCAGGCCTTTGTGGTGTCGCGGTGCGCCTTTTCCCAGTGCTGGAACGACGACGTGATGAGGTCGACGTCGAACCCCTGCTTGACCAGCAGCTCGGACAGGAAGCGGAAGCGCGTGTAGCCGCGCGTCTCGTCGCCGAGCTTGACGCCCATGGTGACGACGGCGATGCGGCGGCGCGGGCGGGCGGTTGCGGGCGCGGTATGTGCGATTGCGTTCATGGGTGCCAGTATACCAGCAGCCCGCCGGGATGCTTTTGCGGCGGGCGTTGTGTGGGGAATCATCATTGCAGCCGCTTTGGGCGGTAACTCGGCTATCGTCGTGGGCGATGATCTACTCTCGTTTATTCCCGTAACGCTGCAGGGTTGTTTTGCTTGACGGGGGATGCTCATGCCGTATGATACGGTGTTGCGCCAGTGCGCGAAAGCTTGCGCCGAATGGTCGGTTCGGCAAGCTTGGGAACACCACACGTGATCGGAACCATATGATTCAGATACAGCATGTTTGCAAGACGTATGGCGAGGGCGACGCCGCCCACCATGCGCTGCGCAACGTGAACCTCACCATCAACGACGGCGACGTCTTCGGCATCATCGGCGCTTCGGGCGCCGGCAAGTCCACGCTCGTCCGCTGCCTGAACCTGCTGGAGCGCCCCACCGAAGGCGCCATCCTCTTCGACGGGCAGGACGTGACCGGCTACCAGGGCCGTCGCCTGCTCGACCTGCGCAGCGAGGTCGGCATGATCTTCCAGAACTTCAGCCTGTTCCAGCAGCGCACCGTGCTGGCAAACGTCACCTTTCCGTTGGAGTTGCGCGGCGAGAAGCGCCCCGAGCGCGAGGCGCGCGCCCGCGAGCTTTTGGAGCTGGTGGGCCTGGGCAACCTTTCCGACCGCTATCCCAGCCAGCTTTCCGGCGGCCAGCAGCAGCGCGTCGCCATCGCCCGCGCGCTGGCGAACAACCCCAAGGTCATGCTGTGCGACGAGGCCACGAGCGCGCTGGACACGTCCACGACCGTGAGCATCTTGGAGCTGCTCGAGGACATCAACCGCACGCTCGGCGTCACGCTGGTGGTCATCACGCATCAGCTGGCGGTGGCCAAGCGCATCTGCAACCGCGTGGCCGTCATCGACCAGGGGCGCATCGTCGAGGAAGGCCCGACGGCGCAGGTGTTCGAAAGCCCGCAAAGCCCGGTGACGCGTGCGCTCATCGCCAACGACGCCATGGTGGCCGCCCCGGCAACCGACGCCGTGGGCGCCCCGGCCCCGGCAACCGACGCCACTCCGGTTGCCGCCTCCGCCCCGACCGCTTCCGACCAGGCTTAAAGGAGCCCTGCCATGGATTACCTCTCGAACTTCTTCGCCAGCTACGGCGCCCTGTTCGCGCAGGGCACGGCCGACACGCTGGTCATGACGCTCGTCTCCACGGTGTTCGCCTACATTATCGGGCTGCCCATCGGCGTGCTGCTCGTCATCACCGCCGCCGACGGCCTGAGGCCCCATCGCGCGCTCAATGCGGTGCTCGGTTGGATCGCCAACATCGGCCGCTCCATCCCGTTCATCATCCTGCTCGTGGCCATCATCCCGTTCACGCGCATGGTCGTGGGCACGTCGCTGGGCGTGCCGGGCGCCATCGTGCCGCTGACGGTGGCGGCCATCCCCTTCGTCGCCCGCATGGTCGAGCAGAGCCTGGCCGAAACCGACCCGGGACTGATCGAGGCGGCGCAGAGCTTCGGCGCGAACACCTGGCAGATCGTCGTGAAGGTGATGCTGCGCGAGGGCCTGCCGAGTTTGGTGCGCGGCGCGTCGATTGCGGTCATCACGCTGTTCGGCTACACGGCCATGGCCGGCGCGGTGGGCGCGGGCGGCATCGGCGACATCGCCATCCGCTACGGCTACCAGCGCTACATGGGCGACGTCATGATCGCGTCCATCCTTTTGTGCATCGTGCTGGTGCAGGTGTTCCAGTCCATCGGCGACATCGTGGCGCGCAAGGTCGACAAGCGCGTCGCCCGGAAGTAGCGGCCCGCCGGGCAGGCTTTAGCCCGTGCCCGGCCTGCCGGGCCGGCCTAGGCACCACCCGGTGCTGCCGGCTTTGGCCCGGACCCGGCGCGGCCAGCCGTGTTTTCCCTGAAGGGAAGCGTGTCGGAAACCGACGCAACCGAATACGATAATGTGTGGGCAATCTAGGCGCCTTGCGTATGAAACCATTCTGCAACATCGGTTACTATAATTCCGAAGTAAATGGTTGCAGCATGATCACGCAAGGAGGGTCGCCCTATGACTTCCAATCCGGAAGAGGACTTCGTTCTGAAGACCATAAAAAGCCGCGACGTCCATTTCGTCCGTTTCTGGTTCACCGATGTTTTGGGCCACATGAAGTCGTTCGCCGTCATCCCCAGCGAGCTTGACGACGCCTTCGCCGACGGCATGGGCTTCGACGGCAGCTGCATCGAGGGCTTCTGCCGCACCGAGGAATCCGACATGCTGGCGTTCCCCGATGCCTCCACGTTCCAGGTGCTGCCGTGGCGCCCCGAATCGAACGCCGTGGCCCGCATGTTCTGCTCCATTCGCACGCCCGACGGCCAGCCCTTCGAGGGCGACCCGCGCCACGTGCTCGCGCGCACGGTGGCCAAGGCCCAGGACATGGGCTACATCTTCAACGTCGGCCCGGAGCTGGAGTTCTACTATTTTAAAGACGCGGAATCGGGCGAGATCCTCGACCGCGGCGGCTACTTCGACCTGACCAGCCTCGACTACGCCTCCGACCTGCGTCGCGATACGGTGCTGACGCTGGAGAAGATGGGCATCCCCGTGGAATATTCGCACCACGAGAACGGCCCCTCGCAGCACGAGATCGACCTGCGCTTCACCGATGCGCTGTCCATGGCCGACGCCGTGATGACCTACAAGCTGGTGGTGAAGGAAATCGCCATGAAGCACGGCGTGTACGCGTCGTTCATGCCCAAGCCCCTGGCCGACGCGCCGGGCAGCGGCATGCACGTGCACCAGAGCCTGTTCGACTTCGACGGCAACAACGTCTTCTTCGACCCCGACGACCCCTCCGGATACAACCTCTCCGACACCGCCAAGCACTACCTTGCGGGCATTTTGAAGTACGCGCCGGAATTCTGCCTGATCACGAACCAGTACGTGAACTCCTACAAGCGCCTTCTGGCCGGCGGCGAGGCTCCCATCTACCTGTCGTGGGCCCGCGCGAACCGTAGCGCGCTCGTGCGCGTGCCGGGTTATCGCCCCAACCGCGAGGTGGCCTGCCGCCTGGAGCTGCGCAGCCCCGACCCGGGCGCGAACCCCTACCTGGCCTTCGCCGTCATGCTGGCGGCCGGCCTGGCGGGCATCGAGGAGGGCCTGGAGCCGCCGAGCCCCATCGAGGATCGCGACCTGTTCACGCAGTCGCGCCAGGAGCTTCGCAAGCAGGGCTTCCGCACGCTGCCGGAAAGCCTCGGCGAGGCTGTGGAGCTGTTCGCGGACTCGAAGCTCATGCGCGCCACGCTCGGCGACCATATTTGCGACTACCTGGTGGAAACCAAGCGCGCCGAATGGGACGAGTACCAGTCCAACGTTTCCGAATGGGAACGTAGCCGCTACCTGGCGGTTCTGTAGATGAGCGGCCACATCGGCACGCGCGGCGGTAACGAGGAAGGAGGGCATGCGGCATGAGGAAAACGGTCATATTCATCGCCGACAGCCTTGATAACGCCCATAAGTTCCAGCAGGTGCTTTCGGGCCTGGATGTGGACGTCGCGGCCGGCTCTTCGGTGCAGTTCAAGAAGCTGTTGGCGCAGCATCCGTCCTACGACCTGGTCATTTACGAGGCGCGCAGCGACGCGCTGGCCAACGTGGCGCAGGTGGAGTCGGTGCTTCTGGAAGACGGCAGCGCCAGCCTTTTAGTCATCATCGGCGAGGAGCAGCTTTCCGAGTTTCGCCTTCCCGTGCAGGTGAAGAGCGACTTCGTGGTGCACGGGGCTTCCGGCGAGGAATGCGCCGCCCGCATTCGCCAGCTTCTGTGGCCGGGCAACGAAAGCTCCACGTCCGACTTCATTTCGGTGGACAACATGACCATCAACCTGGCAACCTACCAGGTTACCGTGGCCGGCGAGCCGCTGGACTTCACCTATCTGGAATACGCGCTGCTGGCGTTTCTGGTCACGCATCCGGGCAGGACGTACAGCCGCGACGCGCTGCTGCGCCGCGTGTGGGGCTTCGACTACTATGGCGGCAGCCGCACGGTCGACGTGCATGTGCGCCGCGTGCGCGCCAAGCTGGGGCCGGAGTTGGCGCAGCACCTGGAAACGGTGCGCGGCGTCGGCTACCTGTGGAGCGCGTAGGCTGCTAGCCCTCCGCGCTGCCCGCGCGCGGCGGGGTTTGCTATGATAACCGGGTGCATTCGAGCCTTTGCGCACGCCCTTTTGGGCGTGCGCTCGTTTACATGAAGAAGGAAGGCCATGACCCAATACCTCACCGAGCGCGAGGTCCGCGGCATCGCGGAATACGCGCGCATCGGCCTCACCGACGAGGAGCTCTCGGAGATGACGGTCGACCTGAACAGCATCATCGAGACGCTGCAACCCATCAAGCAACTTGACTTGGAAGGCGTCGAGCCGACGTTTCACCCGATCGGAAGCCTGTCGAACGTCATGCGCGAAGACGTCGAGGGCACTTCGTTTTCGCAGGAAGTGGCGCTGGGCAACGCGCCGAAGCAGCAGGACGGCAGCTTCCTCATCCCCGCCATCCTGGGCGAGGGGGGTGACGCGTAAATGACCGCCATTTCCGATATGGGCATCGCGCAAATCCGCGAGGGCATCGCTTCCAAGCAGTTTAGCGCCACCGAGGTCGCCAAGGCCTCGCTTGAGCGCATCGCCGCAGCCGACGCGCAGGTGCATGCGTTTTTGGAACAGACGTCCGACGCCGCGCTGGCGGCCGCCGCACGCGTCGACGAGGCTGTCGCCGCCGGCACATTTTCCGAGATGGGCCCGCTCGCGGGCGTGCCCGTCGCCTTCAAGGACAATATGAACCAGACAGGCACGCACACCACGTGCGCGTCGCACATGCTGGAAAACTACGTTTCGCCCTACACGGCCACGTGCGTGCAGCGCGTGCTCGATGCCGGTGCGCTGCCGCTGGGCAAGCTGAACATGGACGAGTTCGCGTTCGGCTCGACCACCGAGTCCTCGGCGTTCGGCCCGACGCGCAACCCCTGGAACCTCGGCTGCGTCCCGGGCGGCAGCTCGGGCGGGTCGGCCGCGGCGGTGGCCGCCGGCATGGCGTGCGTGACGCTGGGTTCCGACACCGGCGGATCCATCCGGCAGCCCGCAAGCTTCTGCGGCGTGGTGGGCGTCAAGCCGACGTACGGCACCGTCAGCCGCTACGGTGTGGTTGCCTTCGGCAGCTCGCTGGACCAGGTGGGGCCGTTCGCGCGCAGCGTGCGCGACGCCGCGGCCGCCATGGACGTGCTCGCCGGGCGCGACGTGCTCGACTGCACCTCGCAGGACGTGCCGGCGGGCTTTGCCGCCGCATGCGAGCAGGACGTGGCCGGCATGAGGGTCGGCGTGGTGCGCAGCTTCATGGACGCCGAGGGCCTCTCCAGCGAGGTCGCCGCGCGCGTGAAGGAGGCCGCCGCGGCCCTCGAGGCCGCCGGCGCCACCATCGTCGAGGTGGACCTCCCGCATATCGACGCGGCCATCAGCGCGTACTACGTGCTCGGCCCGTGCGAGGCGTTCTCCAACCTGGCGCGTTTCGACTCCGTGCGCTACGGCTATTGCGAAGAGGGCCACAAGGACCTGGGCGGCCAGTACGAGGCCAGCCGCGCCCACGGCTTCGGCGAGGAGGCCAAGCGCCGCATCATGCTGGGCAGCTACCTGCTTTCCGCCGGCGTCTACGAGCAGTACTACTACCCGGCGCAGCAGGTGCGCACGCTCATCACGCGCGACTATGCGCAGGCCTACGAGAAGTGCGACGTCATCCTGGCGCCGGTCGCCCCGGCGACGGCGTTCAAGTTCGGCGAAATTGCCGACCCGGCCACCATGTACCTTTCCGACGTGTTCACCATCTCCATCAACATCGCCGGCAACGGCGGCATGAGCGTGCCGTGCGGCGTGGGCGAGACATCCGGCATGCCCGTGGGCGTGCAGCTGATCGCGCCGCAGTTCAAGGACGGCAACATGTTCCGCGCCGCTGTGGCGCTCGAGGCGGCGTGGGGGCAGGCTCCCGTCGCGCCGGCCTTCGCTGACGGAAAGGCGGGCGAATAATGCGCAAGCTCGACGAAGTTTTGAAGGATTGGGAAGCGGTCATCGGCCTGGAAATCCATGCCGAGCTGACCACGCTGAACACCAAGATGTTCTGCGGCTGCAAGCTGGAGTTCGGCGCCGACCCGAACACGCATACCTGCCCGGTGTGCTTAGGCCTGCCGGGCGCCCTGCCCGTGCCGAACAAGGCCGCCATCGAGTCCATCGTGCTTGCCGGCCTGGCCACGAACTGCGACATCGAGAAGCATTCGATGTTCTACCGCAAGAACTACATGTATCCCGACATGGCGAAGAACTTCCAGACTACCCAGGGCCCCATCGCGTTCTGCATGCGCGGGCACTTGGACCTGGACGTTGACGGCCCGGCCGCCAAGGAGCGCGGCGACATCGCGGGTTTGAAGCCCGGCGACGAAGAGGGCAACGTCACCGTCACCGACACCGGCTACACCGCGCACGTGGGCATCACGCGCATCCACATGGAGGAGGACGCCGGCAAGATGATCCATGTCGGTGGTGACGAGGGCCGCATCGCCGGTGCCACGCATTCGCTGGTGGACTACAACCGCGCCGGCACGCCGCTCATCGAGCTGGTGACCGAGCCCGATCTGCGCACGCCCGAGGAAGCGCGCCTGTTCATGCAGAAGCTGCGTCAGATTTACCTGGCCATCGGCATTTCCGACTGCTCGATGGAGGAGGGCTCCATGCGTTGCGACGGCAACGTGAGCCTGCGCCGCCGCGGCGACACGAAGCTGGGCGTGAAGACCGAGCTGAAGAACATGAACTCCTTCAAGAACCTGCACGACGGCTTGGCCTACGAGATCTGCCGTCAGGCCGAGGTCCTTGAGGAAGGCGGGCAGATCTACCAGGAAACGCGCCACTGGGACCCGACGATGAAGCACACGATCGTCATGCGCGTGAAGGAAACGGCCGACGACTACCGCCTGTTCCCCGAGCCCGACCTGGCGCCTTACGACCTGTCCGATGAGTTTATCGACGGCGTGCGCGCGAAGCTGCCCGAGCTGCCCGACCAGAAGGCCGCTCGCTATGCCGCCGACTTCGGTCTTTCGGCCTATGACGCGCGTCATCTGGTCGATCATCGCGTGACGGCTTCGTTCTTCGAGGGCTGCATGGAGGCCGCCGGCGACGCGGCGGCGAAGCTGGCCAAGCCCGTGGCGAACCTGGTGATCAACGACGTTTCGGCCTGGCTGAACGCCAACGAGGGCGCCGATTTGGGTGCAAGCCCGCTGACGCCTGCGCGCGCGGTCGAGCTGGTGCGCATGCTCGCCGACGACACCATCTCCTCCAAGCAGGCCAAGGAAGTGTTCGCGGCCATCATGGACGAGGACAAGGATCCCGCGGCTATCGTCGAGGAGCGCGGCATGAAGCAGGTGTCCGACACCGGTGCCATCGAAGCCGTGGTGGCCGAGGTGGTCGCGGCGCATCCGGACGAGGTCGCCCGCTACAAGGAAGGCAACCAGAAGCTGATCGGGTTCTTCGTCGGCCAGTGCATGAAGCAGATGCGCGGCCAGGGCAACCCGAAGGTGATCAACCAGCTGCTAGCCAAGAAGCTGAGCGAGTA
>CAVGAF010000051.1:0-13512 GCA_963627055.1 Butyrivibrio sp. CAG:318 | reverse complement strand
GCGGGTGCTCAGGCTAGCCGTCAGCTCGCAGGCCCGGCCGTTGTTGAAAGTATGTAAGCCGCCCGTAAAGGCCGACCTGCAATGATACAATCGCGCCCGCGCGTTTTCGCCCGGCAGCCTCCCAAGCGGTCCCAACGGCCGCCCCTCCCAACGGCGGGGCCTTGCCCTCAAAAGCCGAAACGCGCATGCGCAAGCTGGCCGAACGCGTACCCTCGCGCCGCCGCCCGCACCTTTGGGCAGCAGCGCCCTCAAGGCCCGCCCGCGCACCCAATCAGACGCGCAGTGGGCGCAAGCAGCAGAAAGGCACGCGACGATGGCAGCCAGCCAAACCGATCAGCAGATCGAGACGTACCGCACCCGAATCGACATCCTGGAGCAGGCTCTGCTCGACAGCGCCGGCGCGTTCTTCAACATCAACATCACGAAGAACCTCATCCCGGGCGTGGTCATGCAGAAGATCGGCGACGTCGAATACAGCGTCAACGAATTCCTGGGACTTCCCGAAGACGTGTCCTACGACCGCTTCATCGACTGCTGGTCCGACATGACGACCGATGAGCACAAGCGCGAATACCTGGCGTTTTTCGATCGCGCCGCCCTCGAGCAGAGCTTCGCGCAGGGTAATACCCACCTGTCGCACCGCTACTGGGTGAAAAGCGCGCCGGGCACGCCCATGCTGGCCGAGCAGCACATCACCATGTTTCGCGACGACGCCTCGGGCGACCTGCTGGCGCTGTCCTACGTGATCGACCGCACGCAGTCCAACGAGATGGAAACCGCGCTGCACGTGGCGGAAAACGCGAACCGCGCGAAAACCACGTTCCTGTCCAACATGAGCCACGACATCCGCACGCCCATGAACGCCATCATCGGCTTCACGTCGCTGGCCGCCGCGCACACCGACGACCCGCATCTTCTGGAGGACTACCTCAAGAAGATCATGACCTCGTCGAACCACCTGCTGTCGCTCATCAACGACGTGCTGGACATGAGCCGCATCGAGTCGGGCCGCGTCTCCATCGAGGAAAAGCCCAACCACCTGCCCACCATCATGCACGACCTGCGCAACATCCTGCAGGCCGACGTGCATTCCAAGCGCCTGAAGTTCCTCATCGACACCGTCGACGTGGTGGACGAGAACGTCGTCTGCGACAAGCTGCGCCTAAACCAAATCCTCATCAACTGCATGAGCAACGCGGTGAAATTCACCCAGCCAGGCGGCACCGTCGGCATCAAGATCGTGCAGCATCCCACGCCCGAGCGTCCCGGTTGGGCGTCGTTCGACTTCATCATCTCCGACACCGGCATCGGCATGTCGAAGGACTTCATCGACCACATTTTCGAGCCGTTCGCCCGTGAGCGCACCAGCACCGTCAGCGGCATCCCCGGCACCGGTCTGGGCATGGCCATCACGAAGAACATCGTGGACATGATGGGCGGCAAGATCGTCGTGGAGAGCGAACCCGACGTGGGCACGGAAATCAAGGTGTCGCTGGACTTCAAGACGTGCGGCGAAACCCCGCATCGCAGCATCGCCATCGAACAGCTCAGCGGCTTCCGCGCGCTGGTGGCCGACGACAGCATGGACGCCTGCGTCAGCGTGTGCCGCATGCTGGAGGCCATCGGCATGAATCCGGAATGGACGATGTCGGGAACCGAGGCCGTCTACAAGGCGAAGTACGCCTACGAAGGCGGGCGCCCCTATCGCGCGTTCGTCATCGACTGGCTGATGCCCGACATGAACGGCGTGGAAGCCGTGCGCCGCATCCGTGCGGAAATCGGCAACGACACGCCCATCATCATCCTCACCGCGTACGACTGGACCGAGATCGAGGCCGAGGCGCGCGCCGCCGGCGTGACCGCGTTCTTGGCGAAGCCCCTGTTCATGAGCGATTTGTATGAAACGCTCAGCTCGGCGGTCGGGGAAGTGGTTCCCGTTACGGGCGACGCGATGCTCAACTTCTCGCCGTTCGCGGCCGCAAGCGACAGCAAGACTGCGCTCGTGGTGGAGGACAACGACTTGAACCGCGAAATCGTGGCCGCCATCCTGAAGGGCCGAGGCATCGCCGTCGAGGAGGCGGAGAACGGCGCCGCCGGCGTCGAGATGGTGCGCACGTCCGAGCCGGGCTACTACGACTTGGTGCTGATGGACATTCAGATGCCCGTCATGGACGGCCTGGATGCCGCGCAGGCCATCCGTGCGCTGGGACGCCCCGACACCGACACGCTGCCCATCATCGCCGTGAGCGCGAATGCCTTCGACGAGGACAAGGCGCGTTCGCTGGCCGCGGGCATGAACGGGCACATCTCCAAGCCCTTCGAGAAGGAAATGCTCGACGACCTCTTCGAGAAATACCTGTCATAGGCGCGCGGCGGGCCGTTTGAAAGGGCGGGCGCGCTTAAAACCGTTATACTGGTGGGCACTCGATTCAAAAACAGCCGACCGACGAAACGAAAAGCGAGGCATTATGAGCGGCGACAGCTTTGAGGCCAGCAAGAAGCGCAGCGACGCGATCCGCGCCGACTTGCAGATAAACCCCGGGAACTACTGCATGCTGACGGGCGACCGCCCCACGGGCCGTTTGCACCTCGGCCACTACTTCGGCACCATCCGCGAACGTGTGGCGCTGCAGAACCTCGGCATCACCACGCGCATCGTCATCGCCGACTACCAGGTGATCACCGACCGCGACACCACGGCGAACATCCAGGACAACGTATACAACATGGTGCTCGACTACCTGGCCTGCGGCATCGACCCGGAAAAGACGACCATCTTCACGCATTCGGCCGTGCCCGCGCTCAACCAGCTGATGCTGCCGTTCCTCTCGCTCGTCACCGAGGCCGAGCTTGAGCGCAACCCCACGGTGAAGTCCGAGCAGGAGGCGTCGGGCCACGCGCTCACGGGCCTGCTTCTCACCTACCCGGTGCACCAGGCCTGCGACATCCTGTTCTGCAAGGGCAACATCGTGCCGGTCGGCAAGGACCAGCTGCCCCATATCGAGCAGACGCGCCAGATCGCCCGCCGCTTCAACGAGCGCTACGGACACGTGTTCCCCGAGCCCGACGGCCTGCTCACCGACGCCGTGCTCATCCCCGGCCTCGACGGCCGCAAGATGTCGAAGAGCTACGGCAACGCCATCTCGCTTTCGGCCACGGCCGAGGAAACCGCCAAGCTCATCAAGAAGTCGCAGACCGATTCCGAGCGCTTCATCACCTTCGACCCGGACAACCGCCCCGGCGTCTCGGCGCTCATCACCACGGCTGCGCTGTGCACGGGCCGCGACGAGGTGGAAATCGCCGAGGAGATCGGCAACGGCGGCTCCGGCCAGCTGAAGAAGTACGTCACCGAGTCCGTCAACGGCTACCTCGAGCCCATCCGCGCCCGCCGCGCCGAGCTTGCGCAGGACATGGACGCCGTCAAGGAGATCCTGCACGAGGGCAATCGCCGCGCGAACGAGATCGCCAACGCCACGCTGGCCGAAGTGCGCGAGGCGATGGGCATGGTGTACTAGCATCCGCCTGCGAAGGGGCGGGGCGGCGAACCGTTTCCGGGGCTCGTCCTGCGCGAATCGGCTTGGCGGCCCCGCGCCTGCACGCGTTGCCCGCGGGGCAAGCGCCCTCGCCGGCCGTTTCCTGTGGACAGCCGGTGATGCCGCAGGAAAACCCTTGTCAAGTTGCGCTCGCCGCCCTATTATGAATAACTGCTGTTTTGCGGTGCGCATGTGCGAGCCGCACCGTTAAGAGTTGGAAGCAAGAAGGAGCTCGTTTACATGGTTAAGATTCGCCTGGCCCGCCATGGCGCCAAGAAGCGTCCGTACTACCGCATCGTCGTTGCCGATTCCCGTTGCCCCCGCGACGGCAAGTTCATCGACGACATCGGCCGCTACAACCCGCTGACCGATCCCAAGATGATCAAGATCGACCTGGAGAAGGCCGACCAGTGGATCGCCAACGGCGCTCAGCCCACCGACACGGTTGCCGCGCTCATCAAGAAGTGCCGCGAGCAGGCGTAATCGCTATGGCAACCCAGACCGAGGAAATCGCCGGGCTCGTCGAGTCCGTGATCCGTCCCCTCATCGACTTCGAGGACGACTTGGTCATCGATGCGCGTGAGACCGAAGAGGGATCCATTCTCGTCGAGGTTCGTGTGAACGAGGAAGATGCCGGCAAGGTGATCGGCCGTCAGGGTCGCGTCATCAAGGCCATCCGCACGCTGGCGCGTGCGGCTGCATCGAACCCGAACAAGCACGTCGACGTGGAGTTGCTCGATTAAATGAGCGCTTGGGTCCGCATCGCGGAATTCACGAAAGCTAAGCATTTGAAGGGAGGGCTCGTCGCGCATAGCGTGGCGGGTCTTCCCTTCTTGCTTGAAGAGGGGCTGCACGTGGCCTTCGTGCCCCCGCAATTGGACGTGCCGCGCGAAGGCACGGTCACCGAGCTGCGCGAAGATCCCAAGGGCGGCTTCGTGGTCGCCTTCGACACCGTGCAGGACGTGGACGCCGCCGAGGCGCTGGTGGGCTGCTTCTGCCTTGCGCGTCGCGACGATCTGCCTGACGACGTGCTGGAGCTTCAGGAAGGCGGCGTCGAGGGCTTTTCGGTGGTGGACGAAGCGGCCGGAGAGCTGGGAGTTGCGGTGGCCATCAACGAAATGCCCGGTCAGCATCTTCTGGAAGTTGAGCGTCCCGACGGCACCACCGTGCTTATCCCTGTGGTGGACGAGTTTTTAGTGGGTGTCGACGAGGAAGAGCGCTGCATCCACGTGAGCGTCCCGAGCGGCCTGCTTGAGCTGTAGCGGCGCCCGTCGCCACCCAGCGCCCCCGGCCGCTCGCCCCGCCGCCCCGCAATCCTGTTTCCGCCATCCAGCCTCCATCCCCTAAGGAGCAACCCGTGATCATCGAGACGCTCTCGACGTTTCCCGACATGTACGCCTCCGTCATGGGGGCTTCCATGATGCGCATCGCCCAGGAGAAGGGCATCCTGCAATTCACCGCGCACGACCTGCGCGATTGGACGCACGACCGCCATCGCACCACCGACGACGACCCGTACGGCGGCGGCGACGGCCTGGTGATGAAGTGCGAGCCCATCTTCGAGGCGTACGACGACATCGCGGGCAGGGCCGCGTCCAAGCCCCATACCATTTTCCTCGCCCCGCAAGGCCGGCCCTTCGACGACGCCATGGCCTGCGAGCTTTCCGCACACGATCATATCCTGTTCATTTGCGGCCACTACGAGGGCATCGACGAGCGCGCCTATACGCTGGCTGACCAGGTGATATCGCTGGGTGACTACGTGCTGACCAGCGGCGAGCTGGCCTCCATGGTCGTCATCGACGCGGTGGTGCGCAAGCTGCCCGGCGTGCTCGGCGCCGAAACGGGGGCGGTGGGCGAAAGCTTCGCCGACGGCCTTCTGGAATACCCGCAGTACACGCGCCCGGCGTCGTTTCGGGGAATGGACGTTCCCGACGTGCTGCGCTCGGGCGACCACGGCAAGGTTGCCACGTGGCGTCGTCAGCAAAGCCTGGAGCGCACGGCGCGCTGGCGCCCCGACCTTCTGGATGCCGTCGAGCTTTCCAAGGCCGACCGGGCGTTTCTGTCGAGTTTATCAACGGACGCGGACGCGTAGGGTCGGCGCGGTATCATAACGGTTCGTGAATAACCGGGGCGCGCGCCCCAACGCAATCGGGGGCGAGCGCCCCTACCCTTGAAAGGAACAGCCGCTTCATGGACTCCGGCCAGCATGCAACAGGCGAACAGCATCCCATAGTCCGCTCCCTGCTCAGCATTATCGTCATGATCGCCTTCGTCCTGGGGCTTTCCTGGGCGTTGCGCACGTTTGTTTTCACGGCCTACGAAATTCCCTCGGGTTCCATGGAGGAAACCATCATGACCGGCGACATGGTGTTCGCCGAAAAGGTCAGCTACTACTTCCGCGACCCCGCCCCCGGCGACATCGTCACCTTCACCGACCCTGAAATCCCCGGTAGAACGCTTATCAAGCGCTGCATCGCCACGGCGGGGCAGACCATAGACATCACCGGCGACGGGGTTCTCTACATCGACGGCGTCGCGCAATCGGAATCCTATACGCACGGCAAGCAGACGCTTCCGCTTTCGAATTCGTCCATCACCTTCCCCTACACGGTGCCGCAGGGCTGCATCTGGGTGATGGGGGACAACCGCACCAATTCTCAAGACTCCCGCTACTTCGGGGCCATTCCCATATCGTCGGTGACCGGCCGCGGCGCGGTGGTCTACTGGCCCATCTCCGATATCGGGCTTTTGCAATAGGCGCCGGCGCGCCCGCGCCAGCGCATGGGATTTACTAGGAACACGGAACAGACAAGGAGAGCCATGTCAACCGAAACCGTTGCCGGAACGACGTCGGGGAAGACCCTGCCGCCCACGTTCCAGGATATCGTGATGAACCTGCAGCATTACTGGGCTGCTCAGGGTTGCGTCGTGCTGCAGCCCTACGACGGCGCGGTCGGCGCGGGCACGAACCACACCGCCACCACGCTGCGTTCGCTCGGTCCCGACACGTGGCGCACCTGCTACGTGCAGGGCTGCCGCCGTCCCACCGACGGACGCTACGGCGAAAACCCCAACCGCCTGCAGTACTACTACCAGTTCCAGGTGCTCATGAAGCCCTCGCCCGACAACATCCAGGACCTGTACCTGGGCAGCCTGCGCGCCATCGGCATCAACCCCGACGAGCATGACGTGCGCTTCGTGGAAGACGACTGGGAGTCCCCGACGCTCGGTGCGTGGGGCCTTGGCTGGGAAGTGTGGCTCAACGGCATGGAGGTCACGCAGTTCACGTACTTCCAGCAGGTCGGCGGCTTCGAGTGCTCGCCGGTGCCGGTGGAAATCGCCTACGGCCTGGAGCGCCTGACCATGTACATCCAGGGCGTCGACAGCGTCTACGACATCATTTGGGCGCGCGGCGACGACGGCGTGGAGTTCACCTACGGCGACGTGTACCTGGAAAACGAGCGCGAATTCTCGACGTACAACTTCGAGGTGGGCGACACCGACTTCCTCTTCGAGGCATTTAACCAGTACGAGCGCGAGGCGGGGCTGTGCCTGGAGCACAATCTGGCGCTGCCGGCCTACGACTGGGTGCTCAAGTGCTGCCACACCTTCAACCTGCTCGACGCGCGCGGCGTCATCTCCGCCACCGAGCGCATGGCCTATATCCTGCGCGTCCGTTCGATGGTGAAGGACTGCTGCGCGTGCTACATCGAGCATGTGGTGGGCGCCGGCGCAGCTGAGGGCGCCGCGGGCGATTCCGCCGACGCAGCGGCCGACACGGAAAAGAAAGGGGAGTAGCATGTCTGACACGCATACCCTCGCATTCGAGATCGGCGTCGAGGAAATCCCCGCGTTCGACCTCGATTCCGCGAATAAGCAGCTGGAGAAAATGGTGCCCGCGGCCTTCACGGACGCGCGCATCCCCTTTAAGTCCATCGAAATCCACTCCAGCCCGCGCCGTTTGATCGTCATGGCCTACGGCGTGGCCGACGCCACCGAGGCGCTCGTCGAGGAATACAAGGGCCCGGCCGCGAAGATCGCCTTCGATGCGGACGGAAACCCCACCAAGGCCGCCATCGGCTTCGCGCGCGGCAAGGGGCTGTCCCCGGAAAACCTCGAACGCCGCGAGGTGAAGGGCGTCGAGTACGTCTTCGCCACCAAGAACATCCCGGCAACGCCCGTGGCCGACTTGCTGCCCGACGTGCTTTCCGGCTTCATCACCGCCATCAAGTGGCCGCGCTCCCAGCGCTGGGCCGCATACGGCGACTACTTCGTGCGCCCCGTGCGTTGGATCGTCGCCCTGCTCGACGACGTGGTGCTGCCGCTGTCCTTCGCCGGCGCCGCTTCCAGCAACTACACCATGGGCCATCGCGTGCTCGCCCCCGGCAAGCATGAGGTGGACACCGCCGCCAACCTGCTTGACGTGGTGCGCGCCGCCTACGTCATCCCGACGCAGGCCGAGCGCGAGCGCATCATCCGCGAGGGCGTGGCGGCCATCGAGGCCGAAACCGGCTTTACGGCCGAGCTCCCCGCGAAAACCCTGCTGGAAGTGGTGAACCTCTCCGAGTACCCGCAGCCGCTCGTCTCCACGTTTGACGAGGAATTTTTGCAGGTGCCCGAGGAGATCATCGTCGACGCGATGCTCATGCACCAGCGCTACTTCCCGCTCTACGACGCCGACCATAAGCTCACGAACAAGTTCATCATCGTCTCCAACGGCAACCCGGCCTGCGCCGCCACCATCGTCGACGGCAACGAGCGCGTGGTTCGCGCGCGCCTGGACGATGCGAAGTTCTTCTACGAGGAGGACCTCAAGCACCCGCTGGAGTTCTACGTGGACAAGCTTGACAACGTGGTGTTCCAGGAGTCGCTCGGCACGGTCAAGCAGAAGGCGCAGCGCCTGGTGAAGCTGGCGGGCCACTTGGCCAGCGACGCGAAGCTTTCCGCCGCCGACGCGGCCGACCTTTCCCGCGCCGCGCTTTTGTGCAAGGCCGACTTGGTGACCAACGCGGTCATCGAGTTCACGAGCGTGCAGGGCGTCATGGGCAGCTACTACGCCGCCGCGGCGGGCGAGACGCCCCAGGTGGCGCAGGCCATCGGTCAGCACTATCAGCCGCGTTTCGCCGGCGACGCGCTGCCGGACACCACGGTGGGCAAGCTGGTGGCCTTGGCCGACAAGCTCGACACTATCTGCGGCCTGTTCAGCGTAGGGCAGGGCCCGACCGGCTCTTCCGACCCGTTCGCCTTGCGCCGCAGCGCCATCGGCATCGTGAACATGCTCGAGGCGGGTCTGGGCATTTCCCTGGCCGCCGCCATCGATTGCGCGCTTGAGGGGTTCGCCGCCCAGGGCGTTCAGTTCGACACCGCCGATGTCCGCGCGCAGGTTGTGGACTTCTTCGTCACCCGCACGAAGGTCATGCTGCGCGATGCGGGCGTGGAAGCCGACACCATCGACGCCGTGCTCGCCACGGGCGTGGAGGAGCCGGCCGTGATCGTCGCCCGCGCCCGCGCGCTCGAGCACGCCCGCGCCAACGACGCGGAAACGTTCGACAACCTGGCGACGGCATATGCCCGCGCGAACAACCTGCGCGACGCGAAGCTCGGCAGCGAGGTTGACCAGTCCCTGCTCACCGACCCGGAGCGCCCGCTGGCGGATGCCGTTGCCGTGGCCGAGGGAGCGGTGGCCGCTTCTCTCGCGGCCGACGACTTCGCCGCCGCGCTGTCCCAGCTGGCAGCCCTGCGCGCGCCCATCGACGGCTTCTTCGCCGACGTCATGGTCATGGACGACGACCAGGCCCTGCGCGAAAACCGCCTGCGCCTGCTCAACCGCTTCGTGGCGGTGTTCGCCAACGTGGCCGACTTCGGCAAAATGGCGAAATCGAAATAACGCCGGTTGCCGGTTACCGGTTGCAACCGATCACACCCAAACGCAAGCGCGGGGGGAGGTGGGAGTCGTCCCATCTCCCCCCGCTTTTTATACCCTTTGCCGTTTTAGCCTCGGCAAGCGTGTACACTAACCAAGGGCGGCTGGCGCGGCCGGCCGCCCGTCCATACCCGCAAGGTATCTTCCAAAGGAGGCATGCTTCATGCAGGCAGAGTTCATCGTCCATGACAACAATACTCCGCTGCCGACCATCCACGTCATCAGCGACTCGGTGGGGCTTACCGCCCAGGCCCTCGCGCGCGCCGCGGCGGCGCAGTTCGGCGTCACCAACCCCAACATCGAGGTGCTGCCCCACGTGCGCTCCTTCGACGAGGTGAAGCGCTTCATCGATGAGCACGGCGAGCTGCACAAGCGCACGCGCGGCGACGAGCGCCTGCTCATCTTCTACACGCTCGTAGACGGCGACCTGCGCAGGGAGCTGTCGGAATACGCCGCCAGCAAGCCCAACGTGGTGGCGGTCGACCTCATGACCGACGCCATGAACGCCATCGCCGAGCTGTCGGGCAAAACCCCCTCGAAGCGCCCCGGCGGCCTGCACGTGGCCGACCAGCACTACTTCAAGCGCATCGAGGCCATCGAGTTCACCATCGCCCACGACGACGGGCGCAACCCGCAGGAGCTGACACAGGCCGACATCGTGCTTCTGGGCGTGTCGCGCTCCTCGAAAACCCCGACGTCCATCTACTTGGCGCAAGCCGGCTACAAGGTGTCGAACATCCCGCTCGACCCCTCCACCGAGCCCCCGGCGCAAATCTACGACGTCGATCCCACGCGCCTGTTCGGATTGATGACCACGCCCGAAGTTTTGGTCGGAATCCGACAGCGCCGGCTTGGAAATGCTTCCGTCGTGGCATCAAAATATGCCGACCCCGAATACGTCTATCAGGACTTGGAAGAGGCGCGCAAATTGATGCGAAAACTGGGCTGCATTGTCGTTCACACCGAAAATCGCGCCGTTGAGGAAACCGCTCAAGAGATTTTGCGGTACTACGAGAGGGTTCACCCCGCCGGTGCTGATATGATATCGAAGTCTTGAAGCGTTGCGCTTCTGGACGCTCGAACGACTTAGGTGAGGAGTTAAAAAAGTGACTGCAGAAGTCAAGCGTGTGTACGCGTTCGGCCACGACGCCGAGGGCAACAACGTTACCGAGGGCAACACGAACATGAAGGCCGTGCTTGGCGGTAAGGGCGCCAACCTGGCCGAGATGGCCAATATCGGTCTGCCGGTGCCTCCCGGGTTCACCATTTCCTGCCAGACGTGCATGGAGTACGCCAACGCCGACAACACCTGGCCCGAAGGCGCGCTCGAAACCATCCACGAATATCGCGAGGATCTTGAGCGCCGCATCGGCAAGAAGATCGGCGATGCCGAAGATCCGCTGCTGGTCTCCGTCCGTTCCGGCGCCCCCATGTCCATGCCGGGCATGATGGACACGGTTTTGAACCTCGGCCTGAACGACGAATCCATCAACGGCCTGATCAAGCAGACGGAGAACCCGCGCTTCGCATGGGACTCCTACCGCCGCTTCATCCAGATGTTCTCCAACGTCGTCATGGGTCTTGACGGCGACCTGTTCGAGAACGCCATCACGGCCATGAAGAACGTGCGCGGCGTGAAGTCCGACACCGATCTGACGGCCGACGACCTCAAAGAGCTGGTCAGCGAGTTCAAGGGCATCTTCTCCGAGAACGTCAACGGCCAGGAGTACCCGTCGCTCGTCGTGGACGGCAAGGTCGCCTTCCCGCAGGACCCGATGGTGCAGCTGAGGTTGGCCATCGAGGCCGTGTTCGGCAGCTGGAACAACGAGCGCGCGGTCATCTACCGCAAGCAGAACAAGATTTCCGACGATTTGGGCACCGCCGTCAACGTGCAGTGCATGGTCTTCGGCAACAAGGGCAACACCTCTGCCACCGGCGTGGCGTTCACGCGCAACCCCGCCAACGGCCAGAAGGAATTCTACGGCGACTACCTGGTCAACGCCCAGGGCGAGGACGTCGTTGCCGGTATCCGCAACACCTCCCCGATCGCCGAGCTCAAGCATGTCGACGGCCTGCAGGAAGCCGGCCAGCAGCTCGAGGACATCTTCGTGCTCCTGGAGAACCATTTCCGCGACATGATGGACATCGAGTTCACCATCGAGCAGGGCAAGCTCTTCATGCTGCAGACCCGCGTGGGCAAGCGCACCGCCGCCGCCGCGCTGCACATCGCCATCGACATGGAGCGCGAAGGCCTCATCTCCAAGGAAGAGGCCGTCATGCGCGTCAATCCCGAGCAGCTCGACCAGCTGCTGCACCCGCAGTTCGACAAGAACGCGGAATACGACGTGCTGGCTCGCGGCCTGAACGCCTCCCCGGGCGCTGCCGTGGGCGAGGCCGTGTTCTCCGCCGCCGACGCCGTGGCCGCCGCCGAGGCCGGCCGCAAGTGCGTGTTGGTTCGCTGGGAGACCACGCCCGACGACCTGGCCGGCATGATCGCCGCCGAGGGCATCCTCACGTCCCATGGCGGCAAGACGTCGCACGCGGCCGTTATCGCCCGCGGCATGGGCGCCCCGTGCGTCTGCGGCGTTGAGGCCCTGAAGATCGACGCCGAGAAGAAGCAGGCCGCCGTCACCGGCACCGATGTCGTCATCAAGGAAGGCGACATGGTCTCGCTGGACGGCACTACGGGCATCGTGGTGCTCGGCGCCGTCGATCTGGTGCTCCCCGAGCTCACCGGCGATTTGGACACCATCCTGGAGTGGGCCGACGGCTTCCGCACCTTGGGCGTGCGCGCCAACGCCGACAACCCCGAGGACGCTCAGCTTTCCCGCGACTTCGGTGCCGAGGGCATCGGCCTGTGCCGCACCGAGCACATGTTCCTGGGCGACCGCAAGAAGATCATCCAGACCTTCATCCTCAACGAGGACGAGGAAATTCGCGAAAAGGCCGTCTCCGAGCTGTTCGAGGCTCAGACCGGCGACTTCTACGGCATGTTCAAGGCCATGGACGGCCTGCCGGTGATCGTGCGCCTGCTCGATCCGCCGCTGCATGAGTTCCTGGAGAGCCCGCGTGCCCTCGACGTCGAGATTGCGCGCTTGGAGGCGACCGGCGGCGACAAGGCCCTCATCGCCGAGAAGCGTGCCCTCATGGAGCAGATCGACGCCATGGCCGAGGCCAACCCGATGCTGGGTCTGCGCGGCTGCCGCCTGGGCATCGTGTATCCCATCCTTCCCGTCATGCAGGTGCGCGCCATCGCCACGGCCGCTGCCAAGCTGAAGAAGGAGGGCCTCGCCCCCGAGCCCGAGATCATGATCCCGCTGGTGTCCGTGGTTCCCGAGCTGGCCAAGCTGCGCGAGGTTGCCGAGAAGACCATCGCCGAGGTTGCCGAGGAGCAGGGCGTGGAGCTGTCCATCAAGGTGGGCACCATGATCGAGCTGCCGCGCGCGGCCGTCACCGCCGACGAGATCGCCACCCAGGCCGACTTCTTCTCCTTCGGCACCAACGACCTCACTCAAACGACGTTCGGCTTCAGCCGCGACGACGTCGAGGCCGAGTTCATCCCGCAGTACCTCAAGGAGCGCCTGCTGCCCTACAACCCCTTCGCCACGGTCGACCCGGGTGTCGCCAAGCTGGTGAAGATGGGCGTTGAGCTGGGTCATCAGGGCAACCCCGACCTGGTGTGCGGCGTTTGCGGCGAGCACGGCGGCGACCCGGATTCGATCCACACGTTCAACGGCATCGGTCTGGACTACGTCTCCTGCAGCCCGTATCGCGTGCCGCTGGCGCGTCTGGCCGCCGGCCAGGCTGCCATCGAGGCCAAGCAGGCCTAAAAGGCGGAGTGCACGCAGCGCGAATGCTGCAAGAAGCTAGCTAATCAAGAAAGGGACCCGGCAAGGGTCCCTTTCTTTTCGGGCCTGTGTATGCGGGGCTGGCTTCAGCTCGTTCGGCGTGGCAGGTTTCCCGAGTTTCCGGGCCTCTGGAGAAGTCGGATGAAAAGGGGTAGTGTCGCGAAAGTTGGTGTAAGCCGTCCCAGCGAGGAGCTGCCGAAGGCAG
>CAVGAF010000050.1:0-13610 GCA_963627055.1 Butyrivibrio sp. CAG:318 | reverse complement strand
GCTGCCAGGGCGGCCTCGACTTCGCCCGCACGTGCCGGATCGACGATCAGCACCATGCCCGTGCCCATGTTGAAGGTCTTGAGCGCCTCGGCGTCGGTGAGGCCGGCCTTGCCGCATACGTACTTCGCCACTGCGGGAACGGGCCACGTGCCCAGCTCGACCTGCGCATCAACGCGGCCGTTCAGCGCGCGGTTGAGGTTTTCCGTAATGCCGCCGCCGGTGATGTGGGCCAGCGCACGCACGGCGCCGGGGCACTCGCGCAGCACCGAGAGCACCTGCTTGACGTAGATGCGCGTCGGGGTGAGCAGCGCGTCGGCCACCGACTGGCCGTCAAGCTCCACAACCGGGGCGAGCAGCTCTTCGCGGCTCTTGCCCTCCACGCACACTTTGCGGGCAAGCGAATAGCCGTTCGAATGCAGGCCGGAAGACGCCAGGCCGATAAGCACGTCGCCTTCCTGGACGCTTTCGGGATCGAGCATCTTCGGGCGATCGACCACGCCGACGGTAAAGCCGGACAGGTCGTAGTCGTCGGGATCCATGACGCCGGGGTGCTCGGCCATTTCCCCGCCCACCAAGGCGCAGCCCGCCTGACGGCAGCCCTCGCCGATGCCCGCGACGACCTCGGCCACGTGCTCCTTGCGCAGCTTGCCGATGGCAATGTAATCCAGGAAGAACAGCGGCTCGGCACCGCAGGCCAGGATGTCGTTCACGCACATGGCGACCAGGTCGATGCCGACGGTGCCGTGCTTGCCGGCGAGCTGGGCCACCTTGAGCTTCGTGCCCACGCCGTCGGTGCCCGAAACCAGCAGCGGTTCCTCCATGTCCTTCGCTGCGGCGATGCTGAACAGCCCGCCGAAGCCGCCGATGTCGCCTACGACCTCGGGGCGATAGGTGGAATGCACGGTTTCCTTAATAGCGTCGACCGCGCGGGCCCCTTCGGCGATGTCGACGCCTGCTGCTGCGTAGGTGACTTCCTGGTTGCTCACGATTGCTCCTTTAAGTGACGTGACGGCCGCGCCGTCGTTTGATGGCTGTTGGAACGATTCCCTCGCGCGGCGGCGCGGCGAGCGAACCCGACGGCCACCGCTTGCGACCCCCGCAAATCCGCCTCGCGCCGCACGGTGTGCGCGCTACACGCTTACCTGCTCGCTTTCGGCGCGGGCGCTGGCGCGCTCGTATTCCGCGGCGAAATCGGCCTTGGTCATGAAGCTCTTCTTCGCCGTGTAGGCCGGGATGTCCACCGGGTATTCGCCCGAGAAGCACGCCTCGCAATATCCGGGGGTGCGCACGTCGGGCAGGCTTTCCCGCAAGCCGTCCAAGCTGATGAACGCCAGCGAATCGGCGCCCATCCAGGCGCACATCTCTTCGTTGGACATGTTCGCGGCGATGAGCTGGTCGCGCGTGTCGGTGTCGATGCCGTAGAAGCACGGCCAAAGCACCTCGGGGGAAACGATACGCAGGTGCACCTCGGTGGCGCCGGCGTCGCGCAGCATCTCGATGAGCTTCTTCGACGTGTTGCCGCGCACGATAGAGTCGTCGATGACCACGAGGCGCTTGCCGCCGATGACGCTGGGCAGCGGGTTGAGCTTCAACCGGATGCCCAGCTGGCGCATGGCCTGCGTGGGCTGGATGAACGTGCGGCCCACATAGCGGTTCTTCACAATGCCGTCGGAATACGGGATGCCGCTTTCGGCGGAAAATCCCATGGCCGAGGGAATGCCGGAGTCGGGCACGCCGAGCACCAAATCGGCGTCGGCCGGCGCCTCGCGCGCCAGGATGCGCCCCATGTTGCGGCGCGCCTGGTAGACGCTCTGCCCGTCCATCACCGAATCGGGGCGGGCGAAGTAAACGTACTCGAAGATGCAGCTCGCGCGCTTGCCAGCTGGAACGCCTTGTTCGGAGATGACGCCGTCCTTGCTGAAGCGCACGATCTCGCCCGGCTCGACGTCGCGCACGTAGCTGGCGCCCACGATGTCCAGGCCGCAGGTTTCCGACGACACGACCCAGCCGCGGCCATCCGGCAGCTCGCCGATGCACAGCGGGCGGATGCCGTTGGGGTCGCGGAAGGCGTAGAGGCAATCGGGGCTGGCCAGCACCATGGCGTAGGCGCCCTCGAGATTCTTCATGGCGTAGCGAATGCCCTCGCGCAAATGGTGCGTCTGCTGCGTGACGCTGCCGATGGCCTTCGCGGCCACTTCCGAGTCGGTGCCGGCACGCAGCTGAATGCCCTCGTCAATGAGGCGGGCGCGCAGGCTATTCGTGTTTACGAGCGTGCCGTTGTGCGCAAGCGCGATGAGCGTCTCGTCGATGGCCGAAATGTGCGGCTGCGCGGCCTCCCACGACGCCGCGGCGCCGGACGTGGAATAACGCGCGTGCCCGACGGCCACGAAGCCCTCGAGCGCGGCCAAGCTCGCCTCGTCGAATACCTGGGTTACCAGGCCCAGGTCCTTCGACACCATGATGGTTTCGCCATCCCCCACGGCGATGCCGGCACTTTCCTGGCCGCGATGCTGCAGCGCCTGCAGGCCGAAGCAGGTCATGCGGGCGACGTCCTCGCCCGGGGCGAACACGCCGAATACGGCGCATTCCTCTTCAAGACGGTCGGGCCTCTCTCCCGGCAGAATCGAAGTGCTCATGAAACGCTCTCCCTGGCAGCTTCGTCGACGGCTGCCGCGTCCTCGGGGTTTGCAATGCTTTGCGTGATATCGTCGCTGGTCGACGCCTCGCTTACGTACGCGAACAGCACCCACCTGCCGTCGCTGGCCAAATTATCGCACGTGGAGAAGGTGAAGGTGCGCGGTATGTCCTTCGCCGCGGGAATGCCCTCGGCCGAAACCACGGAGCGGTCGATTTTGTCCTGGATATAGGAGACGCGCTCGGCCTCGTCGGTGAAGGCGATCTGCGCGATGGGGTCGTCGGCTGAGCAATGGACGATGCTGAACGTGGTCAGCCGGTAATTCTTCGCGGGGGTGAGGATATAGATGGTGCGGCCGGCGTTGAAAGTGTCGGCGTCGCCGAAATCGGCGAACGCGGAAAACATCGAGCCGTCGTTGAGATGATGCCCGTAAATAATGCTGTTTGCATCGGAAAAGTCGGTCTTGTTGTCGGCGGAAAGGAAGATGGCGCCGAAGGTGGCGATCCAACCGACGGAGCCCTTGAAGTCGTGCTTGAGGTAGTACTCGTCGTCGGTGGTGTGGACGATGGGGTAATTGATATTAGTGCCGGGAACGTAAATCCAGCCGACGGTGTCGGGGTTCACGGCAAGCAGGGCGTCCCAGTCAACCTTGAAGGAAGCGAGTCCGTCGTTTGCAAGCGCGGCAGGCTCGGGCTCGGTGAAGCCGATGTCGGCGATTTCCTTATTCGTCTGCTGACCCTGCCAATAGGAAAAGAAGATGGCGCCGAGCGCGGCGAGCGCGCAGGCGAACACGACCAGGGAGACGATGAACACGACGCGCCACCCTCTGCCCGAGGATTTGCGCGCGTGCGCTCCGCCGGGATGCCCGGCATGAGGACCCATAACGCCTTCCTGCTGATTTCGGCTGCCCATGAGCACCTTCCCCCGAACGCTGCGCCGCGGGGGCGCGCCCCGGCGTCAAGCGAATCCGTTTGCTGAAAGGACAAGTATACTCGGAAAAGCACGGCTCCCCGACAATTCCATCGTCGGGGAGCCGTTCTGTTAATCGGTTCCGCTTATCCTCTGCGTAGCTTTAAGCAACAAGCCTTACGCGCGGGAGGGCTTGGACTCCTTCACGGCGCGCTTGAGCAGCTTTTTCTGCTCCAGGGCGTTGACGCACACGGCGGCGGACTGGTCGCCGGTGATGTTGACGGTGGTGCGCATCATGTCGAGCACGCGGTCGACGCCGGCAACCAGCGCGATGCCCTCGACGGGCAGGCCGACCGACTGCAGCACCATGGCCAGCATGATCATGCCGGAGCCGGGCACGCCGGCGGTGCCGATGGAGGAAAGCACGGCGGTCATGACGATGACCATCTGCTGACTCAAGTCGAGCTCAATGCCGAACACCTGCGCGATGAAGATGGCGCAGACGCCCTGGTAGATCGCCGTTCCGTCCATGTTGATGGTGGCGCCGAGCGGAAGGACGAAGCTGGAAACCTCCTGCGAGACGCCCAGTTTCTTCGAGCACTCCATGTTCACCGGCAGCGTTCCCACCGAAGATGCGGAGGCGAAGGCGAACACCATGGCCTGCATCTGGCCCTTGAAGAACTGGATGGGGCGCATCTTCGCGATAATGCGCACCAGGCCTGAATACACGATGATCATATGCAGGATCATGGCGATGTAGGCGATGACGATGAGCTTCAAAAGCGGCAGCAAGATGTCGGGGCCGTTGGAGGCGACAACAGGCGTGATCAGGCCGAACACGCCGAACGGGGCGATGGAGATGATCATGTGCATGATCTTGATGCACACTTCCGACATGCCGTTGACGAAGTCGGCCACGGGCTGGGCCTTCTTGCCGGCGGCCAGGATGCCGAAGCCGAAGAACAGCGCGATGACGATGATCTGCAGCATGCTGGCATCCGACATGGGCTGCACGAAGTTGTCGGGGAAGATGTTGACGATCGTCTCGATGAACGACGGCGCTTCCTTGGCCGTGTAGCTCAGTTCATCGGTGGAAAGCGAATAACCGCCACCGACGTTGCCGATGTTGGCGACCACGAGGCCGATGATGATCGCGCATGCGGTGGTGCACAGGTAGTACACGATGGTTTTACCGCCGATGGCGCCGACGCGCTTAATGTCGGAAAGGGAAATGACGCCTGCGATCATCGAGAAGATGACCAGCGGCACGACGATCATCTTGATGAGGTTCAAGAAGATGGTGCCGAGCGGCTTGATATATTCGGTGGCGATTTCGGGGTTGCCCTGCAAACACAGGCCCACCACCACGCCGAGTGCCAACGCGATGAAAATCCACGTGGTCAGCGACAGGCGTTTGAACCAGGGCTTGGTGGCATTTTCCTCGGAAACCTCTTCGACGGTCTGCTCGACGTCGGAAGCGGCCTCTTTGCCAAGATCCTTCAGGTCGGACATGAGAACCTCTCTTGCTCATATGGAACGCTTGCTGCGAGCCCAGACGCATACGCTGTTCAATAGGTTCAATCTCGCCGCCGCATTCAAGCAACCGATGTTCAACCAATTCAAGGTTCGACGCGGGAATTGAAGCCCACACCCAAGAACAGCACACGAATCTACGCACGCGGATGCAATTGTAATGGAACCGTCAACGATAGCGCCACGCAATGGGGTCTAACAGACACGAATCCGCCCCCAAACGGCAAGGTTTAACGCGCCGGAAACAACCGGGCGGCGCCCCGGCACCCAATTGCTACTCGCCGAGCACCTCGGCCGCTTCCAGCCATTGCTCGTCAAGCTCGTCAATCTGCGCCTGGAAGTCGGTGATTTCGCCCTGCAGGCGCCCGAGCTCCTCGAAATCGGAGGGGTCTGCCGCCGCCATCGCCGCCTGCGCCTCCTCGATCTTTCCGCGCAGGGTGTTCGACTTCGTCTCGCAGCTGCGCATCTTCTTGCGCAGTTCGCGAATCTGCCCGCCGGAAAGCTGCGCAGCCGCGCCGCCGGAAGACGGCTCGCCCACGCCCGCACCCGCGTCGTCGGCAACCTGCGACGCGCCCGCCGCTGTGGCCTGCGGTGCCTTCGCCCTACCCTTCGGCGCGCTCGCGGCCTCGGTGAGCTCCAAGTATTCGCCCACGCCGCGCGGCAGGTGGCGAATCTTGCCGTCCATCAGCGCGAACTGGTGATCGGTCACGCGCTCCATGAGGAAGCGGTCATGCGTCACCAAAAGTAGCGTGCCCGGCCACGAGTCGAGCAGCTCCTCGATGGCCGCCAGCATGTCGGTGTCCATGTCGTTGCCCGGCTCGTCCAAGATAAGCACGTTGGGCTCGTCGAGCAGGATGAGCATCAGCGCCAGGCGGCGCTTCTGCCCGCCGGAAAGGTCGCACACCGGCTCGTTCAAATCGGCCTTCGAAAATCCCAGCTTCTCCAGCAGCTGCGCGGGCGTCATCTCCTTGCCGTCGAGCATCATGCGGCGCGTGTAGTTGCTGATGACCTGGCGAACGCGGTCGTCGCCGAAGCGCGTGAGGTTGTCCAGGTGCTGCGACAAGACGGCGAACTGCACCGTCTTGCCGATTTTCACGAAACCCGATTGCGGTTTCACAAGCCCCTGGATCACCTTCAGAAGCGTGGTTTTGCCGGCGCCGTTCGCGCCGACGATGCCGTAGCGGTCGCCCGGCCCGACGATCCAATCGACGTCGTCGAGGAGGGGTGCGGACATGCCGTCGAAGGAAAGGCTCACATGCGTAAGCTCGACCACCTGCTTGCCCAGGCGCGCCATGGCCATGCGCTTGAGCTCCAGCTCGTTGCGCAGCGGGGGCACGTCGGCGATGAGCTCATGGGCGGCGTCCACGCGGAATTTCGGCTTCGTGCCGCGCGCCTTCGGGCCGCGCGCAAGCCAGGCAAGCTCGCGGCGCAGGGCGTTCTGGCGCTTTTCCTCCGCAAGCGCCGCCAGACGGTCGCGCTCCACGCGCTGCAGGATATACGCGGAAAAGCCGCCTTCGAACGGATCGATGGTGCCGTCGTGCACTTCCCACATACGGGTGCACACCTCGTCGAGGAACCAGCGGTCGTGGGTCACCACCAAAAGCGCCCCCTGCCCCGCCTTCCAGCGCGTCTTCAGATGGTTCGCCAGCCACGTGATGGCGCGAACGTCCAGGTGGTTCGTCGGCTCGTCGAGCGCCAGGATGTCCCAGTCGCCAATGAGCAGGCGCACCAGGTCCACGCGGCGGCGCTGGCCGCCCGAAAGCGTCCCCACCTTCGCGTCCCAGGGGATGTCGGCGGCAAGCCCGGCGATGGTTTCGCGGATGCGCGCATTGCCGGCCCATTCGTACTCGGGCATGTCGCCCACCACGGCGTGGGCCACCGTGTCGTCGTCGGCCAGGTCGTCGGTTTGCCCCAGCACGCCCACGCGCACGGCACCGTTGCGCAAAACGCGCCCGCTATCAGGCTCAAGCCGCCCCGCCAGTACTGAAAGCAAGGTGGATTTGCCGTCGCCGTTGCGCCCCACGATGCCGATGCGGTCACCCTCGTCGACACCCAGCGATATTTCCTCGAACACCATCTTCGTGGGGAATTCGACCTCAACCTTTTCGCATCCGAGCAAAAACGCCATGACAAACCAACCTTCTTCTAGAAAAACAGCGCGTCACATGATAGCAAACGCACGAGAGTCGCGCGGCTTTCCTCGGCCGAAGCCGCCCTCCCCGCCGTCGCGGCGGCCGCACACGCGCGCAAAACGCGGCCCTTACGCCTTCTTCATGACCGCCAGCGTCAGCCACGTGCGCTCGTAGGGGCGATAGTACGTTTCGTACTTCACCAGCGTGAACCCGTCCTTTTGGGAAAGGTCGGAAATGTCGCGCGGGAGGCTGCCGTCCTGCGACTGGCCCTCCACGATGAAGGTGCCGCGGAAGTTGTCGAAGATGATCTCCCACGACATCTTCGAGGTGAGCGTCGGGGAATACGCCATGTAGGCGCGGTCCCAATTGCCCTTCTGCCAATCCATATAAGTTTGCGGGATGTCGGGGCACATGACCGATGTGACTCCCATGTAGCCGATGTCGGTGGACACGACCAGCGGCAGCTGCCCGCCCTGATCGTAGGCGACTTCGTCAACCAGCTCGCGGAACTTGTCGATGGGCACGTCGTTGTCGGCGCTGTAGTCGTCGTGGATGATCAGCGCCTGGTTGGTGATGCCCGCGGCCAGCCACACCGCGCACAAGCCGACGAGCAGCTTGCGCGTTTGGATGTGCGACGCAATGATGGCGATGGCCACCAGCAAGGGCCCGATGGCGACGAACAGGTAGCGGTAATACAAAATGAGCGAGTTCATAGTCAGCGAAGCACCCAGCGCGATGAAATACACGCCGCCGTACACCGCAAGCGCGCACACGATGGGCGTGATCTCCTCGGAAGCGAGCCAGGCGCCAAACCGGCGCAGACGCACCGCCCGCGGCAGTCGTCCGGCCTGCCTCCCCTGCGCAACGGCCGCGCGGCGTGCCTCGCGATGCAGGCTTGCGCGCCAGCAGCCCCAGCGGATGCCCCACACAATCAAAAACGCGATGACGAAAACGGCGGCCCAGCCGAGAACGTTCAGCCACAGCTGCACGCCCGAACCGTAATCGCCGCGCAGGGCAAACGACACCTGGCTGGTCAGCACCGGGTAGGAAGCAAGTTCAATGAAGGTCGTGGGGAACACGATGTTCGCCCAGTAAGTGCGCCCGACCACGCCCATTTGGCTGGCCACCGCCGTGACGATCCACGGGAGGTACAGCGCCACCTGTGCGGCGCAGCCGACAAGCAGCACGGCAAGCGGCGCACCCGCACCCGGCGCGCCCTCCGGCAGCGGATGCGGTCCGCGGCGGCGGTGCCTAACGGCGCGGCGGATGGCAAACGCCAGCAGCACCACGTTGATCATGAAGGCCGACATGGCGCCGAAATAATGCAGGTAGGCGCAGGCCAAGCTGGAAACGAAACAGATGATCCACCAAGAGGCGGGTGCGCCGGCCAGGCACTTGCGTCCAGCGGCCTGCCGGGCGATGTTTTCGTGCGGGCGCTCTTTGAGAACGCCTATTAGGCGCAGGGCGTAGATAAAGCACAGCATGACCGCGAACGTGGCCCACGAATACATGCGAATCTCGACCGCCATGATAGCGATATAGGGTGTGAACAGGGAAAAGAAGCTGAATAGCAGGCCCGTGCGCGCGCCTGTGTCACGACGGACATGCGTGAAGCCGAGCAGTGCCATCGCAAGGGCGCCGGCAACGGTGAACAGACGATAGACGAGGATGTTCTGCCCGAAGATGAGGTTGAGCACGTGCAGCGCCCAGTAAATGAGCACCGGATGCACATCGCCGGAGCTGTAATTCCAAATTTCGGCGAAGGTGTGATTGGCGATGCCCACCGAATAGCTTTCGTCGAACCACACGTTGCCGTGAAACGCGTCGGTAAGCAAAAAGAGGGTGCCGGCGATAAGGACGACGATATGGAACTTGCTTGACTCCATAAGCGCATCGAAACGCTCGGGAAGAGTATGGGTGGTCGTCATGAGTGCTTGACACCTACGTTTCGCTTGGAGTTCATGAATAGATTCGCCTTACCGGTTGCGATTGTCCCCTACGTGCCATAGCGTAGCATTGCACTTGGAGCGCAGGCGAAGCCTGCAAAGAATCACCCCAGGGAGCCATAGAGTTTCCAGAGAAGCGCGTTTGAACGAATTGAAGTTCATAAAGTTCAACGGCAGCTTAGCGGGGGGCGGAGAAAGCGAAAGGCGGACGATCATGGAGCTTGTGTTCCATGCCGACGATTACGGCATCACACAGTGGCAGGCGCGCGACATTCTTAAGCTTTGCTCGTCGTGCGGCGGGCAGGGCGTGCTTTCGTCGGTGAGCATCTTCGCCAACAGCCCCGCCTTCGACGCCGCGGCAGCGGCGGCCGCGCCTTTCGTGAGCGCGGGGGCGCTTTCCATGGCGCTGCACGTGAACCTGGTCGAGGGGGCGCCGCTTTCCGACGCGTCCGAAGTGCCGCTGCTCGTCGGCGAGCGCGGCACCTTTTGCAACGACTTCGTGGGGCTGCTGAAGCTGTCACTGGGTGCCAAGAAGGCGGAGCTGCGCCGGCAGGTGCAGCTTGAGGTCCAGGCGCAGCTGAAGCGCTTTTTGGGCGCATTCCCCCCGTTGAGGGGTGCACTTCGCATCGACAGCCACCAGCATACGCATGCCGTGCCGGCCGTGCTCGACGGCATTTTGGCGGCCTGCGCCGCCGAGGGCTGCACGCTGGCGCACCTGCGCTGCCCGGCCGAGCCGCTTTCCGTGCATCGCGCGTGCAAAAGCAAGGTCGAGCCGGTGAACCTGGCGAAGGTGCTGCTCATCGACGCGCTTTGGCGCAAAAACCGAGCCAAGGTCCCCGCCGGCTGCAAGACGTCGCTGTTCTGCGGCGTCGCATTGTCGGGGCACATGGACCAAGTCACCTGGCCGCTCGTCGACGCCTTCTGCGCCGAGGCGGCCAGACGGCACGCAACAGGCGTCGAGGTGCTGTTCCATCCCGTGAGCGTCCCCGTGGCGGAATGCCTCGACCCCAAGAATTCGGCATTCGCCGAGGCGTGCGCCGGGCCCGGTCGCGACGCCGAGGCGGCCTGCGTGCGGGCGCTCGCGTCACGCAAGTGACATGGGAAAAGCCGAGCTGCACTGAGCGGCTCGGCTTTTTTGTTGGGATGCGGGGTTGCAAGGTACGACGATCGCGAGGTCGAACTATCTCGCAAAGTATCGGGGCGCTGAGGGGCAATTTAGAACATGCAGCAGGATCGACCCAGGCCAGCGACCTAATGAAAATAGGGGATCATCAACCAGAGCGCAAACAGGACGATAGCGACGCATGCGGTGAAGCAGATGACCGAGCACACGCGATGCATCAGGTGAGGCGTTCCCTGCGCATCCACGCCGCCGGACGCCCATAGGCGCAGGCCGGAGGCGTACAGGACGCTGATGGCGCTGGCCACGCAGATGGCCACGACGAGCACGGTGATGAAGCTGGAAATTTCGGCGGTGATCATATCGGCGCCTCCTTTACGCCGCGGAAGCCGGGGCCGTCGCGGACACCTTCACCGCTTTGACCTTGACTTCTTTTCCATCGTTAACGTTTGCGCTGTTCACAGGGTTGCGCTTGGACAAGCGGAAGATGATGAGGGCGACAACGACCGCGATGACGACGGTCGCAACGGTGCCCCACAGCCCCGTCTTCGCGAGCGCGCAGGCAAGGGCGGCCACGATGCCGGCCGCCGGGAAGGTGACGAGCCACGCAACGACCATGCGGGCAGCGACGCCCCAGTTCACGGCATTGCCCTTCTTGCCAAGACCGGTGCCGATGATGGAGCCGGAGCACACCTGCGTGGTGGACAGGGCGAAGCCGAGGTGCGAGGAAACGAGAATGGTCGTGGCCGAGGACGCCTCCGCAGCAAAGCCCTGCGGGGTGGAAATTTCCGTGAGGCCCTTGCCGAGCGTACGGATGACGCGCCAGCCGCCCATGTAGGTGCCGGCTGCAATGGCCAGGCCGCACACGGCGACAACCCACAACTGCGGGCCGGTGCCCGACGACTGCGCACCGACCGCGATGAGCGTCAGCGTGATGATGCCCATGGTCTTCTGCGCGTCATTGGTGCCGTGCGAGAGGGCAACCAGGCAGGCGGTGATGGTCTGGCCGTGGCGGAAGCCGTTTTCGATTTGCGATTCGTCCATCTTTTTGACGATGAAGAAAATGAGCTTCACGGCGCAGAATGCCGCAAGGCCGGCAACGACGGGAGAAACGAGCGCGGGGATGAGGATTTTCGTGAGAACGGCCGCGAAATTGACGCCCTCCACGCCCGCGCCGACAATGACGGCTCCGACAAGGCCGCCGAACAGGGCGTGCGAGCTGGAAGACGGCAGGCCGACCAACCAGGTGAGCAGGTTCCAAATGATGGCGCCGATAAGGCCCGCCAAAATGAACTCGGGGGCAATGGTGACCACCTGCTCGTTGATGAGGCCGCCCGAAATGGTTTTCGCCACCTCGGTGGAAAGGAACGCACCCACCAAATTGAGCGTTCCCGCCGCGATGACGGCGGTTTTGGGCTTGAGCGCCCCGGTTGCGATCGAAGTCGCCATGGCGTTGGCGGTGTCGTGGAATCCGTTCGTGAAATCGAACGTGAGCGCGACCACGACGACCAGGCCAACGATTACCAGCGTTGCCGGATCCATGTCTTTCGGTTCTCCCTTCAGGATGTTTACTCGCATGAGCGCACACGTCCGCCGTGTGCGCTCAGTAGCTTAGAAGCGCAATGTAAAGACAACGTAAGGCCGCCTTCAGGGCTAGGTAATGCTTTTGCGGATTCGCCTTCACATGTGATGCTGCGGTGATTTTGAACAAATTGAACTTAAGCGTGCTATAGTTCATCGAAATTGAACTTGCAGGTATTCACTCCGGAGCGTGCCAGGCGGCAGGAAAGGAAATTCCAATGGAGGAGAACGTGTTCGCGCAGCGTTTGAAAACAGCCATGGAGCGCAAGGGCTACAAGCAGGCCGACCTTATTAAAGCGGCCGAGCGCGCCGGAAGTAAACTCGGAAAAAGCCAGGTCAGCCAATATGTTAGCGGTAAGACCATCCCGAGGGCCGATGTCATGGAGCTTCTGGCGGGCCTGCTTAATGTCACGCCGGCGTGGCTTATGACGCAGCCGACGGAGCCGGCGCGGGAGGCCTTCGCTTACGGGTCCGTGCCGACGGGCGGGCCCGAAGCGACACCCGGCCACGCCAGTTCCGCGGTCATCACCGCAAGCACACCTAGTGACGACATCATCATTTCCGACGAAGGGGTTCCCATGCGTCAGTTCAAGAAATCCTCGAAGCTCGACAATGTCCTGTACGATGTGCGCGGCCCGGTCGTCGATGAGGCGGCGCGCCTGGAGTCGCAGGGCATGCGCATCCTGAAGCTCAACATCGGCAACCCCGCGCCGTTCGGCTTCCGCACCCCCGACGAAGTGGTGCAGGACATGCGCATGCAGCTTCCCGACTGCGAGGGCTACAGCGACTCGAAGGGCCTGTTCAGCGCGCGCAAGGCAATCATGCAGTACTCGCAGATCAAGGGCCTTCCCAATGTGGACATGGACAGCATCTACACCGGAAACGGCGTCAGCGAGCTGATCAACCTGTGCATGCAGGCGCTGCTCGACACCGGCGACGAGATTCTCATTCCCAGCCCCGATTACCCGCTCTGGACGGCGTGCGCCACGCTTTCCGGCGGCGTGCCCGTGCATTACGTATGCGACGAGCAGGCAGAATGGTATCCGGACATCGACGACATCGAGCGCAAGATCACCCCGCGCACCAAAGCCATCGTCATTATCAACCCGAACAACCCCACCGGCGCGCTCTACCCGCGCGAGGTGCTCGAGCAGATCGTCGAGATCGCGCGCAAACATCAGCTGATGATCTTCTCGGACGAAATCTACGACCGCCTGGTCATGGACGGCCTGGAGCATATCTCGATCGCAAGCCTGTGTCCCGACCTGTTCTGCATCACCTTCAGCGGCCTGTCGAAATCGCATATGATCGCCGGCTACCGCATCGGCTGGATGGTGCTTTCCGGCAACAAGGCCTGCGCGCAGGATTTCATCTTGGGGCTGAACATGCTTTCGAACATGCGCCTGTGCTCCAACGTGCCCGCGCAGTCCATCGTGCAGACGGCGCTATGGGGCCATCAAAGCGTCATGAATTACGTCGTTCCCGGCGGACGCGTATATGAGCAGCGCGAATTCGTCTACAACGCGCTCAACGACATCCCCGGCATCACGGCGGTCAAACCGAAAGCGGCGTTCTACATCTTCCCGAAGATCGACACCAAGAAGTTCAACATCACCAACGACGAGCAGTTCGCACTCGATTTGCTCCATGACAAGAAAATCCTGCTCGTGCCCGGCAAGGGATTCAACTGGTCGGCCCCCGATCACTTCCGCGTGGTGTACCTGCCGCGCATCGAAGTGCTTTCGGAGGCGATG
>CAVGAF010000049.1:9334-13614 GCA_963627055.1 Butyrivibrio sp. CAG:318 | reverse complement strand
CTTTTTTTCTTTTGCTCTTTTGCGTTACAGCAGGTGAGAGAGGTGGGGTCGGGGAATCTAGCGAAAAGGACGCCACCCCCCGGAAGGGGATGGCGTCCTTTAGGTATCCGCGCGGCCGCTTCGCGCAGAGGTGCTTGCCGACCCTGCCTACCCGATGATCTTCAGGTCGATCGCGTTGGACAGCACGCCGGCGGCGCGCTCGCGCATGAGGTCGGAAACGGGCTTGAGCAAGGTCCCCTCATCGGTCTTCTCGCCGTTGACGAGGCCTTCTTCGGCTGCCCAGGTCATGTTGGCGCGCGCCCAGGAGGAAACGTTCTCCGCGTCGGCGAATCTCTCGAGCGCACCGTCGTCGGCGAGTTTCTCGAGCGTCTCGCCGTCAACCGTGGCACCGCGGAAGGCCTTGGCGTACTTGGCTATCATCGCCACGGTCTCCTCGAAGGTTACCGCCCGGTCGGGCTGGAAGGCGCGCGACCCGTCGGAAAGCTCGACGCCGTCGACGACCCCGTTTTCCACAGCCCAATTCACAGCGGCGGTATAGAAGGCATCCGCCTCGACGTCCGCCATGCCGGTTTCGTTCTCGGCAACCCCGCTATAGGCCTCCGCCTCGACCGGGTTGGCGTCGCGCCACAGGATGGTCGCCAGCTCGGCGCGCGTGAGGACATGCCCCACGCCGAACAGGTCGCAGTCGGAGTAGCCGATCATCAGCCCCGCGTCAGCCACCTTGGTCACAGCGGGCGCGAACCAGTCGGTATCCGCGACATCGGAGAAGGTGGGTGTTGTGTAGGGATCGGAATAAGCCCTGACGGGGAGGTTGTCAAACGCAAGCAAATCCTCGTTTGAACCGCCCAGCTCCTCCTTGATGGCGGCGATGCAGTCGGTCCAATCCACCCATTTGCCTTCGGAATACAGCGCGGACTCGCCCTTGTTCACCACGCCGGTGCTATAAGACGGCAGACCGAGAGCCTCGGCAAGCCTCTTGCCTACTCCTGTGGGCTGGATAAACTGATACTGGCCGTCGGCGGTGCGCATCGTCACCGCGACCGAATAGCGCTGGCCGGCCTTCATGACCACACCGGAGTTGAGCGCGGTACGGTGGAAGCCCTGGTATTGGTAGTTGTCGGAAACGGAGGCAACCCGTTTGCCGTCGGTCGGGCTTTCCGCGTCTTCGTCCAAAAGGTAGACGTCGTAGGTCACCGACATGTTGTCGTTTGCGGTCTCGGACGAGACGTAGCGCAGCACCTGATCCTCTTCGGCGGTAAAGGTGTTCGCCATCTGAACGAACTTCTCGGTCGATGTTCCCGTGATCGCGTTCGAGGGCATGTACGAGTAGGAATCGGCGATGTAGTGGTCGCTGCCGTTGCCGCTTTCGATGTTGGAAGTGTCGAAGTCGAACACCTCGACATTGGTGATGGACTGATCGTAGTAGGACAGATAGAAGTAGCCCTCGCCGTCAACGCCCCAGCCGCCGTTGCTGTTCGGGAACTCTTCGGAGGACGAGCCCCAGCTGTTCTTCACGATCCAAGCGCCGTTGCGTTCAGGTTGATAGCCTTCCTTGAAATTGTCCTTGGAATAGTTGTCGTCCCAACCGACGATGGTGACGGCGTGATTGGCGGTTTCGGGTTTATAGGTGTAGTGAGCCCAGGTGTCGGTGTTGATGTACTGCGAAGCCTCGGCCTGATCGGGGGTGGAGGTGTCGGCGAAGAAGGAGATATCAACTGCGTTGCCATCAAGAAGCTGTTGCTTGATGGCGGCGGTTCCATTCTCGTTGTACGAATAGCTCAAGTTTAGCGTGATCTTCCCATCCTCCGCCACATCGGTCTTCGTGGTGATCGTCGCAGGGGAAGGGAGGATCGACCCGTTTTCGAGCTGCGACATCGACACGAAACGGTATGACTCGTCGACGCTCCAATCGCCTTTGGGCGAATAGAAATCGGGGGCGTCGACGTCGAAGGAGGGGTTGGTCTTCTTCATTGCCTCGGCGCGTTCGTCGCCGTACAAATCGCGGTAAGACATGGTGGAGCCGTCGTTGTTCCGGTAGGGGACGCTCTCCTCGTCAACGGGACCGATGCCCGACGCGAAGATGGACGTGGCCGTGTACTCCCCGCCGCCCGTGTTCAGGCGCATGTCGGAATCGAACGCCGAAGCGCCTTCTCCAGCCTGCGATCCCGATCCCTTGGGCAGCACCGTCTGGGAGAACCAGGCAAGCTGACGTTCGGATAGGTCGAGGTTCAGGTCGTCATAGGTGAGTCCGAGCTCGTTCAAGATGGAGGTTTCGGCGGCGGCGCAGGCGGCGAAACTCCAGCACGTGCCCCAGGGAAGCTGGCTCTTCACCGGCGTGACCGTGCCGGCGTCGCGCAGGTCGTACGTGGCGGGCCAGGCGGCGTCCAGAGTAGCCTCCGCGGACTCGTCGGAGTCGTTGGAGCCCGACAGCACATTCAAGTTGCCCGTCGCGAGAAGCTCGTCGAGCAGCTCGCTTTGCTCCTGCGCCATGGCATCGACGATGGAGATCGTCCCATCGTCCGAGGAGCCATCGCCGGATGATGTCGCGAACGCGGCGCACGGCACAAGCCCCGCCGCGAGCACGCCGGCCATTGCCGCGCGCGTGAATATCCCCTGACTGAATCGTCTGCTCATAATTTGCCACCTTCCCGCGGCGGAGGAGCCGCCGCATATCGGTTCCCAATGCTCACACGGTAGCAGACGCCCGCCCGTTCGGGAACGGCAAATCTTGAAGGCGGAACGAACGACGGCGAACAACGAACGAGCGGACCCAACGGAGGACGTGGGGCGGCAAGCGGCAAAGGCTGGCCTCATGACGGCATTCGAGGCAGCCCGGCCGAGATGCTCCCGCACGCGTCCTGCTAGCTGCGGTCGATGAACAGGACGCTGGAAACGGCTTCGTGGGGAAGGTCCCATCGTTGCAAATCGCCCACGAAAGGCAAGCGGCGCAAAAGCGGGTCTCCCGCAATGGTCGCCCACTCGCGATCTTTCGCGTAATCCATCAACGCCGACTCGCCGGTTATGCGGAAATCCCCCTCTTCCATGATGTCGTCACTCATGCCAAACAGCGACGCGACGGCGATGGGCGCGCCTGCGCCGCGGGCCCGCAGGGCGTTACGGATACTGCTTGCGATAACCTGATCATGCACGATGAGCAGCGACGATGGCGCCTCGAGTGCCTCGGGCGGCGTTTCCAGCAAATCGCGAACACCGGGAAGGGCAAGCAGGGCCGCCTCGGGAACGCCCACGCGCAACGGCACGCCGAACCTCTCGCGCAGAAAACGCGCCGCCGCGAAACCCGACCAGCCGACGACGACGCTTTCGTCAGCGGCCCCCGCGCAGGCGACGTCGGCGAGCGTGTAATCGACCGCCGTGCTCCAGGCGGCTTCGACCGGAACTCCCGCCGCCGCAGTCGCTTCCGCCAGCACGGCTTCGTGAACCGCCCGCAAGGCCGACGCACTGCCGAAATCATGGATGGTCGCACCCAGGATATTCACCCGCTGGGGCGCGCCCGCATCGCCTTCCCCGCCTTGCGCAAAGCGCCTGACCAGCAGCTCCTGCGCCATGCTCGCGCCCAGCTCGTACGTATCGAAACCGGTGGTGGGAATACCCAAGGCCGGCACGCCGCAGCGATCTTCCAGCTCCCACGCGAGGCCCTCCAAATCCATGCCGACAAGCGCCGGCACCGGCGAGCCGATAAGCACCACGGCCTGCGCCCCCGCCGCCGCCACGGCGGCCTCGGTCTGGTCGAGCAGGCGCGCGTCGTCGCCAAGCGTGGCCTCGAGCGTGCGCAGTTGCGCGCCGAACGTCGTTTTGCGGCGCTTGTTCCAACGCGGCTCGTCGTAGCCGGTGTAGTTATGCGTGCAGCAGCTCGCGTCAACGATGACGTTCACGCTGTTCAGCCCGAAAAGAACGCCCGCCGCGCCGGAATAGTCGCCGGCAAAGGGCGGCAGGAACATCGAAAGCCTCGCCATCATGCACCGCCCTTTCCCGCATCGGCAAGCTCGTTCATCAAGCGCTCGATACCCTGGTAGCCGAAACAGCCCTCGTCGTGATAGATATCGATCACATGGTGCGCGCCGGTGAAGAACGCCGCGTCGGTCCCTATCGCCAGCCAGGACGCACTTGATGCCCCGGCTTCGTCGGGCGTGCGCGCAAGCATGCCTTCGCGCAACGCCTCGTCGGCGCTTTCGTTCACGATGCGCACGCCCGGATAGTCCTCGCGCAAACGCTGCGCCGCGTCGGCGTCGCCGCCTTTCATGTGAAACGCGAAGCACGCC
>CAVGAF010000049.1:0-9103 GCA_963627055.1 Butyrivibrio sp. CAG:318 | reverse complement strand
GCGAGTTCGCGGTAGCGCGCGTCAACCTCATCGAGCGCGTAGGTCGGATGCCAGGTGACGCGACGCATGCCAAAGCGCGCAGCGAACGCGTCGGCCATGGCATCGGCCATGCCGCCCGCGCTCAGCACCGTCGAACTTTGCGCCAGCTGCAGGTACTCGTCGAAGGTTTCGCACGCCGTCACATGCCGAGCCGGGCCCGCCCCCGCCGCCGCCAGCGCGCGATGCAGCTCGCAGGACAGCGGCAGGGGCACAAACCCCCCGACCACCGTCACGCCCGCATCGCGCGTGGCCGGCTCCTCCAGCAAGCTATACAGGCCCGACTGCATCTTCTTCATGGGCTCGGATTCCACATCGACCGCGATCGGATTGATGTGCGACAGGGAAAACCTCACGTCGGGGAACTGTTCGCGCAGCTCTTCCATCAGCGCGTCGTTGTCGGTCCCGAGAAAATCGTCGACGCAGTTCACAAAGATCTGGATAACGCGCGGGCGGCTCGGCAGCGCGCGCAGCAATTCGCGCACCGCGCCAACCACCTGGCCCTCGTAGGCGCCCGACACCAAATCCGCCTGCGTCAGCTGCAGAAACGACGACCGATCGGCCTCGCCGTTTTTGTGCGCACGGATGGCCTGGCGCCGCGCGCACGACTGCGGGCTGACGTAGAGGCTATGGCTTTCCGGGATGCGCATGAGCGTTTTCTTGCGGTCCTTCGCCGGAATGGAGTACGCCAGATGGCTCGCCATGCTACGCCCCCAACCCGTCGGCCCGGCCGGCTGCGCCCGCAGCCGGCGACGGGCCTCCCGCCTGCCCAATCGCGCCCGCGGCCCGCGCCGCCGCCCGTGCTTCCACCAGACCGGCCAGCGAACGATACACCGCCGCCTGATCCGATTCGGGAAACGCCTCGACGACGGTGCGTCCCGCGTCCTCGGCATCCTGCACGGCCGCGCTGCGCGGCACGACAGCGATCACGTGCGCACCCTCCTCGGCGCAGAACGTTTCGAGTTTCGCCTGTTCATCGGGCACATTGCGCAGGTTCGCCACCAACCCGAGCAGCTGCGCGTAACCGCGGCGCTTGAAGTTGTCGAGCGCGCGCATGATGTTGCTGGCGGCGTAGAGGCTCATCATCTCGCCCGACGTGACGATGGCCACCTCGTCGGCGTACTGGCCGCGCAACGGCATGGCGAAACCGCCGCACACCACGTCCCCGAGCACGTCGTACAACACGATGTCGGGCTTGAGCTCCTCGTAGGCATGCAGCTGTTCAAGCAGGTCGAACGCGGCGATGATGCCGCGGCCCGCACAGCCGACGCCGGGAACCGGGCCACCGGCCTCCACGCACAGCACGCCGTCGGGAGCGCGACAAACTACCTGGTCAAGCGTAGGGGAACCGCCCTCGCGCATGCGATCGAGCACCGTGGGCATGTCCTTCCCGCCCAGATGCAGCCGCGTGGAGTCGGCCTTCGGGTCGCAGCCGATCTGCATGACGGTATGCCCCGCCGCCGCGAGCGCCGCCGCAAGATTGCTCGTCGTGGTCGATTTCCCGATGCCGCCTTTTCCGTATATGGCCAGCTTGTACATGAGCCCTCCCCCGGCGATTCCCCGCGCGGCTCGCCGCGCCCCGCTTCCCCGCATTCAGGAAAAACGCGACGCGACCAACCGCATTCGCAGCTAAAACTAGCAACGATTATAGCCGCGAAAGATTAAGCTCCGACCAACCAAAATTGACATACAGGGCATAAAGAAACCCCCGCTTGGAGGCGGGGGTCTTTGCTACCTGCAGATTCGGTTCCGGCGCGGGTCTACTTGAAAGCGCCGGCCGCCGCGTCGAACTCGCGCACGGTGCCGTCGGCGTATTCGATGCCCCACGTGCCACAGTCAACTTCGAAGGCGGGGAGCTTCGGCGCGACGAAGGCCGGCTCCGCATCCTCGCCAGCAGCCTCGGCGACATCGCCCGCTGCAGATTCGGCAAGGGCGGCAGCCGGCGGGACTTCGCGCGAAGAAGCGCCGTCCACCTGCGCATTCGCCGGGGGCACTTCGGCAGCAGCCAAGCCCTCGGCAGCGGCGTCCACGGCACCCTCGGCCTCGCCGCCCTCGGCAGCGGCCGCTTCCTCGGCCGCACGCTCCGCCTCCTCGGCGGCCGCCAGCTGGGCTTCCCAGCTCGCACGCGAGGGAATGCGCACGCACGCAACGTCCTCGCCGAGCTTGCCCGCGCACATGAGCTCGCGCACGCGCTCGACCGTCTCGACGCCGTCGGCCGGCAACGAGGAATCGCTCGCCGTCTTCAGCACCACCAGGGCATTCTCCCCGAACTCAAGCTCCAGCCAGGCGTAATCCATGCCCTGCGTGCCCTCCTCGGCGCACACCTTGTTTGCGGCCGTGATGGTGTTCGAAACCTTGTTGAACATGTTATGCAGCCATTTGGGCATGACGTTTTCCCAAAGCTGCTGCGCCTCGGCGTCGTTGCAATCCCAGTACGCGCGATGCAGCTTGACCATGAAGCGCATGTTGTTTTCCGCGTAGTTCGGATCGGCGGGCTCGTGCGAGCACACGACCGACGGCGCCACGTAGGAATACGAGCGCTTGATACCGGCCACGGCCTCGTCGTTGAACAGCCGTTCATCCAAATCCATACGCAATATCAATGAGGGTCGAACAAAAGCGGTCATTGCTCATCATCCTTTCATCTTGAGCATGCGAAGGCACCGCGGCGCCCCTGCGCGGGCGGCACCTGTCCACTTGCATTCATCCCCCAAACCCCGCGCGCAGTATCGCGCATCCCTTCGGGCATTGTCAAACGGCGAACACCGGGCACACGCAAGGAATCCGCAGGGAAAATTCCCAAGCATCAGGCATTTCATCAGGCATAACGGCATGCAGGCAGGAAACCGGCTTATCCTCGGAAAAGAACGTCCGCGGACCCAAACCAGGCAAAGTTCCCCCTTGACACCCTCCGCGGCGCGCCCCTATCATCACAAGCGGGGAGTCCGCCGCCGCATGCGCGCGGCAGACAATGTTTGCAAAAGTCGGAACTTCAGGGGTGAAGTTCCCGGAGTCAGCCTTGCGGGCTGGCACTGGATGCGTCTAGCCGAGAGGCAGGCGCTTGATTTGTGTATGCAGGCACTGTCTGAGAGGGGCGGAACATGTCTTTTGATTCCAAATTCGATTTAACGCTCGACGCCGGCTACGACGACTTCGACCCGTTGGAGGACACGGGCGAAGACGAGGACGAGGAAGGCGCCGAACACACCGCGGTGTCCGCGGCAACCGACGCGCCCGACGAGGTCGCGCAAGTACCGGCCGCCGACGCCCGCACGCCGCAGGAGCGCATCGACGACCTGTTCAAGTCGATGGCGCCGCGCCGCAAGGTCCTGCTGGGAATCCTCGCTTGCGTCTCTGTGGGCCGCAAGCCCGTCGCCGAGGTGAACGCCGAGGTTGATCGCCTGCAGGAGGACAACTTCAGCGTCTATTCCGCGGCAAATCTGTGCACCTTGCTTGAAAAGGCCGGCGCCATCGAGCGCGTCACAGCCGACGGCCAGCCCGCCGACGAAATTTCCACCGAGCCGAAAACGGTCGTAGTGGACGGCGTCGAATACCTCGAGGCGGCCGAGCCGGTCGAAATCTTCTGGCAAATCACCGACGCCGGCCGCGAAAAGCTCGCTTCCGACAACCCGGTGGACCGCCTGCACGAGCTGCTGGCGAAAGACGAGCAGTACGCCGTCATCTACAAGCGCATCCTCACCCTGTGCGCGGCCGAAGGCGGCGCGAGCACGCCGTCCATCAACAGCGCGGTCGATGACGACCCGCTCGTGCAGAAGCCGCGCCTGTACGCGCCGCATTTCGTCGACCTGCTTGAGAAATGCGACGCGCTCGAATGGCGAAAAGCCTGGTACACCACGGAAATCGGGCAGCAAGGCCTCGCCGCGCTCGCCGATATCGAAGACAACGCCCAAACCCAGACGGAGGAGAACTAACGATGGCGGAAAACACTCAAGCGGCCGATGTGGCCAGCATGGACGAGCTCATCCAGATAAACGAGCAGCGCGCCGCCACGTACAGCCTGCTGTCGCGCCTGTTCCGCGTTGAAATCGACGAAGAGGTGCTCAAGCAGCTGCGCAGCATGCGCTTCCCCGCCGCCACCGGCAATTCCGACGTAGACGAGGGCTATCTGCGCATCGCGCGTTACCTGTCCAACACCTGGGAAAACTCCGTCACCGACCTGGCCGTCGACTACGTGCGCACCTTCATCGGCCACGGCGTTGACGCCTTCAGCGCCGCCTACCCCTTCGAAAGCGTGTACACCTCGGAAAAGCGCCTGCTCATGCAGGATGCGCGCGACGAGGTGCTCGCCATTTACCGCTCCGCCGGGCTTGACAAGAAGGAAAGCTGGAAGGAGGGCGAGGACCACATCGCCCTCGAGCTCGAATTCGAGCAGGTTTTGGCCAACCGCACCACCGAGGCGCTCAAGCGCGGCGACGAGGACGAGGCCGCGGCGCTGCTGACCACGCAGCAGAACTTCCTGAACGACCACCTGATCAGCTGGGTTCCCATGATGACGGCGGACATGAAGCGCTTCGCGCAGACCGACCTGTACCAGGGGCTGGCCTATCTGACCGACGGCTTCCTGGAAACCGACCGCGCGTTTTTGGAAGACGTGCTGACCGAAGAGGAATAAGCGCGCCGAAGCCGCGCCGGCAAGCCGAGGCGCGGGCGGAAAGCCCTTGAGGACAGGGCAGGCTTCGCGGCGGAAAGCCCGTCGCGGCAGGGGGAACAGCGGGCAACCGAAAGACGGAAAGAAGGAGCGATGAATCGCAAAGACGAGAGCATGGACACGCCCGAAAACCATGCAGGCGAAAGGACGAACGGGGCGGCGGGGTCGCCTGCCGCTGCCAGCAGCAGCGCCGGCGGCAGCAACGCGACCGGCAAATCCGGCATCACGCGCAGAACGCTGTGCCTGGGCGTAGGGGGCGCCGCGGTCATGCTCGGGCTGGGCGGGCTGAAGTACGTAGGACCCCAATCCATCATCCGACCTCCCGGAGGCCAGGACGAGGAACGCCTGATCAGCGCCTGCATCCGCTGCGAGAAGTGCTACGAGATCTGCCCGCGCGACGTCATTCGCCCGGCGCATATCGAATCGGGCATCCTGAACATGCGCACGCCCACGTTCAACTTCGACGACAACTATTGCGACTGGTGCACCGAGGAAAACGGCGGCACGCCCCTGTGCGTGAGCAGCTGCCCGACCAAGGCCCTCGAGCTGCCCGCCGGCGCCACGAAGGAGAACACCATCATCGGCAAAGCCGTCATCAACACCGACTGGTGCCTGGCCTACAAGCTGATCGGCTGCAAGTTCTGCTATGACGCCTGTCAGGAAACCGGCTTCGACGCCATGACGCTCGACAGCAACAACCGCCCCGTCGTCACCACCGACAAATGCACCGGCTGCGGCGCGTGCGAAAGCGTCTGCGTGTCGCTGCAAAACGGCTCCATTTCCGAGGGCGCCACATCGCGCGCGATCACCATTCGTCCGCTTGACCAGGTAGAAGGGTAAGGTGCAGCAATGAAAATGAACTCGAAGAAGCTGCGCACCGCAACCGCGCTCGCAATCATCCTCGTCGTATTCATCGGCTTCTGGACGAACCTGGGCATCGGCACCATTTCCGCCCCGGGCTTCTGGGACATTTCCGTCCTGTGCCCGCTCGGCGCCTTGGGAACCATGCTCGCCAGCAAGATGATGGTGCCGCGCGCCGTTATCTCGCTCGTGATCATGGTGCTGCTCATCGTCGTGTTCGCCCGCGCGTTCTGCGGATGGATGTGCCCCGTCCCGCTGGTGTCGAAGCTGCGCGGCATGTTCTCCAAGAAGAAGACGGACGACCCCGAAAAGGGCGGCGGCGCATCCCACACGGCCGAGGCCTCCAGCGCAGGCGAAACCGCAGGCGCGAACATCGCCCCGCTGACCGAGGCCGAGAAAGCCGCCCTTGCCGGCGGCTGCGCGAAGGACGCCAAAGGGCTCGCCGGCTGCGCAAGCTGCGCCAGCAAGCGCGGGGACGCCGTCGATGCGCGGCACTTCGTCCTCGGCGGCGCGCTGCTGTCCACCGTTATCTTCGGCTTCCCGGTGTTCTGCCTTATCTGCCCCATCGGGCTTACCTTCGCCACCATCTTGCTGCTGGTGAACCTGTTCGCGCAGGGCGACGTCACGTGGTCGATCATCGTGGTGCCGGCCATCCTTTTGGCCGAGGTCGTGTTCTTCCGCAAGTGGTGCCACAAGATCTGCCCGCTCGGCGCATTCATGAGCCTGATCGCGAAGGCCAACAAGACGTTCAAGCCCACCATCGACGATGCGAAATGCCTGGAAACCGCCAAGGGCGCGAAGTGCGGCCGGTGCGGACGCGCCTGCGAGGAGGGCATCGACCCGCGCCACCCGCAACTGTCCGAGGCGGCCTGGAGCGAGTGCACGAAATGCCGCTCCTGCGTCGATGCCTGCCCGACGCACGCCATCACGATGCCGTTTCTGGCAAAGCCCGGCAAACCGGTGAGCATCGCCGGCACGGGCGAGCCGGCGGACAAGGCGGCAAGCGGGAAGTAGCGCCCGCGCACCACGTTTCATTCCCCGCATCGGGGAGGCTCCATCCCGCCTACGCGGTAAAGCCTCCCGGGCGGAGGGCGGCTTGGCAAGGGAATTGGGGCAAGCCGCCCTCCGCCCGGGAGATGACGGCTCGATCCCCATACACCCCTCCCTCCATGTGAAACAGGGCCGTCATCTCCCCCTTCGTCAACCACCCGCCGCGACGGACCCCGCGCGGCACGAAAGAGCATTCGAGCAGGAGGCCGACATGGCTCAGACAACCAACACGCAGGCCACGCGCATCATCGGTGGCGTCGGCTGCGGGAAAACGCAGGAACTCATCGGCCGAGTAATCGGCCTTCTGAAGGGCGGCGCGGCGGCCAGCGACGTGCTCGTCGCCTGCGCAACGCCGCAATCCGCCCGCGCCTTCGAGGAGCGGCTTCGCAACGCGTGTGACGACGAAACCGCGCGCGACGTCGTCGTCACCACGCCGCGCGCGCTCGCCCTCAAGGTGCTCTCCGGCCCCGACGCGCGCCGCTGGACCGGCCGCGCCCCGCGCCTGCTCACCGCCTACGAAGAGCTGTTCCTCCTCGAGGACATGAAGGTGAGCGGCCTGCGCCCGAAGCGCCTGCGCGAGATGCTGAAGTTCTTCTATCGCAGCTGGACCGAGCTGGCCGACGACGACGAGAAGTGGCTGCTCGCCGGCGAGGAGACCAACATTCACGAGCTTTTGAAGGCGAACCTTGCGTTCATGGAGGCCATCGCCGAGCCCGAGGCTTCGAATCTCGCCGTGAACTACCTGCGCACCCACGACGGCGCGCGTACCGCGAACTCCTTTGCGCACGTGCTCGTCGACGACTACCAATTGATAAGCAGGGCGTCGCAGGTGCTGACGAACCTGCTTGCCCGCGCCTCCGTCACCATCGCGGGCGACCGCGTGGCCTGCGCGCAGGCGTACGAGAGCTACCCGTACGTCGCCGGCCTGGACGAATTCGCGGATGCGCATGCGCACCTCGAAGATATCGAGCTTGTGCGCTGCCACCGCTGCGCGGCGTCGGCTACTGCCGCCAAGCGGCTCCTTGCCGACCCGGCCGTCGCGACCATCGCGTTCGAGGCGGCGGACGACGAGAGCGAGCCCGGCGCGGGCGACAGCACGGTCCTGCTCGATTTCGACCAGCCCGAAGACGAGTTCCTCGGCGTGGCCGACTACGTTTCGCGCGCGCTTGACGAGGGATTCCGCCCCGGCGACATCGTCGTCGCAGCCCCCAACGGCACCTGGGGCCGCAACCTGGCCAAGGCGCTCGCGCACGCCGGCGTGCCGGTCGATGAGCTTCCCGCCAAGCAGCCCGTCCGCGGAGACGTCCGCGACAACGCGAAATGCACGCCCGCGCGCATCCTGACGGCGCTTGATTTGGTGGCCGACCCGTCAAACGCGCTCGCCTGGCGCTGCTGGTGCGGCTACAACGACTGGCTTGCGAACAGCTCGGCCGTGTCGAACCTGCGCGCATTCGCCGGCGAGCAGGGGCTTGGCCTCGTCGCCGCGCTGGAAGCCGCCTTCGACCACGCCGAGGCGGCGGCTCCCAACTCCGACCAGGTCGTCGGCGCGCAGCGCGTCGCCGAGGCCCGCGAATCCGGCTTGGCGCTCATCGCGGCAACCGAAGGGCTTGCAGGCGAAGCTTTGCTGGACAAGATTGCCAAGATCGTCACCGACGACGCCGACGCGAGCGTCCCTCACGTCGTCCGCGAACTCTGCCTTGAGCCGACCGACGCCACCGGGGCGGAAGGTGACTCCGCCGCCGCGATGGCCGCGCGTTTCCGCGCCCGCCTGCTGTCCCCCGTCGCGGACGGCACGAGCGCCGTCACAGTGATCCCCTACGACCTCTGCGCCGGGCTTTCCCCGAAGGTGCTCATCGTTTCCGGCTTCGTGGACGGCTTCATCCCCTGCCGCGCCTACTTCGACGGCGCGGAAATGCCGCTCGACAAGCAGGAACGAGAGCACGAGAAGGACACCAGGCGCGTATACGCGCTCGCCGGAAAGGCCGACGAGCGGCTCGTGGTGTCGCGCTTCGCCGCAACGGACCTGCAGAGCGCGGGCGTGCTCAAGCTGCGCATCGGCCGCATCCGCCTACGCAACGGCGTGCGCACCTGCCAGATTCCCCCCAGCGAATTCACCGAGCAACTCGCCTAAGGCGTCCCCGGCCGGCCGCACCTCGGCATCTCGAGCGGCCGGCAGGCAGGCTTCGCCGCATCCCAGGGCCGCCTGCGGCCTGGTCGAGCTTTCGCTCGACCCTACGAAATTGGATGGGAGATCAATCTTACCTGGGGTTTTTCATAGGCGTGTTCGCAAGAGCGTGCTTCCGACGAAGCCGGAAAATCGGCCCAACACCACCTGCGGCCCGAACCGCCTGCGCTTCCCGAACCGATGCGGCCACAACCTGCTCTTTGCATTCTTTTGACCCTATTGTCCTTTAAAAGATACAATAAGACCCTCGTAAGCATTGCTCATATACTGCTAGGATGTTTCCTTTAGCAATCTTTCAAGGT
>CAVGAF010000048.1:0-13792 GCA_963627055.1 Butyrivibrio sp. CAG:318 | reverse complement strand
TACTTGGTCGCGTAGCCGTCCGGGTTGGTGGACTGCCAACGCCAGCTGTCGGCGCACATGCGGTCCAGATCATACTGCGCGGTCCAGCCCAGTTCGTCCGCGGCCTTGTTGCAGGCGGCGTAGTTCGTGGCGATGTCGCCTGCGCGGCGGGGTTTCACCTCGTAGGGGATTTCATGCCCGCAGGCCTTCTCGAAGGCATGCACGACATCGAGCACGCTCGAGCCCTTGCCGGTGCCCAGGTTGAAGATGCCCACGCCGCGGCGGCTGCCGTCCTCGGCCGCTTCGCCGGCAATCGACCCGATGCCGATGGCCTTGCCGGTGCCGACCTTTCCGCCCATCCAGTTCAGCGCCGCGACATGGCCGCGCGCCAGGTCGACGACGTGGATGTAGTCGCGCACGCCCGTGCCGTCGGGGGTGGGGTAGTCATCGCCGAACACGCCGACGCAGGCGAGCTTGCCGACGGCCACCTGCGCGACGTAGGGCAGCAGGTTGTTCGGAATGCCCTTGGGGTCTTCGCCGATAAGGCCGCTTTCGTGCGCGCCGATGGGGTTGAAGTAGCGCAGCAGCACGACGTTCCACTCGTTGTCGCCGACGTAAAGGTCGCTAAGCACCTGCTCAAGCATGCTCTTCGTCCAACCGTAGGGGTTGGTGCAGTCATGCTTGGGGCATTCCTCGGTGATCGGGATGAACTCGGGTTCGCCATACACGGTGGCCGAGCTGGAGAACACGATGTTCTTCACGTCATGGGCGCGCGCGACGTCGCAGAGCACCAAGGTGCCGGCAACGTTGTTCCAATAGTACTCGAGCGGCTTCTGCACGCTTTCGCCAACGGCCTTGAAGCCGGCGAAATGGATGATCGCATCGATGTCGTTCTCCTCGAAGATGCCGGTCAGGGCGCCACGATCGAGGATATTCGCCTGATAGAAGCGCAGCTGGGCGTCATCGGCGGAAAGCCCGCAGATGGTTCGGATGCGCTCGACGGCGACCTCGCTCGAGTTGCTCAGGTCGTCGACGATGACCACGCGGTAGCCGTTCTGGATCAGCTCCACGCACGTGTGGCTGCCGATGAATCCGGCGCCTCCGGTGACCAGGATGGTCAGCTCATCATGTTCCTTGGCGAGTCCCTTGTTAGCCATGAGGGTTCCTTCCCGGGAGTGTTCGGTTGGTTTGCGCGATGCGCGCGGGCACCGCATGCGCCCCATGGTAACAGCATGCCAGTTCAGCAGCCGTAAAGATTGCGAAAGCAACACGCAGCCGAACCCTTGGCGGACCTGTGTTTTGCTGCTGCCCTGCGCTTGTTGCGACGAACGCGTCGTTGGTTGCGTCGGAGGTTCGCGAGTCCGCCGCCGCGCAGCAGCGAATTCAATCCTCCTGTTCGCCCGCGAGAAAAATATGCTGAATTTTAAAGATTATCCTTGACGGAGAATAAGCTCTCAGATAGAGTATTCCCCGTCAGAGATAACGTCCCTCAGTTATTTCTCCTCGTTTCACTCGTCCGACCAAAGGCCGCATCCCCCGCGGCCTTTGGTCGTATAAGGGCGGGAATAAATAAGCCGCCCGACATTCCCGTCTGGCGGCTTTCTTGTTGCCGGTTCGCGCTTTTCCGAACGACCTGCGGTTTTGGTTTCGCGGATTGGCTCGTCTTGAGCCGTGCCCCTTCGCGCCTATGCGCCGAATTTCGGCAGCTTCTTCAAAAGGGCCCACGCAATCTGCTTGTCTGCGTCGTTTTCCAGCATCTGGTCGAAATCGAGGAAGGCTACGCAGGTGCGGCCGAGCAGCCGCGTCGACTTGCCCGATGGTACGCTGCATTTGTACGCCTGTCCCAAAAGCGCCGCGCTTTTCCCGTCGGTGGCCACGATGCAGACGGGATCGATCCCCTCGACTAGCACGAAAAGTGCGTTTTCCTCAAGATCGCAGACGGCGGCGAACGTGCAGGCTCCCTCTCCGTATCCCAGTGCCCGCGCGGAGCCTTCCAGCGCGCTCCTCGCCTTGTCCCCAAGCGCCCCCGCGCCTACGCAAAGCACAAGCCCCGCCCGCGCGCCGCTTAAGTGATCTGCGAATAATTCCCAGGTTTCATCGAGCGCGACCTCGTATTTGTTACTACTCATCGATTTTTTCACACTCGCTCTTGAAGTTGAATGACCATCGCCGTATAACTCATGATAGCAAGAACGGCGATGTGCGGCGCGCGGGCTTTCCCGCAGCGCGGCGCATCGCCTGCGAATCAAGGGAAAAGAGGAAAGCCATGTGCACCAACGGTATTAATACGGGTCAGTTCGAGATGATGATCGAACAGATCGACGACCATCTGAAGCTTGAGCGTCGCTGGGCCCACACGCTCGGCCACAAGGCGGGCGATGCCGGTTACGCGACGGTTTCCGAGAAGCTGCACGAGGCGCAGGCGCTGATCGACGACGTGCGGGCGCTGCTCGACGAGGCCAAGGATGCACTTGAGGATGATGCGCAGGCGGCTGGCGGCGTGACCGTGGAATTGGTGTAGCGGGCGCTTATGAGCAACGGCCTTATGAGGTTCTCGGTCGCCATGCCCGAGGACCTGCTTGCCAGGTTCGACGAGCTGGTCGCGCGGCGCGGCCTGGCGAAAAACCGCAGCGAGGTGGTGCGCGACTTGGTGCGCGACGCCCTGGTCGAGGATGATTGCGCTGTGCCTGGGCAGGAGGTTGCGGGCACGCTCACCATCGTCTTCGACCACCACGCAGGCGACCTGCAGGAAAAGCTGCACGCCATTCAGCACGATTATTTCTGCAACATCGTCTCAACCATGCACGTGCACCTCGATGCGCATATGTGCCTGGAAATCATCGTCCTGCGCGGCGAGACGGGGCTGGTGCAGGGCGTTGCGAACCTCATTCTGGGCACGAAGGGCGTGCAGAACGGGAAATTGGTGTTGACGACGACGCAACCGTCGTCGTAGGCGGTTCGTGAGGAGGATTTTCGTGGACGAAACGGTCATGCTTGGACATGGCAGCGGCGGAACCATGATGAAGAGAATCATCGACGAGGTGTTCTTCGCGGCCTATGCGGGCGACGAATTGCTGCGCGGCGACGACGCGGCCGTGCTTCCGGCGCCCGGAGCCGGCGAGCGCCTCGCCTTCTCAACCGACAGCTTCGTAGTGACGCCCCATTTCTTTCCGGGCGGCGACATCGGGCGCCTTGCGGTGTGCGGCACGGTAAACGACGTGGCGACCAGCGGGGCGAAGCCGCTCTATCTCAGCTGCGGCTTTATCCTCGAGGAGGGTTTCCCCGTCGCAGACCTCAAGCGGATCTGCGCCAGCATGGCCGAGGTCGCGCGCGAGGCGGGGGTGCGCCTGGTTACGGGCGACACCAAGGTGGTCAATCGCGGGCACGGCGACGGCGTGTACATCAACACGGCGGGCGTGGGCGTGCTGCCCGAAGGGGCGAACCTCGGGGGCGCCCAGTGCCGCCCCGGCGACAAAGTCCTGGTCAGCGGAACCCTGGGCGACCACGGCATCACTATCATGAGTTGCCGCGAATCCCTTTCGTTCAAAGCCGACCTGCAAAGCGACGCCGCCCCGCTCAACCACCTCATCGCGGACGTCATGGCCGCAGCCCCCGGCGTGCGCTGTTTCCGCGATCCAACGCGCGGCGGTCTCGCCTCGACGCTCAACGAGCTGGCTGCGCAGTCGTGCACCGACATCACCGTCGATGAGGACGCGGTCCCGGTGAAGCCGGCGGTGCAAGGCGCATGCGACATGCTCGGCTACGATGTGCTGCAGGTGGCCAACGAGGGAAAGATGGTGTGCGTGGTCGCTCCCGAGGACGCCGATGAGGCTCTGGCCGCCATGCGCGCAAACCCCTACGGCGCCGATGCAGCCATTATCGGCGAGGTCTCCTCGATGCGCCCCGATCGCGGTTCGAAGGTATTTTTGCGCACGGCGTTCGGCGGCACGCGCATCCTGGACATGCTGGTGGGCGAGCAGTTGCCGCGCATTTGCTAGCGTTTGCCGCGACGTTTCGTGCGTTCGCGCACGCCCTCGACCGCTCCTCGATGCGGCTCTCGGTATTTCGTTGATTGGTCTTGCATTCGACTTCTTTAGTGGTATCGTGCGGGCATTACTTAATTGGGGTAGAACCCGGTAACAATTTCCGCCGGGTTATAAGACGAGAAGGAGTTACCATGGCTCATCCGGTTATCGAAACTGACGAGTGCATCGGCTGCGGCATTTGCGTCGACGCGTGCCCGCAGGAGGTTCTGGAAGTGAACGGCGGCGTCGTCGAGGCCGTGAACGAGGAGAACTGCATCGCCTGCGGCGACTGCGTCGAGGAGTGCCCCATGGGTGCGATCCCCGAGGTCGTCGAGGAGTAAGCTCGCTCGCGAACAAACATCGCAACTGAAACGAGCCCCTTACCTATATATGGGTAAGGGGCTCGTTTTGTATCTGAGCGATCCCCACTTAGATATTCTCGCATCCGAAATAGATGAGTGAAGGGCAGGGAAGAGGCTTCCGGCTTGTTCCCGGTCCGCAAGTTGAGTGGTGTTTCCCCTGTTCACGGTCATGATGGGTTCGATTCTAGAATCTTAGAAGGTTCGCGTTAACAAAACGTAACCTTTAATTTCGTATATAACTTGACAGTTGGGGACTTAGATTTTATATTTGGATGCGTTGGAAAAACGCTAAGCCGCCACGGCCTAGCATCCAGCGCATACCGTTTGGTTACATAACTCCAAGTGAGAGGAAGCAATACAATGGGTAAGATTCTGGGTATCGACCTCGGCACCACCAATTCCGCCATGGCGGTCATGGAAGGCTCCGAGCCGGAAATCCTCGTCAACGCCGAAGGCGACCGCACCACGCCTTCCGTCGAGGGCTTCCGCAAGGACGGCGAGCGCGTGGTCGGCAAGGCTGCGAAGAACCAGGCCGTCACCAACCCGGAGAACACCGTTTCGTCCGTCAAGCGCTTCATCGGCCGTTCGTTCTCCGAGTCCTCCGACGAGCAGAGCAAGGTCAGCTACAAGGTGAAGGCCGGCAAGGACGGCCGCACCGTCGTGGACATCGAGGGCAAGGACTACACGCCCGAGGAAATCTCCGCCATGGTTCTGCAGAAGCTGAAGAACGACGCCGAGAAGCAGGTCGGCTCGCCCATCACGCAGGCCGTCATCACCGTCCCGGCCTACTTCAACGACGCTCAGCGTCAGGCCACCAAGGACGCCGGTAAAATCGCCGGCCTCGAGGTTCTGCGCATCATCAACGAGCCCACGGCCGCTGCTCTGGCTTACGGCCTGGACAAAACCAACAAGGACCAGAAGATCCTCGTGTTCGACCTTGGCGGCGGCACCTTCGACGTCTCCATCCTCGAGCTCGGCGACGGCGTCTTCGAGGTTGCGGCCACTGCGGGCGACAACCACCTCGGCGGCGACGACTGGGATCACCGCGTGATCGATTGGCTGGCCGACAAGTTCGCCAAGGACAATGGCGGCATCGACCTGCGCAAGGACAAGATGGCGCTGCAGCGTCTGAAGGAAGCTGCCGAAAAGGCGAAGATGGAGTTGTCGAGCACCACGCAGGCCAACATCAACCTGCCCTTCATCACCGCCGACGCCACCGGCCCGAAGCATCTGGACTACACGCTGACCCGCGCGGAGTTCGAGTCCGTGACCAAGGATCTGCTCGACCGCTGCCGCAAGCCTGTCGAGCAGGCGCTGCGCGACGCCGGCCTTTCCCAGGGCGAAATCGACGAGGTCATCCTCGTCGGCGGCTCCACGCGTATGCCCGCCGTGCAGGAGCTGGTCAAGCGCATGACCGGCAAGCAGCCCAACATGTCCGTGAACCCCGACGAGGTAGTGGCCATGGGCGCTGCCGTTCAGGGCGGCGTGCTTTCCGGCGACGTCGAGGGCATCCTGCTGCTCGACGTCACGCCCCTGTCCCTCGGCGTTGAGACCATGGGCGGCGTCATGACCAAGATGATCGACCGCAACACCACCATCCCGACCCGCAAGACCGAGGTGTACTCCACGGCCGCCGACAACCAGACGTCCGTTGAAATCCACGTTCTGCAGGGCGAGCGCCAGATGGCCCAGGACAACAAGACGCTCGGCAAGTTCCAGCTGACCGGCATCCCGGCCGCTCGTCGTGGCGTGCCGCAGATCGAGGTCACCTTCGACATCGACGCCAACGGCATCGTGAACGTTTCCGCGAAGGACCTGGGCACCGGCAAGCAGCAGCAGATCACCATCAGCGGCTCCACCGCCCTGAACGACGACGAAGTCGATCGCATGGTCAAGGACGCCGAGGCCCACGCCGAGGAAGACAAGAAGCGCAAGGAAGAGGTTGAGACCCGCAACAACTGCGACGCCCTGGTCAATGCGACCGAGCAGACGCTCTCCGAGCTGGGCGACAAGGTTCCCGCCGATTCCAAGTCTGCCGCCGAGGAGGCCATCAACGAGGCGAAGAGCGCTCTGGCCGGCTCCGACATCGATGCCATCAAGGCTGCAACCGAGAAGTTGCAGCAGGCCGGGTACAAGCTGGCCGAGGTCGCCTACAGCCAGCAGGCTCAGCCTGGCGCCGAAGGTGCCGCCGCGGGCGCCCAGTCCGACGACGGCCCGATTGAGGCGGACTACGAGGTCGTCGACGACACCAAGGAAGGGAAGTAGCGGCTATGGCAGCGCAGAGCACGCCCGAGCCTGAGCGCGCGACGCAGGACGAGGGCAAGCAGATTCCCATTCAGGATGTTGACGAGACGAAATCCGCGGAGGCGTCGCCCGAGGACGAGGCCCAAGTCGCGGAAGCCGAGGTAATTGACGCGCAGCCGACCGACTCCGAGGAGGCCGACTCCGAAAAGGCCGCAGTCACGAACGACGAGCTCGTGGCTCAAGCCGAGGCGAAGGCGGCCGAGTGGCAGGACAAGTACCTGCGCTTGCACGCGGAGTGGGACACGTATCGCCGTCGCACGGCCGAGCAGCGCGAAGCCGAGCGAGCCCGCGCGGGTGAAAAGCTGGTCGAAAGCCTGCTTCCCGTCATTGACGACTTCGAGCGCACCATCGACTACGCAGAGCAGAATGGCGAGTCCGGCCTGATGGACGGCGTGAAAGCCGTGCATAGCAAGTTTGTCGGCGTGCTGACGAGCGGCGGCGTCGCCGTCATCAATCCGGCTGGCGAGGCGTTTGACGCGCTCGAGTGCCAGGCGGTCGCGACGGTCGAGGACGCCTCGGTTCCGGACGAAACCGTAAACCAGGTGTACCAGAAGGGCTACAAGATGGGTGCGAAGGTGCTCAGGCCGGCGATGGTCACGGTGACCACGGGCGGTCCGAAGCGGCCGAAGCCCGAAGCGGAAGAAGAGTAATCAAGTAAGGTAAGGGCGGGCGGCATGTCCGCCCTTGCTGTTCAAATGGAAAGGAAGGTGGATCGCATGCCGGCTACTCCGGACTACTACAAGACGCTGGGCGTTCCGCGCACGGCGTCCACCGACGAGATAAAGAAGGCGTTTCGCAAACTTGCGCGGAAGCATCACCCCGACGCCGGTGGCGACGAGGCGAAGTTCAAGGAGCTCAACGAGGCGTACGAGGTCTTGTCGGACGATAAGAAGCGCAAGCTGTACGACCAATATGGAACGGCGAGCCAAAGTCAAATCCCCCACGGGTGGGGCGGCTCCGTCAACATGGATGACATTTTCGGGGGCGCGGGCAGCGGCTTCGGCAGCTGGGCCGACATCTTGGAAAGCATTCGCCGCGGCGAAGGCGCCTTCGGTTCCGATTGGAATTTCAACGGAGGCTCCGGCTTCGGTGGGCGCCAGCCTCGCCCGCGCAAGGGCCAGGACATGAACGTCACGCTGAACATAACGTTCGACGAAGCGTTTCGCGGTACCGAAAAGCGCGTGACGGTGCGCATTCCCGGCAAAAACGAGCCGGAGACCCTGACGGTGAAGGTGCCGGCGGGGGCCGTCGACGGCGGTCGAGTCCGCTTTCGCGGCAAGGGCGCGCCCGGCGAGGCAGGCGGCGATGCGGGAGATTTGCTGGTCACCACGCGCATCGAGGACCATGCGTTCTTCAAGCGCGATGGGGCCGACGTGCTGCTGGAGGTTCCGGTGAGCATTGCGGAGGCCGCATTGGGCGCGAACGTCGTCGTTCCCGCTCCCGATGGTACGAAGGTGCGCGTGAAGATCCCCGCGGGAACGCAGGATGAAACCGTCCTGTCGGTGCGCGGCAAAGGCGCCCCGAAGCTTAAAGGCACAGGTGACGGCGACTTGAAGATCACCGTCAAGGTGCAGGTCCCGCGCTCTATGAACGCTGAGCAGCGGCAAGCCATGGAAGCGTATCTGAGCGCGACCACCGACAACGTGAGGAGCTGGTAGGCATGCCCGAATGGACCGATCGCAACCGGCCTCTCTACATGATCGGCGTCGCGGCGGAGCTTGCGGGCGTTCATCCGCAAACGTTGCGTGCCTATGAGCAGAAGGGCCTGGTCACGCCCCAGCGAACGAGCGGTAATACGCGCATGTACTCGCAGGCCGACATCGAGCGGCTCAACCTTATCAACGAGCTGACCGGCGAGGGCATCAACCTTGCCGGCGTGATTCGCATCCTCGACTTGCAGGGGCGTCTCGACGAGCGCGACCAGGAAATCGACGACCTTCACAAGAGGGTTCGTCGGCTTGCCGATCGCGTTCACGAGATGGAGACGCGTGAAAGTGTGAACTCGCTCGTGCAATCGCCGACCGCCATCGTCGTGCGCCGCCCGAACGTGCTGCTGTGAAGCGCGCTGCTGTGAGATGGCGTCGGAAAAAGTAAAAGTAGAAAGAAGATTCAGAACCTTTTCGTGAGGAGGTTCCTTATGAGACTAGACAAATTAGCGGTTACGGCGCAGGAGGCCTTTCAGGCGTCCATGGGCGTGGCCGGAGATGCCCAATCCAGCACCATTCAGCCGATTCATCTGCTGAAAGCCATGCTGGATGCATCTGAAAACAACCTATCCGCAATCATCAAGCGCGTCGGCGCCGATCCTGCGCTGCTTGCGCAGAACGTAGACGATGCCATCGCGAAGATGCCGAAGGCTTCCGGGTCTACGCTGCCCATGGCCATGCCGAGCAACGACCTGATGAAGGTCATCGACAACGCCGTGAAGGCCGCAGAGCGCATGGGCGACAGCTATGCGACCACGGAGCATCTGCTCGTCGCGCTGGCCGAGGACAAGACGGATGCGGGGCGCGTCCTGAACGCGCTGGGCATCACGGGTAAGACCGTCGAGGAAGCGTACGAGTCCCTGCGTGGCTCCACGCGCGTCACCGACCAGCAGAGCAAGCCGGAGCTCGACGCGCTCAACCAGTACGGGCAGAACCTTACGCAGAAAGCGCGCGAGGGCAAGCTCGATCCAGTGATCGGCCGCTCCGAGGAAATTCGCCGAACCATCCAAGTGCTCAGCCGCCGCACGAAGAACAACCCCGTGCTCATTGGCGAACCCGGCGTTGGCAAAACGGCCATCGTGGAGGGGCTTGCCCAGCGCATTGTCGCGGGCGACGTTCCTTCCGGCTTGAAGGACCACGACGTCATCGCGCTCGATTTGGGAGCTATGGTCGCCGGCGCGAAGTATCGCGGCGAATTCGAGGACCGGCTGAAGGCCGTCCTGCGCGAGGTCAAGGAAAGCAACGGGCAAATCATCCTGTTCATCGATGAGTTGCATACCATTGTGGGCGCAGGTTCCACCGGCGACAGCTCGATGGATGCCGGCAACATGCTCAAGCCCGCGCTTGCTCGCGGCGAGCTGCATGCCATTGGCGCCACTACGCTCGATGAGTACCGCAAGTACATCGAGAAGGACGCAGCGCTCGAGCGCCGTTTCCAGACGGTCGTCGTCAGCGAGCCGACGGTCGAGGACACCATCGCCATTCTTCGAGGCTTAAAGGAGAAGTACGAAATTCACCACGGCGTCCGCATTACCGACGCGGCTATTGTTTCCTGCGCCGAGCTTTCGAACCGCTATATTTCCGATCGATTCCTTCCCGACAAGGCAATCGACCTCATGGACGAGGCGGCTAGCCGTTTGCGCATCGAAATCGACAGCATGCCTGAAGAGGTCGACCTCGCCGAGCGCAAGCTCACGCAGATGCAGATCGAGGAGCAGGCGCTTATGAAGGAGACCGACGAGGTCAGCCGCGAGCGCCTGGAAAGCCTTCGCAAGGAAATCGCCGAGGCAAAAGACGGCCTGTCGAAGCGCAAGGCGGAGTGGCAGAACGAGAAGGACGTCATCGAAAACGTCCAGAACCTCAAGGCCGACCTTGAGGCCGCGCAAACCGAAGAGGAACGTGCAACTCGCGAGGGCGATCTGGTCAAGGCTTCCGAAATCCGCTACGGTCGCATTCCCGACCTGCAGCGCAAGCTCGAGCAGGCCGAAAACGACCTCAACACCAAGCAGCAAGACGGCGCCATTTTGAAAGAGGAGGTTTCCCAGGAGGAAATCGCCGAGGTCGTTTCCGCATGGACGGGCATTCCCGTGTCCAAGATGATGCAGGGCGAAATGGAGAAGCTCGTCGACCTCGAATCCAAGCTGCATGAACGTGTCATTGGCCAGGACGAGGCGGTATCCGCGGTCGCCGGGGCAATCCGCCGCAACCGCGCGGGCCTGTCCGACCCGAACAAGCCCATCGGCTCGTTTTTGTTCCTCGGCCCGACCGGCGTCGGCAAGACGGAGCTGGCGAAGGCCCTGGCTGAATGCCTGTTCGACAGCGAAAAGGCCATGGTGCGCATCGACATGTCCGAGTACATGGAGAAGTTCAGCGTCCAGCGCCTTATCGGTGCCCCTCCGGGGTATGTCGGTTACGACGAGGGCGGCCAGCTCACCGAGGCCGTGCGTCGGCGCCCCTACAGCGTCATCCTTCTTGACGAGGTTGAGAAGGCGCATCCCGACGTGTTCAACATCCTGTTGCAGGTGCTCGACGACGGGCGCCTGACCGATGGCCAAGGTCGCCTGGTGTCGTTCAAGAACGCCATCATCATCATGACCAGCAACATCGGTTCCCAGGCTATTCGCGAATACGAAAGCGCGAACGCGAACCAGGAGACGATGGGCGATGTCATGGAGAACGTGATGAAGGGCGATGTGCAGTCGGCGGCCAAGAGCCTCGCCGATTTGTCGAACGCCATCAACGACGCGTTGCGCAACACGTTCCGCCCCGAATTCCTCAACCGCATCGACGACGTCATCACGTTCCACGCCTTGTCCATTGCCGACATGGAGCCTATCGTCGAGCTGCAGCTTGACGACGTGCGCAAGCGCCTGGCCGACCGTCGCGTCACGCTCGACGTCACGCCTGCCGCTATGGAGCGCCTGTCCATCGACGGTTTCGACCCGGTGTACGGCGCCCGACCCTGCAAGCGCTTGGTGCAACGCGAGGTCGTCGATCGCATCGCTCAAAGCATCGTTGAGGGAGGCCTGCCCGATCGAAGCCACGTCTTGCTCGATATCGACGAGGCTGCTGACGATTACGTCTGCCGCATAGAGCCGCCCTTGGAGCTTGACGCGATCCTCGGCTAACGGGGAATTGCTTGCCCGGGGTCGCACCTTATGTACTGAGCAGGTCGAAACCGTTGAAACGAAACGCGCCGCCGCCCGAGTCTCTTCGGGCGGCGGCGCGTTGCTTTCGGGGCGAAAAACCCGCAAGCGGAGTTATCGCTCAATCAGGTCCATAAGCTCCTGCTTGCTGTGCACGTCGAGCTTCGTATAAATATGTTTCGTGTGTCCCTTGACGGTGTTCTCCGTAAGATAGAGCGTTTCGGCGATGTAGGCCTTCGTTCGCCCTTTGCAAAGCAGCTGCATGATTTCAAGTTCGCGCGGCGTGAGGTGCTTCGCCTTGGCGATGGCTTCGCAGCGGTCGTCGATGCTCGTGTAGTCCGCGGGTGCGGTCGACGGCTCCCCGGACAGTTCCGCGAAAATCCACTTCGTGTTCTGGTCGCGCAGCTCCAGGCAGAAGGTTGCTGTCAAAAGTAATATGAACATGAGGGCGACCGTCGTGGTTGCGTCAATTACCCCGATCGGCGCCGCCGTGGCGAAGGCCGACCCAATGGCGAACGGCGCCGCGTAGCAGGCCCAGCCGCCGCCGAACACTAGGGGAGAGGGGAAGGTGGCATGGCGTGCGATGTCTGCAAGGGTCAGCCAGGCGAATAGAACCACCAAATCCCAGGCGCTGCTTTCCACGCATCTCAGCAGGTTGAATTCGGGCAAGGCCGTAAGGCAGAGGATGTCGATCGCAAGCACTACCAACACGATGCGCCACAACTGCGCGAAGTTGAACGCATGCTTTAGTTTCGCGACGATCAAAAGCACCACTGCGGACACGATGATTTCGAAGCCGCGCGCCAACAAAAACTCAACGGCGGCGACCGAGCTTTGATTCCCCGAGAAGCGACCCACCAAAAACGCCGTAACGAAGCTGAATGCCGCAATGGCGACGCACACCTTCCAAAGGCTGTAGAGGTTATGCGACTCGAAGCGGACGGTTGGCGTGCTGGAAGCGGGGATGTGGCTGGTTGCGATACGGCAGGAAACAATCGACAAAGCCGGCAGTAACATCGCAATTGCAACTTCGATTGGCAGGGGGCAGAAATGTGCCAGCGTCTTGGCCAGGCATCCGGCAATATTTGCGGCGAATAGGCAGATGATGGCTAGCTTAAGTTCGACCTTTTCGTAGAAAAGACCCCACTGCAGATACATCCAACCAAGCACGCAGGTGCAGAGAATAGATGCGGGCATCTGTAGGCTTTCGAGCCCCGACACCTCGAAGGAGGCGGTAAGCAATAGCGTGCTAATCGCGCCAATGATGCCGACGCAGATTTGCATCGCCTTGCTCGTTAGAAAAGGGAGCTTTTTACTGGCAAGCAGACCGCCAAATAGCATGGCTGCGGAAAGGGTTAAATACGCCACTTGCCATGACACCTGCATGTCCGCATGCGAGCTGCTGGCCGCATTGACAAGGAAGCCCCAAGCAAGCGGTCCGGCGATGCCTATGTAAGCAAAATAGTGCGCTTTCAAGGAGGGCTTCCCCTTGTTTTCGCCCTCTTTTCGCGCGACCTCATCGGTCTCGGTACGATTGATTTTCATCCTTGTTCCTCTCAACGCGCTGCATGGTATCACAGGCCAATTCGGACTCAGTTTGAAGGGGTTATCGATACAACCCCATTTTCACCTGGGAAAACGTAAGGCAACCCCTTTCGGGTTGTTGTAAATTGAGGAAAAATTCCCATCGAAAACCCCACCATCGGGGGATGTGGGCGGTAATCGGAGCCGGTACTATACATGAACGTCAATTGCATATCCGCGGAAGTCGAAATTAAAGCCGCGTCAAGGATCCCTCCCCTTACACGATCCAGCACGTTCCCCTTGCGTGTGACGCGACGAACCCCTTGTCCTCCTTGGCTTCCGAAATCTCCTTCAGCGACCCGCCATCCCCTCCGGCGGGTCGCCTTTGTTTTAGGGTCATTGCTAAGGCTTCCGGGTCCGAAGCGCGATCGGCATATCGGGCGCTAGCGAACGCGCTCTCCCTAAGAGAGGGGTCGCCCAAGTTGCCGACATCAAAGGGAGCAGACTTACATCCGAACCAAGATTTCTTGTCTAACAAACGAGCCGCATTAAGGCTCTGCAAGTTAGCGTCAGCTGGAGGCAAAGACCATCTTTGCAAGCTGCACAGACAGGCCGATCCGACAAACGTCCTCAGAAGAAGAATCAACTGTATATATAGTAAGGCTCCACTAGCTCAAGATTGACGCACGATGGCGGCCCCTCCCGCCGGGGATCCCCCGCCGCCCGCCGAGATGTGTGCGGGATGT
>CAVGAF010000047.1:0-13935 GCA_963627055.1 Butyrivibrio sp. CAG:318 | reverse complement strand
GCTCGCTCGCCCGCACGCAAGCCACAGCCGCTCGCGCGCTCGCGCGCTACAGCCCGGCTATCGTCTTCTTCAGCACGCCCATGTCGATCGGCTTCGACACGTGTGCGTCCATGCCGGCGGCGAGGGACGCCTGGATATCCTCGGAAAACGCGTTGGCGGTCATGGCTATGATCGGGATGTCCGCCGCCTGCTCATGCGAGCTGGCGCGCACCGCGCCCGCGGCCTCGTAGCCGTTCATCACGGGCATCTGCACGTCCATCAAAATCATGTCGAACGCGCCCGCCTTCGAATTCTCGAACACCTCGAGCAGCTCCCGCCCGTTCTCGCAAATGGTGCACTGCGCGCCCTCGACGTCGAGCAGCTCCGCGAGAATCTCCGCGTTGAGCGCGTTGTCCTCGGCGCACAGGAACCGCATGCCCGCAAGCGAAACCTCGCCCCGCCCGCCGGCGGCGCCCCTGCGCTTTGCGACCCCAGCCGCACCCGCAGCCTCGGCCCCTTCCTGCACCACCTTCATATCGAGCATGACCACGAAGCGGCTTCCCTTGCCCTTCTCGCTCGAGACGCTGATGGTGCCGCCCATCAGCTCGACCAGGCTCTTGGTGATCGCCATCCCCAGGCCCGTGCCCTGAATCTTGTTCGTGAGCGTGCTTTCCTCGCGCGTGAACGCGTCGAACAGCTTGCCTTGGAAATCCTCGTCCATGCCGACGCCGTCGTCTTGCACCACGAAGCTGAACTTCGCGTACGCTTCCGAGCTTGCCGCGTACTCCTCGATGGTAAACCGGATGCTTCCTCCCGGCTGCGTGTACTTGACGGCATTGGACAGCAGGTTGCTCGCGATCTGCATCAAGCGCACGCGATCGCCGCGCACCCATTGATGTTGGATGCCCTCGGTGACCAGCTCGAACGTCTGCCCCTTCGCCTCGGCCTGGGGGCGGAACATGTCCTCGGCGTCGCGCGCGAAATCGACCAGGGAGAAATTCGAGTAGCTGAGCGTCGTCTTCCCCGATTCAATCTTGTTCATGTCCAGGACCTCGTTGAGGATTTCCAGAAGGGCATGGGAGGAAACCTGCACCTTGTGCACGTGCTCGAGCACGCGGCGCTCGTCGGCGGCGTCGTGCTCGATGAGCGAAGACAGCCCGATAATCGCGTTCAGGGGCGTGCGGATGTCGTGGGACATGTTGGACAGGAAGCTCGTCTTCGCCTTGTTCGCGACCTCCGCGGCCTTCAGGGCCTGCACCGTGACGGCCTGGGTTTCCTTCAGCTTGCCGTTGAGGGCTTCCAGCTTCTCCATGCTCTGGCGTTGCTGCTCGAGGCTCTCTCGCTGGTAGGCGGCCTTTTGGTTGGCGACGCTGGCCCTCCACAAGCCGAAGAAGAAGCCCCCGAGCAAAAGCAGCAGGATCACCGCCATGGCCATAACCGAGAGGAACACCGTCTTCTGATACGAGGCGAGCGTGTTGTCGACGACCCCCTTCGCAGCAATGCAGACGATGGTGAAGCTGCTGTTCTCCATCGGGACGTGTCCCAGGTAATACGCGTTGCTGTCGTCACCGAGAAGTTCCACGTCGCCGACGCCTTGCGCAAACGAATTCTGCAGGTGATCGAACTGGTCCTGCGTAAGGGCCCCGTCCCTGTTCAGGTGCTTGAGCAGCGAGTAGTTTTGGAACAGCTTCTCGTCGGCCTGGTTGGTGTAGAGAACCTCCCCGTCCGAATTCAGCATGAACACGAACGCCTTTTCGCCGTAGGCGTGAAGCTTCAGCGCGGAGTCCATCTCCGAACGGTCGATCAGCGCCCCGATGGACGTGAAGGTCTGCCCGCCCAGCGTATACGCCTGGCAGGGGATGGCGACCAGGAATTTGCCCTCGGTCGTCTGCCCGTCGCTGTAGGAAACGAGCTTGGCGATGTTCTGGCCGCTTTCCAGGTCGGACAAAAACGTGGCCGAGATGTCGAGCTTTCGCTCGTTCCCGTCAAGCATCATCGCGGTGCCGTTGTCCTTGATGAAGAGGATCTGCCAGCTCGTCTGCCCTTCAAGCGTTTCCACGAAGCGGCCGAAATCCCCTCCGTCGGCAAGGTCGGAGCTCCCTTGGGCCGCATAAGCGTCCACCAAACGCAGGCGGCTGTAATAGTTTTCCACCTGCAATTCGTAGGATTGCTCCAGCTGTTCGACGACGGCCTGCATGCTCAGCTTGCCGTTGTCCTCGATGGCGCGGTTCATCTGCCCCAAAAGCAGCTGGACGCACGTTGCGCCGATAAGCACCAGAACCGCGGCCAGGATAAGCGGGAGTGCGACCTTACGGGCCGCACTCGGTTTCTTCTCAGTTTCCATGGCTATCCCCGCACCTCAAGGTAGTCCTCGGGCTCGGCCAGCTCGCGACCGCTTCCCACGGCCTGGGTCCATGCCGTCGAAAGCGTCACGTCGGCCAGCGCCGCAGCATCGCTTCCCAAGCCGGAAACGACGCCGTCAGTGAGCAGAACGGAGTACTGCGCCCCCTCGTCTAGCGGCGAACCGTCCACCAGCACCTCTTCCAGTTCGAAGTTCGCGCCGTCGGGGCGCACCGCAAGCTTCATGCCCGAAGCCACGGGAAGCTCCCAGGCGTTTGCCGGGCGGAAATCCCCGTCCGTGCCCGCAAGGTTGTTCGCCACCAGCGCCCGCAGCTCGCCGCCGGACAGGGTGACGCGATGCAGCGATGCGGGGTTGGGCTTGTTGGCAACCATGAGACTGACCCGGCTCTTCGAGCATTCGCCCTGGTAGATGGACGACGTGAAGTAATAGTAGGGTGCGATGGCCAGATCGGCCCCGTTTTCCCGGCGCACCGTCGAGAGGATGCAGGACGCGGCGTCGCGCCCGCCGGCCGCGTTCGGGGCGAGCGCGTAGTCGCGGGTGAAGTTCGCGAACAGCTCGGCCTGTGCGTCCTCGCTGTTTATCGCGGCGCGGAACGCCTCGAAGGCCTGGCTTTCGTCCATCGTTTGCGCGAGCAGGCCGCCTACGGCTTTCACGCTGGCGCCAAACGACTTCTGCGACGAATAGCGGATGTAGTACTGATTGTTCGCGATCTCGTCTTCGAGCCCGACCATGCCGTCGGTGATGGAGGCGACGCTCGGATTGAAGGAGATGACGCTGCTGCCGTTGGCGATCAGCTTCTGCCCCTCGGTCGAGAGGATGTGCGTCAGGACGCCGAGCGCGGCGTCGAGGCGATCAGGGTTGCCCTCCAGGTTCGCGTTCAGCGCAATATGCAGAGACGGCGTCATGTACACGTAGCCCTCGTTGGATATTTGCGAGAAATACGGCACGCGGACCAGCTCGGCGCTCATCTGGGCCCGGCACTGCTTGAAATGCACGGGCGATCCGTGGAACATGGCCGCTTTACCTTCGACGAACAGGCGCATCGCGTCGTCCGTGCCAAGGGAGAGGTCGTTGGCGGTGAAGCCGGAATCCTTGAGCAGCGTGGCCGTTTGCGCGAAGATGTTGCGCCACAGCGTCTCGTCGAAGGCGATTTCGCCTTCCGCGCTTTCGGCCTGGGCGCGCCACGTGATGCCGGCAAGGCTCATCAGCTCGCCGATGCCGCCCGCCTGGACCATTTCGTGGCTCGACCAGTCCTCCGCCAAATCAAGCGCGTAGGGCTTGATGCCCGCGCCCGAGAAAGCCTGGCAGACCTCGGCGTATTCCCGATAGTTTTGCGGCAGGCCAAGGCCATGCTGCTCGAACAGCGTCTTGTTCGCGATGATGGTTTGCGGGATGCCGCAGATGGGAAGCCAGTTGATTTCGCCGTCGGCGTTCTTGTAGTACTGCAGCGACGACGAGGTGAACCCCGAAACGACGTCGTAGTACGAGAAGTCCAGAAGATGCGGGCGCAGATCCTTCGCCTCGGTTCCCGCGAAACGGCGCACGGTGATGATGTCGGGCAGCTCGCCGTGTTCGAGCAGATAGCTGTACAGGTCCACGTCGTTGTTGCCAGCGATGAACTGGATTGGCGTGTCCGGCATCTGTTCGTGCAGATAGGGCCCGAGGTCGCGAATGAGGTCCGTGTCCCAAAGATAGACGGTGAGCGGATTGTCGGCGCCGGCAGCGCTACTTGCCGCGCCGGATGCGGATTTAGCTGATCCGGTGGTCTTTCCCGACGGGGAGCATCCCCCCCCGAAAGACGCCAGCGCCAGCGCGGCAACGGCCGCCTTCGCCAGCGTTCGCCTCGTCATGTTCCTGCCCATTCCCGCAGCCCTATCCTCGCCTCGTCCCACGCAAAAGGCGCCTTTGCGGCGTTCCCGGCACTTGCAGCGCGCGGCGCCCTCGAGAGGGGTTGCAACTGGCTGCCATTTCCAGGCCCTATAGCTTTGCGTCCCAGCCTTTCAGCTGGTTTGCCGATAAAAAGTCAATCGCTTAAGTATAACCGCTCCGGTCGTGAAACGGGAGCAGACAGGCCCTCTCCACGTTGCTTTAGCAGACGCTTGATTACCAACCCTTCGCGATGGTTTTACGAGCGCGGATGCGCCCAACTCGACCTTTCGCCGGTCAGGCCGACTCATAGCGCATGATCGCAACAAACCGTTAACATTTCCTAGTAGCAAGGTTGGGTTTCGGGGCGTCATTCGCTGGAAGCCATGTCATTCAGGCGCCGATGGCCATTGCGACACCGCGCTGTTTGCGTTCGATATGCAAACAATCAAATCGCACCAGTAGCGCATTCCGCGCGTTGCCAGGAAGATCCGCACGAAACCCCTTTGCGAACCCCAACACCTGTCGGACTTCATCATTATCTGATAAGGAAAACTACGCAGCAAATGATAATCCCCGCCCAATCCCGGAAAATCCCGCTGTTCAAACGGGCTGTTTACCAATACGTGAAGATTCCCGCACTGGCCGCCAAATAGAAAGCCTCTCTCAGTAGGTCGGCGACGGGATGCATCAAAACACGAACAAGCTTTCGATTTTCGGTTGCTGAACTTTTCACGATGTTATATACTCGTTGTACGTTGTACGTTGTACTTTACAGTTCGAAAGTGCTACGACCGCCGGCGCACAGGCGACCACCCGTCCTGCGCCCCACCCAGCACTAAGCGAAACTCGCGCAAGAGCAACTCGAAGGGAGATCAAAATGCCAGACGCAATGGTGACGGCACGAATGTCCCAGTCGAAAAAGAATGCCGGGAACGAAATCCTCCGCGAGCTTGGTTATAGCGCCTCACAGGCAATAAACGAGCTGTACGACCGCGTCTTGGAGACGCATGCATGGCCGTTGGCGCCGAGCAAGAAAACGCCCATCAACTTGCGGGATTTAAACGATGCCCTCGCCTTCGTCGACGGGATCGCCCGCGTTTCGCCGGACGACTTCATCGATATGGACGAAGACGAAGCTAAGCAGCGACGGCTTATCGGGAAAGGCCGAGCATCGAAAGAGGACTTCGAATGAACCTGCTGCTCGACACGAACATCCTTGTGGATGTGCTGCGCAAACGGGACTTCGACTATGAGGAATCTCGGCTTCTTCTCGCCTTAGGAAAATTGCATGAATTCGAGCTCTGGATTAGCCCATCGCAGCTTTCGAAACTCCTCTACGCCCTCACTTCGGGTGGAAAAAAGTGCCTTACGAATGCCGTAAGTGCAGAGCTTTCCTGCCTCTTCTCGTTCGTGCGTGTCTGCACGCTCGGGCACGACGAGGCGCAAGCTGCGCTTTCCGGTGCCTTCGACGATTTGGAAGACGCCCTGGTGCACCAAGCGGCGCGATCCGTGCGCGCTGAAGCGATCATCACCAGGAACCAAACGGACTTCGAAGCATCATCGATTCCCGCATACAGCAGCAAGGAGTTCTTCGAATGGCTCGCCACTGAAAAGGGCCTGAACTACGCCGAGATTGCTTTGCAGCCGGACTAAGGGAGCACCGCACAATCGTCCAACTACGGGAAACGCTGCCGTCCTTTAACATTCGGGGTTTATACTCTTCAGGACTGCTTCGCAGCGGAGCTCGGGCGAGGCGCATTCGCATCCGCGCACGACGCCCGCATCCGTGCCCGCCGCGTTATCGAAAGGAGATCCCATGACCGAACTTGGAACCACGTGCGTGCAAGGCGGCTACCGTCCCGGCGACGCCGAGCCGCGACAGGTGCCGATTTACCAATCGACCACCTGGAAGTACGACACTTCCGAACATATGGGCAAGCTCTTCGACTTGGAAGAGTCGGGCTACTTCTACAGCCGCCTGCAAAACCCCACGTGCGATTTGGTGGCCGCGAAGATCGCCGAAATGGAAGGCGGCACGGCCGCCATGCTCACCAGCTCGGGCATGGCGGCAAGCTTCCTGGCCATCTTCAACGTGGCCGGCGCGGGCGATCACGTGGTGGCAAGCTCCGCCATTTACGGCGGCACGTACAACCTGCTGGCGCACACCATGGGCCGCATGGGACTGACCTGCACGTTCGTCGCGCCTGACTGCACTGACGAGGAGCTTGAGGCGGCGTTTCAGCCCAACACCAAGCTCGTGTTCGGCGAAACCATCGCCAACCCGGCGCTCGCGGTTCTCGACATCGAGCGCTTCGCCGCGGCCGCGCACGCGCACGGCGTGCCGCTGATGGTCGACAACACCTTCCCCACGCCCGTGAACTGCCGACCCATCGAATGGGGCGCCGACATCGTGACGCATTCCACAACGAAGTACATGGACGGCCACGCGGCTTACCTGGGCGGCGTGATCGTGGACGCCGGCAAGTTCGACTGGATGGCGCATGCCGACAAGTTCCCCGGCCTCACCACGCCCGACGAGAGCTACCACGGCGTGACCTATGCGGAGAAATTCGGCCGGGAAGGCGCCTTTATCACCAAGGCGACCGCCCAGCTCATGCGCGATTTGGGTCCCATGCAAAACCCGCAGGCGGCGTTCTTCCTGAACAGCTCGCTGGAAAGCCTGCACGTGCGCATGCCCCAGCACTGCGCGAACGGCCTGGCCGTGGCCGAGTTTTTGAACAGCCACCCGAAGATCCGCTTCGTCAGCTTCCCGGGGCTTGAAGGCGACAAGTATTACGACCTGGCGCAGAAGTACATGCCCAACGGCACCTGCGGCGTAGTGAGCTTCGGCTTTACCGGCGGTCGCGCGGCGGCCGAGCAATTCATGAAGAGCCTGAAGCTCGCGCAGATCGCCACGCACGTGGCCGATGCGCGCACCTGCTGTTTGCATCCGGCAAACGCCACGCATCGCCAGATGAACGACGCCGAGCTCGAGGCCTGCGGCATCAGCCCCGACATGGTGCGTCTGAGCTGCGGTCTTGAGGCGACGAGCGACCTCATCGCCGACATCGCGCAAGCCCTCGAGACGATTTAAGGGACTGGGCGAGAGGACCGAACGCTGCAGCTACCCGGATCTCCGCAGCTGGCGAGGTCCAAGCCGGCAGGTTTTCCGGGCTGCTGCAGGTGACTGCCGTCGAGCTTGCGGGTTTTCCGAGTTTGCGTGACAACCGCCCTCGAGCTGGCGGGTTTTCCGACTTCCTGTAGACAACCGCCCGCGATGCCCGGAATCCGTACTGCCGCAAAAGCTCGTCTGCCGCCCACGCCCCCGCTGCCGCAGCCCGCGGCGCCCCGAAACCCAACTTCGTTACTAGGAAATGTTAACGGTTTGTTACGAGCGGGCGCTTTGGGTTGACCTGAGCGGCGAAAGGACGATGATAGGGCGCGTCGGGCACGAAGGGTGCGCGGCCGAGGCTGCGAAAGCGGCTGGAAAGGGCGCATCACCGCGATGCGCAAAAGGTAAGGAAGCAATGATGACCTGCGCAAACCTAGATTCTCGAATTATCAGCTCCATTATCTAGGGTCCGGGTTGCAATGTCGCTGCCCGAACCCTAATCGGGCAGCTGATGGTTTCACGAGCCGGAGGCTGTTTGGAATGACGGCCTCCGGCTTTTTTGCGTCCTTCGACGACGGCGAGACGGCTTCGGCGCGTGCAGAAAGCGCCGCGCATGGCCAGCCCGTTTCGATCCGGCCCGGCTGGCGGCCCATCGTTTCCCCGAACATCCTCCACATTATGAACCGGTCATCACCGACGACGTGCGGCACAGAAGGGCGCCGCGCGAAACAGAAAGGCAAGGCGAAAGAAGTGTCGAGTACACAGCAGCGAAAACCCCTGATGGGAGAGGGAAGCAGCAAGGCGAACGCGGCCTTTGCGTCCGCGAGCATGCCGGGCTCGCTCACCCCGGCCGCCGCAACCGCCGCCGCGCCAGCCGCAACCGCCGCCGCTCCGGCGGCACCCGCGCCGGTCAAGCGCGACTCCACGGCCGAGGTCATGGTCGCGTCCATGATCGGCACGGCCATCGAGTTCTACGACAACTACTGCTATTCCATCGCGGCGGCCAGCTACTTCGGCGCCATCTTCTTCACCGACGTCGCGAAATCCGACCCGGTGCTGGCCACGCTTCTCGCGTTCGTCACGTTCTCGGTGAGCTTTCTGGCCCGCCCGTTCGGCAGCCTTCTGTTCGGGCATTTTGGCGACCGCCTCGGCCGAAAGAAAACCCTGGTGGCAGCCCTGTTGTTGATGGGAACCGCGACGTTTTGCGTCGGTTTGCTGCCCGGCTACGACGTGCTCGGCCCTCTGTCCGTGCTGCTGCTGTGCGCCTGCCGCGCCTGCCAGGGCCTGGGGCTTGCGGGCGAGTGGTCGGGCGCCGCGCTCGTGGCGACGGAGAACGCGCCGGCGGGCAAGCGCGCGCTGTTCGGCAGCTTCCCGAACCTGGGCGCCCCGATCGGATTTTTCTGCGCGTACGGCGTGAACCTGCTGCTTGACGTGATGCTGCCCGCCGGCGCGATGGCGGCCTGGGGCTGGCGCATCCCGTTTCTGCTGTCGTGCGTGCTCGTGATCGTCGGCCTGGTGGTGCGCACGCGCATGAGCGAGACGCCGGTGTACCGCAAGGCCGCCGCCGAGAACCGCACGACGAAAACCCCGCTGCGCGATCTGTGCCGCCATTGGCGCCGCGTGGTGCTGGGCACGGCGACCATGTCCATCACCTACACGCTGTTCTACGTGCTGGGAACCTGGTCGCTGTCCTACGGCACCACGACGCTCGGTTTCACGCAGCAGCAGTACCTGGGCATGCAGCTGGTGTCGGTGGTGTTCTTCGCCGCCTTCGTGCTGGTGGGATGCCTTGCCGCCGACGCGCGCGGCCGCAAGCCGGTGCTTCTTGTCGGCAACGCCTGCACGCTGCTGTTCGCCCTGGCGGCGCCGTCGTTGCTGGCCGCGAACAGCGTGCTTACCGTCATGGTGTTCCTGTGCGTCGGCTTCTGCTGCATGGGCACCATCTTCGGGCCGTGCGGCAGCTACCTGCCCGAGCTGTTCCCCGCGAAGGTGCGCTATTCCGGGGCCGGGCTGAGCTACAACCTGGCGGCCATCACCGGCGGCGCGTTCGCCCCGACCATCGCGTCTGCGCTCGTGATGAACTTCGGCATCCAGGCGCTCGGCTGGTACATGGGCGGCATGGCGGCGATCGCCCTGGTGGCGCTGCTGTTCTTCCGCGAAAGCAAGAACGTGGACTTTGAGCAGTAACGCGCATTCACGCGCCTACCCCTCGCGTCCGCGCTCGTAAAACCACTGCGAAGTGCGTAGATTTTGCCGAACCCTCCGAGTACAGGTATCTTCACGGCAACGTTTCCCCAGGTCAGAATCTTGACTGAATGGCGCTACTCGAACAGTTGCTTTAAGCCTACGCACTTCGCACCATACATTTCTCGACGGAGCTAAGGAGGTCCCGTCAACGAAGGCGAGCTCCCTTCGACAAGCGAACGAGGAAGGCGGCCGCGGCGATCTCGACCAGCGCCGACCTTGAGCGTAATCGACCGCGGAGATGTCCAATCAGCCCCTGCCTCGCTGACGCGCATAGTACAATCTCATGGTTCACCATGCAGTTTGATACTGACTTTAAAACGGAAGCAGGCGGGGATGGCGAAAAAGCGCATAGATTGGCTTGATATCGCAAAGGGCGTCACCATGATTTTGGTGATAGTCGGGCATACGGTGAACAACCCCTCGCCGGTTCGAACCATCATCTTTTCATTCCATATGCCGTTGTTTTTCCTATTGGCGGGTTATACCTTCCGCGTAAAGCCCTGGAAAGAGGTGCTCTCCTCATCGCTTACCCGCCTGCTTGTCCCCTATCTGCTGCTTGCGCTTTCTTGGCGCATTCCCCTCTTGCTTGCCTCGGGGGCGCCGCTTAACGGCTCGGCAATCGGCGGGCTTTTGGGAACGTTGCTATTCGCTTCAGGCACCGTTGTGCAGCCGTTTGGTTTTAATGCCGTGGGACCGACGTGGTTCCTTGTGGCGCTGTTCGTGTCTCGTCTTGCGCTCAACGGTCTTCTGATGCTGTTCGAGCGTTTGCGGGCATCCGTGCCGATGCAAGGGCTTGTGTGCGCCGCCATTGCCGTTGCGGGCCTTGCGTGGTCGAATGTGCTCGGCGTCTATTTGCCGCTTGATATCGATCTGTGCTATTACACCGTGCTCCTCATGTGGATTGGCTATATGGCTCGAAAGCACAATGTCCCGCTTTCGCTGGGCACGTGGTATGTCGCCGTCGGGGCGTTGCTCGTTTGGGCGGCGTGCATGCAATTCAGCAGTTTGGAGCTTGCTGCCCGCCGCTTGGACAATCCGGTGGTCGCCACGTTCGGCGCCATTGCCGGCACCTATGTGATGTGCTGGCTGTCCATGGCGCTGGAGCATGCGAAGAATTTGCCCGTCTTGGGGACACTCGAGCGCTTTTTAGTGTTTTGCGGCAATGCCTCGATGGCGATTTTCTGTGTCCATGCCATCGATTGGATGTTTCCCTGGTCGGCGTTTCCCCAAATTATGGTCCTGCCTTTTGCGGGGGCTATCGCTTCGGTTATACGCAGCGCCTGCGACATCGCTTTGGCATACGTTATCAAGAAAGCGTGATGGGGCATGGCCGGGAAGAGTGGGCGGGCATGCATTGCGCGTGCACTGGGCCGATCGTCTAAAACGATGGCTAGACCTTTTCCGAAAGGCACCGCTAACCCCGACCAGCGCACGGCGAAAGCGCGGGTCATTCCCTTCGCGAAACCGCGCGCAAGCTCGGCAAAAGCGGCCTCCCTGCTACATCACCTCCGCAACATTCGCCACGTGCCCCTCGGCGTCGCCGCACGGACGGGCATTGGCAGCGTGGTCGATATAGAAATTCGGGTTCGTGTACGTGTTTTCGGGAAGCGGGGCCACGTCGGCGCGACCGCCGGTCTTCGCCATCTCCCCGACGGGGCCGAACGCAAGCGCGCGCTGCGGGCATGCCTCCACGCAAATGGGCATCTTGCCCGCGGCCACGCGAGCCGCGCAGCCGTCGCACTTCACCGAGTGCCCGGCCGCGCGATCGACCTTCGGCGCGTTGTACGGGCAGGCCATATGGCAATACCCGCAGCCGATGCACTTGTCACTGTCCACCGACACCAAGCCGGTTTCGTCGTCCTTGTGCATGGCGCCCGTCGGGCACACCTTCGTGCACGCCGGGTCATCGCAGTGATTGCACGACATGGACACGTAGTACGCGAACACGTTGGCCACCGGACAGCCGTTTTCGTCTTCGCTCCAGCTGCCGCCCGCGTACTCGTAGACCTTGCGGTACGCGAACTCGGTCGATAGGTCGTAATAATCTTTGCAAGCCAGCTCGCAGGTTTTGCAACCCGTGCAGCGCTTGCCGTCCAAATGGAATGCGTAGTGCGTCATCGGAATTGCCCCCTTATGCCTTCTTCACTTCAACCAGAATGGTGTGCGACGGGTTCGCCTTCGCCAACGGCGACGGATGGCCGCTGGTCAGCGTATTGATGCATCCGCCCACGTCAACGCCATTTTTATCGGCGTCGTACCATGCGCCCTGGTCAAGCGCCACGCACCCGGGAACAATGCGCTGGGTCACATGGGCCTGCACCTTGCACGTTCCCTGGCCATTTTGCACATAGATCTCGTCGCCGTCCTTCAACTTGCGCGCACAGGCGTCGGCGGGGTTGATCCACAGCTGACGCTGGCGGGCGGCCTGCTTCAGCACATCGACCTGCGTATACGACGAATGCACGTGACCCTTGAAGTGATAGCCGATCATCTGCAGCGGGGTTTGATCGTTCGCGTCTTGGTAGCCGCCGTTTTCCGGGGCATACACCGGCAGCGGATTGATAACGTCCTTCTCGTCGCGCTCCCACGTGTCGGCAATTTCGGCCAGCTGCTCCGAGTAAATCTCGATCTTGCCCGACGGCGTCTTCAGCGGGTTTTTCACCGGGTCGTCTCGGAACGCCTTGAACGCGATGTGGCCATCTTCGAAATCGGGGTCTTTATGGCGAATCACGCCCTGCGCCACGGCCTGCTCAAACGGCGGGTAGTAGTCATGCTTCTTGCGCAGCTCCTCATACAGGTACTCGAGCCACTCCCCCTCATTGCGGCCCTCGGTGAATTCATCCTTCTGGCCCAGCTTGTCGGCAATCAGCGTCAGCGCCTGATACAGCGTTTTGCGCTCGAACTTCGGCTCGGTAGCCGCCTGGCCGATGATGGCGTAGCCCATGTTGCCGCCATATTCGTTCACGAAGAACGTCGGCTGCTCTTGCGGCATGGCGTCGGGCAGCACGATGTCGGAATACTTGGCCGAATCGGTCATGAGCACATCCCACGTCACGATGAACTCGCACTTGGATTCGTCTTCCAGAATCTCATGCGCGCGGGCGATCTCGCCGTGCTGATTCGCCAGGCAGTTGCCCGCATAGTTCCAAATGAACTTGATGGGCTGGTTCAGCTTGTCGGCATTCTGCACACCGGCGTTGAGCTTGGTCATTTCCGTACCGTGGTCAACGGCATTCAGCCAGTTGAAGGCCGAAATGGACGCCTTCACGCCATTTTTCGGCATGGGAACGCTGATGGAGTCGGCCTCGAAGTCATAGAACTCGTCGCCCGTGTTGCCGCCGGCGACGCCCACGTTGCCGGTGAGGATAGCCAGCATGCATACCGCGGCAGCCGCCTGCTCGCCGTTGGCATGGCGCTGCATGCCCTTGCCCTGGAACACCGCGCACGGCTTCGTGGTGGCGATTTCGCGAGCGAGTTCCTCGATGGTTGCCACGGGAACGCGCGTGATCTTGCTCGCCCACTCGGGCGTTTTCGGCGTTTGGTCGGCGCCGTTGCCCAGAATATAGTCCCTGTACGACTTGTTCTGCCCCTTGGCGCTATCGGGCATGGTCGCCTCGTCATAGCCGATGCAGTACGTATCCAGGAAATCGTGATCGACGAGGTCTTCGGTGATCATCACGTACGCCATGGCGTCGATCATCGCCGCATCGGTGCCGGGGCGAATGGGGATCCACCGGTCGGCGCGCGTGGCGGCCTGGTCGCTATAGCGCGGGTCGATGACCACAAGCTTCGCCCCGCCGCGCTCGAGCGCCTGCGTGAGGTGGTAGCCCGCGCCGCCGCCGCTCATCTTGTTCTCGACGGCGTTTTCGCCAAACTGCACCACCAGCTTGGCGTTCTTGATATCGGAATTCGCATTGCCGTCGCGCTTTCCGTAGATAAACGGCAGGGCGCGCGAGATTTGCGCCGAGCTGTACGAGCCGTAGTAACTCAAGCACCCGCCGTTGAGGTACACGAAGCGCTTCAAGAAGTTGCGGATGTTTTTCGCCTGCACGCCCGTCGAGTACTGGATGAACACCGATTCGGGGCCGTATTGGTCAAGCACGCGCTTGTAGTTTTCGGCGATGATGCCGGCGGCCTCGTCCCACGAAATTTGCTCGAACTTGCCCTCACCGCGCTTGCCCACGCGCTTCAAAGGGTACTTCAAGCGGTCCTCATGGTTGATCAAACGACGAATCGAACGGCCGCGCAGGCATGCGCGAATCTGATGGTCGCCGTACACGTCGTCGCCCGTGTTATCGGTTTCAACGCGATACACCGCGCCGTCTTTCACGTGCAGACGCAACGCGCAACGGCCCTCGCAGTTCAC
>CAVGAF010000046.1:0-13946 GCA_963627055.1 Butyrivibrio sp. CAG:318 | reverse complement strand
CGCGGCGGCCCGCGCTGCATGAGCATGCCCATCTGGCGCGAGGACTAAACCGCTCTTGAGAAAGGGGTCGTGGCACCGGCGGGACCGCAAATGCGGTTCGCCCGCCGCGGCCCCTTTCTTTTTTCCATACCCTATCCGGCGGCTCTAAGCCGCACCCACGGTTTTGAAAGAAACCCTTATAGAGAGGAGTCAGCCATGGAAGAGGAGAAGGCCAAAGGCATCGGCCTGTTCGGGCTCATCGGCATGGTCGTCAGCTCGTGCATCGGCTCCGGCGTTTTCGCCATCACCGGCCAGCTTGCCAAGGTTGCAAGCCCCGGCTCCGTTTTGGTTGCCTGGCTGGTCGTGGGCATCGGCTTTGCCGCCCTTGCCCTGTCACTAAACAACCTGGGCGCGAAGAAACCCGAGCTCAAGGGCATTTTCCAGTATGCGGAAGAAGGATTCGGGCCGCTGGCCGGCTTCATTTCCGGCTGGGGCTACTGGCTTTCCGCATGGCTTGGCAACATCGCCTTCGCCACGATGATGATGTCCACCTTGGGGTACTTCTTCCCCACGTTTTTGCCCGGCAACACGCTGCCGTGCGTTATCGTCGCGTCGCTGTTCATGTGGGCGCTGACGTTTCTGGTCATCCGCGGCGTTGAGAGCGCCTCTTTCCTGAACGCCATCGTCATGGTGGCGAAGGTGGCCTCGCTGGGCATCTTCCTCATCTTCGCGATCTTCATGTTCAACGCCGGCGTGTTCACTGCCGACTTCTGGGGCAACGTGTACAACAACGCCGTCGTCGCCGTTGCCGGCGAGGCCGGAGCCGACGCAGTGGGCTTAGGCGGCGTATTCGAGCAGGTCATGAACTGCATGATCATCATGATGTGGGTGTTCATCGGCATCGAGGGCGCCGCGGTCATGAGCTCCCGCGCCAAGAAGAAGAGCGAAGTCGGCAGGGCAACCGTCATCGGCCTGATCTGCCTGCTGCTCATCTACGTCGGCTGCTCCGTGCTCCCCTACGGCTACATGAGCTACACCGAGATCGCCGCGCTGGATTACCCTGCGATGCTCTACGTGTTCGACTCCATGGCTCCCGGCTGGGGCGGCGCCTTCATCAGCATCGCCATCATCGTGGGCGTTGCCGGTGCGTGGCTGTCCTTCACCATGCTGCCTGCCGAAACCACGTCCGAAATGGCCGAACGCCACCTGCTTCCCGAGTCCTGGGGCAAGCTGAACAGCAAGGGCGCCCCGCAAATGAGCCTGCTTCTGGTCGGCGCCTGCATCCAGGTGTTCCTCATCGTGCTGATGTTCAGCGAAGACGCGTACAACTTCGCATTCAGCATGTGCACCGTGGCCATTGTCATCACCTGGGCGTTCATCGCGCTGTATCAGATCAAGTTCTCCGCCACTGAGGGAAAGAACACCGCGCAGCTGGTCATCGGCGTGGTCGCCCTCATCTTCCAGGTGGTCGGCGTGCTGTACAACGGCTGGTCGTTTTTGCTGCTCACCTGCGTGGGCTACATCCCCGGCTTCTTCGTGTACGTGAAGGCCCGCAAGGACCGCGGACACGCCATCACGTCGGGTGAAAAGGTTGGCATGGGCGTAGTCAGCGCGTTGGGAATCGTGGCCCTGGTGCTGGTCGGCATGGGCGTGATCGGCATTTAACCGGACTTCCAGAGCGCATTCCGCCTATCCGGCGGGCGCCGGTTGCAAACCCCGACACCTCCACTTGCAGCCGAAGCTGCCCGCAAATAAGCCCCCGAGCGTTTTCGCTCGGGGGCTTTTCCTTGTTGGAACTGCGTTGCCGCCGTAACGACGCCAACGGCTCGCGCTGCGGCGAACAGGTTTTCGGCGCGCTATTCCTGCGGTCGCGAGAATGCCCGCAGAACGTCGCCGAGCAGCTTGGCGGCAAGTTCGCGCACGTCGCGCCCCTCGGAGATGGCGGCGACGGCGGCCCCATCGACCAAGGTTCCCACGATATGCGAGGGCATGTCGATGCCGGCGTGCTTTAAGATGCGGCCCACCGCCTGGTCAAGCTGCACGCGCCCGTTCTGATACGCCTCGGTAACGGCCTCGGATTCCGATGCGGCAAGAAGCTGCTGGTAGTGGGCCGCCGGGTTCACCGACTCATCCGGCAAGCTTGCGCTGATCAGCAGGTTGATCAGGTGCTTGCGGCAGTCCTCTTGGCTCATGGATTCCGCCGTGGCGGCCGAGTTTTCCGCACGCTCGGCCCAAAGCTGGATATTGTAGCGGCCGGCCTCGTAGAGCAGCTGGCTGGTGGATTCGAAGTAGTAGCCCACCGACGACGATGCCGCACCCGCCCATTGGGCGACCTTGCGATAGGTCACGGCTTTCGGGCCCTGCTCGCGCAGAAGCGCCGCGGCGGCAAGCACCAACGACGTGCGCGTGATCTGCGCCTTCAAAGACTTCGGGGTCTGATTTGCCTCCCCCATGGCGCCCTCCTTGCTTTCGCCGGCAAAACAGGGTCATTATACGCGAAAAGAACGGGCGAAAGCACCCCAGCAAGCCGAATAAACGGCAAACGACCTGGGTTTTCGTGCAGATGCACCAAACCCAGGCCGTTTCCTGCGACCTGCCTTGCCGCACAGGCGGGCGCGTTGCCGGAAGGCGTTACACCTCTGAGAGGTCCTTGCCCGTGTGCTCATGCGAGGCGATCATGGCGAACAGCGCCAAAACCGCGATGAACACCATGTAGTACGCCGGGGCGATGGCGTCGCCCGTCAGCTCGATCAGCGCGAACGAAATGTAGGAAGCCGAGCCGCCGAACAGGGCGTTCGCCAAGTTGAAGCTCAGAGCGAAGCCGGAATAACGCACATCGGTCGGGAATGTTTCGCACAGGTAGCTGGAAAGCGTGCCGTCATTGATGGTGAGCAACAGACACATGACAAGTTCGACCACCAGGATGGTGACGAAGTCCAGGCTTCCCAATAGCCAGAATGCCGGAACGGTGAACACGATGAAGCCCACGCAGGCGCCGATGAGCATCTTCTTGCGCCCAAACTTGTCGGAAATGCGCCCGGACGTGAAGATGAACGCGATGTAGACGACCAGCACGATGGTGGTGATGATGGAAGCCGAGCCGGCGTCGTAGCTCAGCGTGGTTTCCAGGTAATTCGGCAGGTACGTGAGCACCGCATAGAAACCCACGGCGTTGAGAACGCAGGCGCCGAAAGAAACGGCCAGCACGCGGAAATGCTTCCTGAACAGCGTGCGGATGGGCTTATCCTCGCTCTTCATGCCCTTCGAGGCGAGGTCGGCCTGCATTTTCGCGTACACCGGGGAGTCCTCAAGATGCTCGCGAATGTAATGCGTGATGAAGCCGAGCGGGCCGGCCAGCCAAAACGGGATGCGCCAGCCCCAGTCCACCACGAAGTCCGACGTCGCTCCGAACGTGTTGAACATCCATGTGGCGAACAGGGAGCCAATCAGCAGGCCGACGGCCGTGGACGCAGGAACCATGGAGCAGTAGAAGCCGCGATGATTCTTCGGAGAGTATTCTGCGATGAACGTTGCGGCGCCGGCATATTCGCCGGAAGCGGAAAAGCTCTGCACCATGCGCAGAAGGAGAAGCAGAAGCGGGGCGCCGACGCCGAGAACCGCGTACCCGGGCAGGCAGCCGATCAAAAAAGTTGCCCCCGACATGAGCAGGATGGAGATGGACAAGGCCCACTTGCGGCCCTTCTTGTCGCCCATGTTCCCCCAGAATATTGCACCGATCGGGCGCACCAGAAACGCCAGCGCAAACACGCCGAACGTCATCATCGTGGAAACCATCTTGTCTTCGCCCGGGAAGAAAACAAGGGCGAGCACGGTGGCCAAATACGAGTAACTTGCGTAATCAAACCATTCGATGAAGTTACCCAGGAACGACGAGAACACCACTTTCTTCAGCGTTTTGTGCTTTTCAACCTCGGTGATGTCCTGCGTATTGATAGTCGAGCTTGTACTCATAAATACCCCTCAGAACGGTGCGGCTCAACATCGACGCGATGTTGCATGCGCACGGCTTGCATCTGCCCCCACGTGCAGAGCGATGCCTTGCTGCATGTCGACCTCCTATCTTGCGAAAGCTTGCCAGCCTTCATCAGACCACATACGTATTGTGATGATACCGTGAACGACCGGTTGAAATCCCCCTGAGTAGCAAACGTTACCAATCAGCAACGAGCGACCTCGCCATTTGAGCAGGTGCACAAGCGAATTTCCTGGTGAACGGCCGTTGTCGGCGTCCCTTGCATCAACTTGCCCCGGCGTCTGAGCGTACGTACGGGAATCGGGGACAGAAAAGGAGCTGCGCCACGTGCGTCGCGCAGCTCCAATAATCAAACGAAAGAGGTTCCGCGGAGAGGGCCGATGCGAACCCTTACGCCTCCTTGGCCTGCTTCGAACCGGCAATCATCGACTTGATGGCCGGCACGCAGCCGCCGCCCAAGATCATGACGATGCCAATCCCGGTGTTCAGCGTCACGGCCTCGCCGAAAACGAACAGGCCGATGAACAGGGCGACCGGAACTTCCCAGTAGGCAATGGTGCTGTAATCGGCAGCGGGCAGATTGCGCCCAGCAACCAGCAGCGTGCCCAGCGCGATGGGGCCGCAGATGATCCACAGCAGCACGGCACCGACCCAATTGAACGTGGTGAAGTGCACCTCAGTGATCCAATTGGCCTGACCGGTGGCCATGCCGGCGATGTTCATGAGCACGGTCACGACAAGCGCGCCGAGCGTGGCGAAGATGAAATTCCACACGCCGCGCGCGGTGGTGTCGGCGTCCTTACGGTAGCCGTTGAAGAACATGGACATGCCGTAGAACAGACCGGAGAGCAGGCCGAAGATGTCGCCGATGGCCTTCTGCGGGAATTCGGGCGTGCTCGGCACCAGGTTGAAGTCGATGCCGAAGGCTTGGCCGCCCACGCCGAAGCCGATCAGCCCCTCGCCGAACATCATGCCGACGAACACGACGAACAGGCAGACCCACTGCAAGGGCGACATCGGTTCCTTGCGGAAGATGCGCGCAAGCAGCGTGCAGATGACCGGACCCGTGTAGATGAACATGACCGCGTTCGCCACGGTCGTCATCAGCGTGGACGTCACGTAGCAGGAAAGCGACATGCCGATGGCCAGGCCGCCGAGCGCAATGGCTGGCGTGAGCTTGAGTTCTTTGAACACGCGCTGCTTGTGCGTCAGGCACAGCAGGATGACGAAGAACACGACGCCCATGGCCATGCGGCCCATGGCCATCAGCGCGCCGACGGAATCGGAGCCGTTCAGGCCCATCGTCGAGTCGAACATGTTCGTGCGCGTGGCCCAGCGGCTGAACAGCGGCACGCATGCCATGCCCGTCGCCGATATGAGCATGAAGATGGTGCCCTTCTTGCGGTCCATCTGGTAGTCGTCGTTGCCGGACCCCTTTCCGGCCGAGCCGTCGCCACGGCCCGTGGTAATTTTCTCTTCTGCCATTGGTTCCTCCTTAAAAACCAGTAGCATGGAATGGAACCCTTCTGCGTAGCGCCCGATCGGTTCGGGCCAGACGATGCCGTGCTTGTATCAGGGTGTGCAAACCTAAGCCCGGCCATGCCTGGCCGAATCGAAAACGTGATATTCGGTTGTTACGCACGAGGGGTGAAAGCAAAAGGGGGACCTGGCCTTCGGAATGTGCCAGATCCCCCTTTCTAGTCGGAGTTTTGCGCGCCGAGCGGCGAAGCTAGGCGGCAACCGCTATGCGGCGATTAGTCGTCCCACATCTCCGGATGAATGAGCGTGCAGTCCTTGACGCGATTCGGGAAGTAGTCGAGGCACTCGCCCTCGCGATAAACGTCAGCGGTGGAGCAGTGCAGGCCGCCGCCGAAGGCGTAGGCGCCGCGCAGGTCGACCGGGATGACGTTCATGCCCAGCTCGTCCATCTGCTGCTGCTGATAGACTTCGGAAGCCTCGACGATGACGGTCTTCGGGTCGAGGACCAGGCAGTTCATGGACAGCCACACGGAGCTGTAGCACAACTCGGGCGGCTCGTCGTGGGCCGGCTGAGCGGCGTCGACGATCTGCCAATCGTTGGCCTCGAAGATGTCCTTCTGGCCGGTGTCGGGGTGACGATGCGGGTTGTTGATGATCAGGCCCGGACGCAGCGGCACGAAGGTGGCGTCGATGTGGATCGGGTACGGGTCGCCCGGGAAGTTCATGGCATGGACGCGCAGGTCGGGATAGTAGCGCTGGAACCATTCCATGGCCGTGCGGTTGGTGGTCAGGCCGTGCTGGATGAACAGGTCCTTGCCCATGCGCATCACGTCGGCGGCGTCCCACATCGGCTCGACTTCCGTGGTGACGAAGTCCTTGTTGGCGGTGCGCTCGAGGCGCTCCTCCAGCGTGATCTTCTCGTCATAGTAGTTGTGCTTGTAGGAAGCGTCGGTCAGGCGCGGGCGGGGGGCCTGGGTCCACAGGAACTCGGGATCCTCGTCAAAGTACTGCTTCATGAGCGGCCAGTAGGCCAGATACTCGAAGTAGCGGCAGCGGAAGGAGTTGGCGGAAGCCATGATCTCGTTGCCGATGGTGAGCAGGATGTCGCGGGGCGGCATGCAGGTCATCATGGAGTCGTTGGTGAAGTCGGGGGTGCCGATCTTCTGGTTCCACTGCAGGGGAGTCGGGCGGTCAACGACCACGCCGCGCTCCTCGACGGCCTTGACCAGGTTCTCAAGGCAGGCATTGCCGATTTCGACGGTGCGCAGCGGGCGCAGGCCCCACATGCCGCGCATGTCGGAGTCGACCGGAACCTTCTCGGAGGTAGCGGGCTCCTCGGGCACGATCATGGAATTGTCGCAGCGGCCGATGATGACGCGCTTCAGCGGATCCCAGTCGTTCCAAGAATTGACTATCTTCGCCATGACAGTCTCCTTTCTTTGGCGATGCTTCCAACACCGCCGACGAATGCGCACCAGGTGTGCGCCCCTTGGCGTTCCGAGCTGCTATCGAGGAGGCTTCCAGGACGAGATGCTTGGCAACCTGGATTTTTTGAGCCTTTTGCATGCTACGGTTTTGCCGTTGACCAAGTTATAACACCATTGTTGTGCGCCTGCAAGACGTAATTCACGAGTAAAATTGGGCGTTTTGCACAAGTTAATTGTTCGCTTGCACAATTTTCTGTAACATACTTGAAACGTATGAATATGCACTTTAAAGCCGAATATTGGATATTTTCGCATCTTGAACCATTTCCCTCGAGTGCGAGGGAGCCGAAACGGGAAAGCTATGCATTTCCGGTGTCAACTTCCGATTTTCGAAGCAGCCGCGGAATTGCACAAACACGGCGGAAAACCCAACTTAAAAAGTTTCGTTTCCATGAACGGGTGATTGCCCGGGTGAAACGACGGGATGGGAAATGCGCCGGAAAGCGGCACATGCGAGCGGTGAGCGGAGACGCATGGCGGGAGGTTGACGAGCGGATCGAGGGGCGGGAGGTCGCGGGGGGGCAAGCCGGCCCACCCCCCGCGGGAAACGAAACACCTAGTAATAGCGGTAATACGCGGCACAGCTGCCCTCGCTGCTGACCATGCAGGGGCCGACCGGGTTTTCCGGCGAGCACACCTTGCGGAACAGCGGGCATTCGTTGGGCGCCATGCGGGCGCGCAGGACGTCGCCGCAGCGGCAGCCGCGCGGCTCGACCGTCGGCTCGATTTCGGGCTTGAAGCGGCGCAGCGCGTCGAAGGCGGCGTATTTTTCGCGAATGCGGTAACCGCTGCCCGGGATGTCGCCCATGCCGCGCCAGGTGGCGGTGCAGGTTTCGAACACCTCGTCGATGGCGGCAAGCGCCACGGGGTTGCCCTGCGGCATGACGCCGCGCGCGTAGGCGATTTCGATGTCGGCGCGTCCCTCGTGCAGCTGGCGCATGATCATGGCGATGCCCTGCAGCACATCGACCGGCTCGAAGCCCGTGACCACGCCGGGGATGCCGTATTCCTTTGCCAAAAACTCGAAGGGGGCGGTGCCGGTGATGGTGGACACGTGGCCGGGCAGGATGAGCGCGTCGAGTTTGAGCGACGGGTCGTTGACCAGCTGCTCCAAGGCGCCGGGCATGTTCTTGTGCGCGGCAAGCACGCTGAAGTTCTCAAGCCCCATGGCCGCGGCGCGCTTGATGGCCATGGCCACGAGCGGCGTGGTGGTTTCGAAGCCGACGCCCACGAAGACGATTTGGCGCTCGGGGTGCTGCTTAGCCAGCGTGAGCGCGTCGAGCGGGCTGTAGCAGATTTCGACGCTGCGCCCCGCCGCCTGCTCCTTGAGCAGGCTCGACGAGCTGCCGGGCACGCGCGTCATGTCGCCGAACGTAGCGATGGTGACGTCGGGGATGCGCGCGAGCGCGATGACGGCGTCGATGTCGCGGTTCGACGTGACGCACACCGGGCAGCCGGGACCGGAAGAGAGGCGCACGCCTGCGGGCATGAGGTTGCGGATGCCGTTGCGCGCGATGGCGACCGTGTGCGTGCCGCAGACCTCCATGAGCGTGACCTCGCGGGCAGGCGCGAGCTTGGCAATGGAGTCGATCAGCCCGCGAGCGAGCTTCGGGTCCTTGAAAGCCGCCAGCTCCGAACGCATCTCGGCGTCGTCGGCGGTGCGCGAATGATGAATGTTGTTGAGGGCGGGTTCGGTGCCGGTCAGGGGCGAAGCGCCGGGCCCGCGAAGGTCGTCGTCGATTCCGCCCATGGCTAAACCGCCGCGCCTTCGGGCAGCTCGTCGCCGGCCAGGGCCGGGAACTCCTTGATGAGGTCGATGGTTTCCTGGGCAAAGTCAGGGTCGACCACCTCAATGGCGAAACCGGCATGGACCAGCACAAAGTCGCCGACGCCGGCCTGCGGGGTCAGGTCGATGGAGATGCTGCGCGTCACGCCGAGGATATCGACGGTCGCCAGGCCGTCGCCGTCAAGCGAGGCTATTTTCGCGGGAATTGCCAAGCACATATGCTGCCTTCTTTCTAGTTCGTCTCAGCGTCGTGCTCACTCGTCTTGTCTTGCGCCCATGCTACCACAGCCTGGCCGTACGAGATGCACCCGTCGCTGGGCGGCAGGTCGCGGTTGAGCGCCACGGTGAAGCCGGCCTCCTGCAGAAGCGTCGTCGCATGCTCGACCAGGTAGCGGTTGAGGAACACGCCGCCGGAAAGCGCCACCGTGGTGATGCCGTAGACGCTGTTCGCCAGCTGCGCCGCCACGAGGACGGCGTTGACGAAGGCGTCATGGAAGCGCCGCGCGATGGTGGGCACGGGCACGCCGGCGTGCAAGTCGTCGAGCAGGGAGGAGAAGACGGGGGCGGCGTCGAAGAGCACGACGGAGGTGTCCTGCGCGGTGCTGGTTTTGGTGGCCGTGTTCTTCACCACGTCGATGCGGTAGGCGTCCTGCGCGGGGGCCGCGGCGGCGGGCTCGACGGAGGGCACGCCCAGAGCGGCCTCGAGCTCGATGGCGGGCTGGCCCTCGTAAGTCGGTTCGGGACAGACGCCCAAAAGCGCGCTGGCCGCGTCGAACAAGCGCCCGACCGACGAAGTGTAGGGCGTGTTCAGGTCGCGCTCGATCATCTGGTCGCACAGGCTCGCCGTCTCCCCCATCACTTCGATAAGGGCAGCGGCGGCCGGATGCTCGAGCAGGTCGAAGGCGTACAGCACGCCATAGGCCATGCGGCGCGGGTCACGCACGGCGGCGGAGGCGCCGGGCATGGGAACGTAGGCGAAGTTGGCGAAGCGCTCGAAGGCCTGCTGGTTGGCGATCATGACCTCGCCGCCCCAAATGCGCCCGTCAACCCCGTAGCCGGTGCCGTCGAACGCAATGCCGCACACGGGTCCGAACAGGCCGTTCTCGCCGAGCACCGAAGCGATGTGGGCGTGATGGTGCTGCACCTCGAACAGCGGTGCACTAGTTGACTCCGCCTGCTCGCGCGCCCACTTGCTGGTGAGGTATTCGGGATGCGCGTCGCAGGCGAGGCGTTTGGGCGACTCCTGAAACAGCTTCTCGTAGCGCGATTTCGCCTCGAGCCAGGCGTCGTAGGTTTCGGCGTTCTCGACGTCGCCGATATGCTGGGAAACGAAGGCCTCGGGCTTGGCGGCGGCGTCGGCAGGGGCGTCGCCGGAGCCGCCGGCCCCTTCCCCACCCGCTGCGCGCACGAGCGCAAAAGTGGCCTTCTGCTCGGGGCCGACCGCGAGCAGCGTTTCCTGGTGCGGGTTGGCTTCCGGGCAGTCGAGCGCGATGGGCAGCGGCGCGAAGCCGCGGGCGCGTCGGACGAACTGGATGGCCTGCTCGCCGCCGGCCTGCACCACGCGCAGCACCGAATCGTCGTAGCGCGAGAGGATTTCGCGGTTGTTGCCCAAGATGACGTCGGCGATTGCACCGAGGGCGGCGCGGGCCTGCGCATCGTCGGTCACGATGGGTTCGTTATGCACGTTTCCCGAGGTCATAACCAACATAGGCAAGGCATCCCCGCCCCGATCGGTGCGAAGGGCCTCGGCGAAATCGTGCAGCAGCAGGTGCTGCACCGGGGTGCACGGCAGCATGACGCCGAGTTCGGGCAGCTTGTCGGCCAAGCCGGGCGCGAGGTGCGCCTCGGGGCGCTTGCGCAGAAGCACGATGGGGCGCTTCGTCGATTCGAGCTGCTCCTGCTCGACCTTATCAACCCGGCAGACGCGCCGCGCGTCGTCGACTGAGGCCATCATGACGGCGAACGCCTTGCCCTGGCGACGTTTGCGCTGCCTCAGCTTGGCAAGCGCCTCGGGGTTTTCGGCGTCGCACACCAAATGGAAGCCGCCGAGTCCCTTGAGAGCCACGATGCCGCCGCCCATAAGCACGCGCACCGCCGCGGCGAAGATGGCGTCGGACGCTTCACGCGTGTCGCCCCAGGCAATTGACCAGGCGGAATCATCGGAGCACGGGGCGAACGAAAGCGCGTCGAGCCGCGCCTCAGACGGCGGCAGCGTCGAGTCAATTCGATCTGCCGGCAGGCAGATCGAAACTTGAGGCCCGCATTCCCAGCAGGCATCGGGCTGCGCGTGGAAACGCCGATCGGCCGGATCGGCGTATTCGCCGGCGCAACGCGGGCACATCTCGAAAGCCTTCATCGAAGTTGCCGGGCGGTCGTAGGGCAGCGAGTCGATAATGGTGAAGCGCGGGCCGCAGTTCGTGCAGTTGATGAACGGATAGCGGTAACGCCGGTCGTTGGGGTTGAACAACTCGGCCAGGCAGTCGTCGCAGGTGGCGAGGTCGGGAGAGACGAGCGTGGTCTTCTCCGCCGCCGCGTCGTCGGAAAAGCGGATCTCGAAGCTGGCGAAATCCTCCAGCGGCACTTCTTTAAGATCGACCTCGGTCACCTTGGCCGCCGCCGGCGGGTTCATATGCAGCTCGGTCACGAATTCGTCAAGCAGCTTCGCCTCGCCCTCGGCGTGGATGAACACGCCCTCGGTAGCGTTGAGCACCCAGCCGTTGATAAGGTATTTCTTCGCCAGGCGGTACACGAACGGGCGGAAGCCCACCCCCTGCACGATGCCCTTCACTTGAATGTCGAGCGCCTCGACCATACCAACCCCCTCGAAAAGAAAGGCGGGCACACGGCCCGCCCTTCGCGTACGTTGCTTCGTCCAGCTTAGCGCTGAGCAAGCTCTTCCAGAATGTCGCAGACAACCTCTGCCAGCGCGCGCAAGGTCACGCTGGAGTTGTCCGGCAGGTGCAGGTGTACGCAGCGGCGACCGCGATCGGCGAGCGTCACCAAATCGCCCGACGCCTGCGCCTTCGCCAGCGAACCCAGGCTTTCGGCCTCCTGCTTCAGCGGGATGTCCTTCAGCTCGTCGGCGGACAGGATGAGGAACACGCCGCAGTTCGGGCCGCCCTTGTGCAGCTGACCGGTGGAATGCAGATAGCGCGGGCCCACTTCCAGGCACGAAACAACGCCGCACTTGTCGGCGACGCCGTGACGGATGGTCTCCAGCGCCTCGCGACGTCCTTCGCCCGTGAACGGCAAGAACGCGTTGAGCGCGAAGAAGTCGCCTGGCTGAATGCTGCCGAGCAGCGCGCGCAGCGAGGAGCGTACGTCGGCGCAATCCTTGAAGCACGGTGCCTGGCGAACCTCCGCCTGGCCCATGTTCACGTCGTCGATGAAGTCCTGCACGTAGTCGGGCTCGGGCTGGCCGTCGCGCAGGATGTCGAGCACCACTGCCTTCGCCGAGGCGACGTCGGGCTGGTCAAACGGGCACACCTTCATGAGATAGCCGCACATGGCGACCGCGTATTCCCACATGACGAAGTGTTCGGGCAGGTCGTAGACGCTTTCGATCTTGAACGCGGCGCGCGGGATGGTCGAGTCGATGTAGGACAGGCCCATCTCGAAGTTGCGACGCTCGTCCCACAGGTCGTTCTGCGTCTGATACATGATGATGCTGCGATCGCCCGGGTCTTTGGCAAGCAGCAGCGAGTCGATCTCGATGTTGGGCAGGATGCCCTGGCCGTTCTTGCCGACGGATTCCGCAACCAGCTGCTCGATCCACAAGCCCAGCACGCGGCCGCGCTTCTGGGTGAGGAAGGAGAACTTGTTGCGGCCCTGCAGGTAGTTGTCGTATAAAAACGCCGCCAGGCCGATGGCCGGGTTGTCGATGGCGTCCTCGCTGCAGACGCGCTCGGCCTCGGCCGCATGCGCCATGAATTCCTGCAGGTTGATGCCCACGAGCGCGGCCGGCAGCAGGCCGAACACGGACAGCGCGCTGAAGCGGCCGCCAACCGAGGGTTCACCGGAGAACACCGCAGCCCAACCCTCTTCGCGGGCCTGGGCTTCCAGCGCCGAACCCGGATCGGTGATGGCGACCAGGTGTTTCACCAGCTCTTCGTTGGAAATGCGGTCGGAGAGCATATCGCGCACGGCACGCAGCGCCAGGCGCGGCTCGATGGTTCCGCCGGACTTGGACGAGATGATGAACAGCGTGGCTTGCGGATCGATTTCCGACAGGATGCCGCGCACGCGCACCGGGGAGTCGGAGTCGAGCGTGCGGAACTGAACCCGGGAAGAGTCGGGCTTGTTGTATTTCGTGATGGTCATGGGGGCCTGCGTGGACCCGCCCTGACCGATAAGCACCACCCATTTCAAGCCTTGGGCGATGATGGAGTCGGCAAACGACTGGATTTCGTGCAACGGGTACGGCGGGTTGGAACCCAAATCCGCCCACCCCATGAAGTTCCGTGCGCATTCCTGCGCCTCATCGGAGAAAGCGAACAGCGTCGCGTCCTTGGCATGCATACGGCTAGCAGCGCATTCCTTCACCAGCGTTTTGGCGGAGGGGTACAACTTCTCCATTTCACCAGACAGCATGAGCACCTTCTTTCTGCATAAGTACCGGACATTCTAGCAAAGCCGGAGAAAGGTTGCCCCGAGGGCGTCCGACGTGTGGGGAAGCTGTGAAAGAAGGCTCCCAACGAAGAGGGCCCCGACACGTTCGCACCGGGGCCCTCGCGCGGGCTATTCAGCTAGAAGTCGGCGCCCGAAATCTAACGCTCGCCCTTCCGCATGCGGTGGGAGCGCAGGGCTGCCGCACCGCTGACGGCCGCAACGCCGGCAATGACAGCCAGGGCACCGGCCAGCGGATCGCCGGTTTTGACCGAAGACTTGGTAGCGGTCGCGGTCTTCCCCGTCGTCACGGTCTTGTCCGTCGTGGTGGTCTTCGGGGTTTCCGGGGTCTCAGGCGTCTTCGGGGTCTCCGGCGTCTTCGGCTCCTCGTACTTGTTGTCGAAGGCCGCGGCAGATGCGCCGCCCTCGTAGGCGACGTCGGCCGTCATGGTGCCGTCGCCGTTGTCGGAGACTTTGACGGTGATCGCCTGGTCGGCGGCCTTGGTCCAGCCCTCGCCCAGGTCGCCCAGCTCGCTGATCACGTAGGTGATGGCCTCGCCGGCGTTGTCCTGGTCGTAGAAGACGCCGTCGAGCACGGCGGCCTGCCCGGCCTTGA
>CAVGAF010000045.1:0-14033 GCA_963627055.1 Butyrivibrio sp. CAG:318 | reverse complement strand
GCTCTTGCGAACGACCCTACGGAACTTTGCTGCGAGATTAATGTTCCTGCCAGGATTTTCGTAGGCGCGTTCGCAAGAGCGCGCTTCCGGCGAAGCCGGAATATCGATTGGAACTTCGCTGCCGGCGAGACCAGCTCGCCGGCCCGCTCGGGTCGCGAAGCTCCGGCTTCGCCGGAGTGTGTGAGCTTTCGTTCACGCCTACTTTGCCGGCGGGGGCGGGTCCTCGCCGCGGCCCAACCCGCCCCCGCGGCCACCCGCTTACTGGACGTTCCCCAGCTTCAGCAGGTATAGGCAGCAGACGAACGCGTAGAACACCACGACCGCCACGAAGAACGCTTTGCGCACGTCGTTGGGCGTCTTGGCCGAAAGGCGCTGCAGCGCCGGCCATACCGCCCAGGTCATCAGCGTCGCGACCACGCCGAACGCCGTCGAGTTCTGCAGGCAGATCTGCCCCATGAAGTTGAACGGCATGGTGCTGTAGTCCCACAGCGGGTACACGCCATCGACCGGCATGTTCGACGTCAGGCCCAAAACCAGCTCGATGGCCGAGCACACCAGCGTGTTGATGATAAAGCTGGCCAGAAGCGGTTTCCAAACCCCGCCCAGCTTGTCCTGCAGCTTGGTCTTGATGGGGTAGAGCAAAAGGCCGCACGCCACCATGCCCACGCCGTAGACGGGGAAGGGGCTGAGGTAGTCGCGCCAGATGCCGCTGTTCGGGTCGTAAATGCCCGGCACGATGCCCCACTTGATGAACAGGCACAGCCCCGCTTCCATCCAGTGCCCCACGATGGAGAACAGGCAGAAGTAGACGATCATGTTGCGCCAGAATTCCCACGTGCGGGGCTTCCAAATATCCCAGGCCTCCACCTGCATGCGCTTGCGATAGGAAGCGTCGAAGGACTTGGTGAGCGCCTCGCGCGGACGCTTGGCCAGGCCGAAGTACAGCAGCAGGAAGATATCCCATGCGGACAGGGACAGCTGCGTGGCGGCGTTGAACTCGCCGGAGATGAGGCTGTACAGCACGCCGGCGACGATGTTGAAGGCGGAAAGGCCCATGATCCAGTAGCGCGCGGCCTTCGAGCGCAGGAAGATGAGGTAGAAGCCCACGCCGTCGAGCACCAGGTTCAGGAAGTCCAGCACCTGCGAGAACGAGAAGGTGAAGCTACTGCTGGTCATCATGGAACACAGGGCCAGCGATGCGCAGACGTTGAGCAGGAAACAGACCTGAATGACGCGGATGAAGCCCAGTTCGGACTTGTATTTGTCGCCCTTGATGTCCCGGATGTCCTTGGCGGCGCCCTCGGCGAATTCCCCACCGACGTTGCGCGCGCCCACGATGCCGAGCACGGCCAAGAGGATCGGGACCAGCGTCGTCGCGACGCTTGTGGCATCGAATCTGCCGGTTGCGGAGTAATAGATAGTGGTGACGGCCTCGATGGCGGTGAAGAGGGAAAGCCAAACGATGGCCGACTTCGTCTTGTCGGGATGCTTGGCGGCCCTGTTGCCCATGGCCCCGGCTATGATTCCGAGGGTGCATTCCGCCAGCACGGCCGGGACCATGATGAGGATCATCATGAGTTTCTGACGGTCTTCATCTGAGAACGACTCGCCGACGTCGACGCCCAAGGAGCCGTCGGTTAGGGCGAGCAGGAACGTTATAAAAGAGCCCGTCAAAAAGCAACCGGCGAACAACACGGAAGTTATGATGGTGAGCAGGATGCCGGTTGTTCTCAGCAGACGCTGGTATGTGGTCATGAAAAAGTCCTCCTCGGGAAGCGGTCGGGCCCCGCCACGGTCGGCGTTTGCGCCTTCGCACCTTGGCGTGCTGCGGCGCTGGGCGCCCTTCGCCGGCTTTGGCGTCGGCCCGACCGCGCATTCGTTGACGGTTTGTATAATCTACACCAATTTCGCCTGACGGGCGGCGTGCCACGTGTCAAGCACAACGAACAGCACGTGAAACAGCACAGTTGCAACGACGGCGCAGGGCACGTAGAGCAGCGTCATGTCGGCGGTGAACGGGGAAATGGCGAACAGACCCGGCGCGAGCACCGCCCCGCCGACCGTTCCGCCCACGACCACCAAAAGCAGCGCCACGCGGATAGGCGTCAGCGGCAGCGACAGGCGCAGCACCAGGTTCGCGCCGACCCACGCCATGCACAGCGTGCACAGGGTGGAAACCTGCCCGTAGTCAAGCCCGAGCACTTCGTAGCCGACGACGTTCAGCACGATGACCGCGACAATGGTCGTCGCCGCGCCGGGTATGCTGCGTACGATGACGTTTTCCAGGAAGTGGCCCTTCACGCGGTCGTGGTTCGGCTCCAGCGCCAGCACGAACGACGGGATGCCGATGGCGAACGCGCTGACGAGCGTGATTTGGATGGGCTGGAAGGGGTATTGCCACGGCAAAATTAGGAACGCGGCGGCGCCGATGATGGACAGCAGGGTTTTCACCAGGAACAGCGATGCCGAGCGCTGCAGGTTGTTGATGGAGCGCCGGCCCTCCGCGACGACCTTCGGCATGCTGGCGAAATCGTTGTCGACGAGCACGAGGTGCGCCACGTTGCGCGCGGCGTCGGAGCCGGCGGCCATGGCGACGCCGCAGTCCGAAGCTTTCAGCGCCAGCGTGTCGTTGACGCCGTCGCCGGTCATGGCCACGGTGTGTCCGGCTTTCTGCAGCGCGGTGACGAACGCCTTCTTCTGCTCGGGCTTCACGCGGCCGAACACGCTCGCATGCCCAAGGGCGGCCTCCAGCTCGTCGTCGCTGCGAAGCGTGGTGGCGTTCACGAAGTCGTCGGCGCCCTCGACGCCCACCTGCGCGGCGATGCCGGAAACGGTGCGCGGGTCGTCGCCGGATATGACGAGCACGCGCACGCCCTGTTCCTTGAAGTATCCGATGGTCTCGGCGGCGGTGGCGCGGATTTGGTCGCGGATGCCGACGAAGCCGACGGGGACGGGCCGGCCGACGATGTCGCCTTCGTCGGTGAAGCCCTCGACGCGCGCCACGAGCAGCAGACGTGCTTCGCTGGCGAGCAGTTCGGCCTGTTCGCGAACGATTTCGTAGGCGTCGCCCAACACGAATTGCGCGGCGCCCATCACGTAGGCGCCGCCGTCGGCGAGCACCGCCCCCGACCATTTCTTGTCGGAGCTGAACGGGATGGTGCGCGCGCAGGGTTGCGCCGCCACGCCCGCCGCCTCGTAGTGGGCGATGATGGCGCGCGCGGTCTCGTTGGGGTTCTCGTCGGCAGCCGCGATGGCAGCCAGCGCGCGGTCGGCCTCGGCGGCCGCGGGGGAGTCTGAGCCTGCCGGTCGGCTGGGCCTCTCCGCCCCGGCTTCGGCGGCCGCCGCTTTCTCGATCGGCTTTACCCAGGCCACTTCCATGTCGCCCGTGGTGATGGTGCCCGTTTTGTCCAGACACAGCACGTCAACGCGCGCGAGCGTCTCGATGCAGTAGAGCTGCTGCACGAGCACCTGGCTTTTCGCCAGACGCATGACCGCCACGGCGAGCACGGTGGACGTCAGCAGGATAAGCCCCTCGGGAATCATGCCCACGAGCGCCGAAACCGTCGAGAGGATGGCGCTGTTCAGGTCGGTTCCCGAGACGAAGTACTCGCGCGCAAACAGCAAGACGCCGATGGGCGGGATGAAGAAGCTCACGTACTTGATGATGCGGTTGAGCGTGTTCATGATCTCGGAGTTCACGGCCTTGTGCTGCTTGGCCTCGGCCGATATCTTGGCCGCGTAGTTTTCCGCGCCCACGTGCATCACGCGCGCGTACACGGTGCCGGCGTTGACGAACGACCCGCTCATCAGCTTGTCGCCCGCCTGCTTGCGGATAAGGTCGCTCTCGCCGGTGAGCAGGCTTTCGTTGGCGCTGCATTCTCCCGAAACCACCACCGAGTCGGCGGGCACCTGGTCGCCGCGCGAAAGGATGATCACGTCGTCGCGCACCAGCTCGTCGTTGGCAACCGCGACGCGCACGCCGTCGCGCACGGCGGTGGCCTTCGAGCTCGCCACGATGGAAAGCCGATCGGTCGTGCGCTTGGAGCGGATTTCCTGCACGATGCCGATGATGGTGTTGCACACGATGACGACGATGAACAGCGCGTTCTTCAACGAGCCGGTGAACAGCACGAATGCCGCCAGCAGCACGTTTAGGGCATTGAACAGCGTGCAGATGTTCTCGCGCGCGATGGTTCGCAGCGATCGCGTCTTGACGCCGGTGTCGACGTTCACGTCGCCGGCCGCGACGCGCGAAGCCACCTCGTCGGCGGTCAGCCCGACAAGGTGGCTTGTTTCCTGCGGCGCCTGCGCAGGGATATTCCGTTCGGTCATTGCTCTCCTGTTTTACAGCTCCTCGAAGAAGGTGCAGCCGTTGCGGCCGTTCTCCTTCGTGCGGTATAACGCCAGGTCCGCGTCCTTGTAGATGCTCTCGCCGGCGCCTTCGCGCTCGGAGAACGCCACGCCCACGCTCAGCGATACCGGCGGCAGCCCCTCTTCGGGATTCGCGAGCCTCTCGTTGACGGCGTCGATCTTCTCTTTGATCGTGTACCGCAGATCGGGGGTCATTTCGACCATGATGATAGCGAATTCGTCACCGCCCGTGCGGCAGATGTGGTCGATACTACGGAAAGCCGTTTTCAGCAGGCTTGCCACGCGCTTGAGGATGGCGTCGCCGGCGGCGTGGCCGTAGGCGTCGTTGACGTGTTTGAATACATCGACGTCGATCAGGATCAGCGCGAAGGGCGCACCGCTCGCCTCGTAGAGCGCCAGCAGCTTGTCGTAAGACCCGCGGTTGAGCAGGTCGGTGAGCGCGTCGTGCTCGGCTTGGTGCTTGATGAGCATCTGCGCGGCCTCGTTCTCCTCGCGCACCTGGTTGTACGTCTCGGCGAGAACCTGCAGCTCGCCGGCGCCGGTGACGGGGAACGGCTCGCCCGTGCGCACGCATTCGCCGAAGCGCGTCAGCGGCTTCACGATGGACCTGCGCACGAGGAAACAGGCCAGCAGAGTGAAGACGGCGAACAGCACCACGAACAGCTCGAGCTTCAAATAGATGTCCCTGAAGGCGGTCGAGGCATGGTTCTGGTTGTTGCGCGTGGAGGTGGTCAGTTCGGAAATGCACTGGTCGGTCTGGTGTTCGATGACCGTGCGGGCCGCCTCGTAGGCGTGGTTCGACACGAGGTCCTGCGCCCGGGCGAGCTTTTCTTCGGCGGATGCGGCCAGCTCGTCGTCGGGAAGCTGGACTTCCGTCAGCTCGGGGTGGCTGCCCTGCTCGCTGCTGCCGTTGGCCTCCTCAACGAGGCGCAGGGCATGGAATTCGGTTGCCATCAGGTCGTTCGACTCGTTCATGGCGGCTTGCAGCGCGTTGAACGCCTCGGTGCCCTGGAAGCGCTCCTTCAGGCCGGAAAGGGCCTCTTCGCGGCTTCGCGTCGTGTTCGCTTCCTTGAAATAGGCGTCGACGTACTTCTCCTCGCCGGTCATGGCGGCCAGGCGCACCTGCTCGGTCAGGTAATCCGAGCCGCTGAGCAGCTGGCTGGCGTTCTTTTCGCTTTCGATATAGGTTTCGGTTTCCGCCTGCAGCACCTGGAATTGATGCCAGCCTGCGACGAACGTGGCGGCGCAGACCGCCCCGAGCAGGACGGTTGCGACGATGGTGGCAACGCTGATGCTTTGGACGTGGATTCGCCTCATGATCATGTCTTCCTTCGCTCGCCATCCGGTTCGCCCCTGCACGCGCGCGGCGGCGGCCGATTTTTCGTTCCCCAGAGTATCCATGCCGCTACTATATGCCAACTCCCCCGCGTTGTGCTCGATGTTTCCCGCGGATGTCGATTGCCGGGCGGGGTGCGGGCAAGAGGTGCGGGGTGCGGACGGGCGGCGTGGGCGGCCGCTGCGGGCAGGGGGCGTAGGCGGCAGGCGAATGCGGGCCGACCGGCTTGGGCAAGGGGGTGTAGGCGAAGTGGCGAATGCAGGTGAGATTTTGCACACGCGTAACATGAATGGGTCTAGAATGTCTTTTTCCGCTCGAGAAGGGGAATCTTTCCGATTGAGAAGGAGGATGCGCGGATGCAGCATGCAATCGAGGACATCGAGTACGCGGAATACCTGTTCGACCGCTTCTATGGCATCGGCAGCTCGGAAAACGGCGGGGTCACGCGCCTGGGCTATACCGAGGTGGAGGACGAGATGCACGAGGCCTTGTGCGCCTTGGGCGACGAGGCGGGCTACGGCAGCTTCGCCGACGCGGTGGGCAACACCTACTTATATCGCAAGCGCCATGACAGGGATGAACCGTACTATCTGGTCGCATCGCATCTGGACTCCGTCATCGAAGGCGGGCGCTACGACGGCGTGGCGGGCGTCATCGCGGGCCTCATGATCATGCGCTGGGCCGAACGCGACGGGCTTGACCTGCCCATCCGTGTGGGCGCCATGCGCTGCGAGGAATCGAGCAACTTCGGGCGCAGCACCATCGGCAGCGGCCTCATCACGAAGGAAATCTACAAGCACGACATCGGCGAGGCCATGAACAAGCGGGGCGAAAGCCTGCGCGAGGTGTTCGAACGCAAGGGCTACAGCCTCTCGCCCGAACGCATCAGCGGCATTCGCGAATATATCGAGCTGCACATCGAGCAGGGCAAGGTCCTGGAAGAATACGGCGACGCGGTGGGTATCGTGTCGACCATCGCCGGGCCGCGCCGCTTCAAGGTGCACGTCCACGGCAACGCCGAGCATTCCGGCGCCACGCCCATGGGCATGCGCTCCGACGCGCTTGCCGCCGCGGCCGAGATAATCCTGGAGATCGAGGAAATCGGCAAGTCGGAGGCGATGTATCAGTCGGTGGCCACGGTCGGCGTCATCACCAACCACCCCAACGCGCTCAACGTCATCCCCGGCGAGGTGGAGCTGGGCGTGGACATGCGCGGCATCGATTCGGCCAGCCTCGACCGCATGGAGGCGCGCCTGAAGGCCGCCTGCACGCGCATCTGCGAGAAGCGCCGCCTGAAGTATTTCCGCGAGAAAACGTCCGACATCCCACCCATCGACATGTCATCCGACCTGCAACGAAAACTGCTCGCAGCCGCCAAGGAGCTGCATATCCCGCATCGCTCGATGATCAGCGGCGCCGGCCACGACGCCATGTCGTTCGCGCACATTTGCGACACGGCCATGGTGTTCATCCCCTGCGTCAAGGGCATCAGCCATAATAAGAAGGAGTTCACCACCATCGAGTCCATCTGCGACGGCGCGAAGGTGATTTACGAGCACTTGAAGGAGGAAGCGCGATGATTCTGGTGAAGGATGGCCGCGTCATCGATCCGGCGCGCGGCATCGACGACGTGCTTGACCTGGTTTTGGACGGCGGCAAAATCGCGAAGATCGGCAAGTACCAGCGCTCCGACGACTACGAGCGCATCGTGGAGGCGAAGGGCTGCATCGTGGCGCCCGGCCTGGTGGACGTGCACGTGCATTTTCGCGATCCGGGCTTTACCTATAAAGAGGACATCGAAACCGGCGCGGCCTCGGCGGCGGCCGGCGGGTTCACGACGGTCGTGTGCATGGCGAACACCAAGCCGGCCGTCGACAACCCCGAGACGCTGCAGTACGTGCTGGACAAGGGCGCGGGCTGCGGCATCAACGTGCTCACCTGCGCTTCCATCAGCAAAAACCTTGCCGGCGAGGAAATCGTCGACATGGAGGGCCTGGCTGCGGCCGGCGCGGCGGGGTTCACCGACGACGGCATCCCGCTGATGGACGAGGCGTTGGTGGTCGAGGCGATGGAGCGCGCGGCGAAGCTTGACCTGCCGCTGTCGTTTCACGAGGAGGACAAGGCGTTCATCAAGACGCCGGGCGTGAACGCGGGCGCGGTGTCGGAGGCGCTCGGGCTTGGCGGCGCGCCGGCGCTGGCCGAGGACGTGCTGGTGGCGCGCGACTGCATGCTGGCGCTGCACACCGGCGCGCGCGTGAACATCCAGCATATCAGCTCGGGGAATTCCGTGAGGCTGGTGCGCCTGGCCAAGCAGATGGGCGCGCGCGTGACCGCCGAGGCGACGCCTCATCACTTCTCGCTGACCGAGGAGGCCGTGCTCGAAAAGGGCACGATGGCGAAGATGAACCCGCCGCTGCGCACGCATGCCGACCGCTACGCCATCATCGAGGGGCTTAAAGACGGCGCCATCGACATCATCGCGACCGATCATGCGCCGCATAGCGCCGAGGAGAAGGCTCGCCCGTTTTCCGAGGCGCCGAGCGGCATCGTGGGGCTGGAGACGGCGCTGGCGCTGGGCATCACGAACCTGGTGCGCAAGGGCCATCTGACCGTGATGCAGCTGATGGAGAAGATGAGCCTGAACCCCGCGAAGCTCTACAACCTGGACAAGGGACGCATCGACGAGGGCGCCGACGCCGATCTGGTCATCTTCGACGAGAACGAGGCCTGGACGGTCCCGGGCAAGTTCGTCTCGAAGGGCGCCAATTCGCCGTTCATCGGCGAAACGCTTCACGGGAAGGTGAAGTTCACCATCTGCGCCGGCAACGTGGTGTACGAAGGATAGCAACAGGATTTCGCGAAAGGACTCCCATGGACGAACGCTTAACAACCGGCAAGAACATTTCCCGCCGCTCCTTCCTTACCGGTGCGGGCGTCGTTTTGGCGAGCCTCACCATTCCGCTCGCCTCCGGCCCCGCCGCGGCGTTCGCCGACGGGCTGGCGGCTGCGGCTTCCGCGGACGGCTCCGCGGGTGGCGCCGCGGCGGCCCCCGTCGTCATCCTGCACACCAACGACGTGCACTGCGAGCTTTCCAACGCGAAAACCAAGCTCGGGTACGCGGCGCTCATCAACTACGCCAAAACGCAGCGCGAAAAATACGGCGAGGCCAATGTGAAGCTGGTCGATGCCGGCGACAATGTGCAGGGCGGTTTCGAGGGCTCGTTCACGAAGGGCGAAGCCCCGGCCCAGGTCATCGGCGCCTGCGGCTACGACCTGCTCATTCCGGGCAACCACGAATTCGATTACGGTCAGGAGCAGTTCTTCGCCCTGCGCCAGACCGAGGGCGTGCCGTACGTGTGCTGCAATTATCTGGACGCGGGCGGCACCCGCGTCTTCGATGCGTATCGCGTGCTGGAATACCCCACGGCGGCCGGCGCGGTGCGCGTCGCGTTCGTCGGCGCGACCACGCCTTCCACGCTCACCTCTTCCTCGCCTAACAGCTTCAAGGACAAAGACGGCAACATTATCTACAGCTTCTGCGGCGACGAGAGCGGCCAGAAGCTCTACGACGCCGTGCAGGCCGCCGTCGACGAGGCGCGCGACGAGGGCAAAGCCGACTACGTCGTGCTGGTGGCGCATCTTGGGGAAACCGGCGCGTTTAGGCAATGGCGAAGCGACGCCGTGGTCGCCCATACGACCGGAATCGACGTCGTCGTGGACGGCCACAGCCACGAGATGTATGTCCAGACGGTGCAGAACAAGGCTGGCGAGGACGTCGTCATCGCACAGACGGGCACGAAATTCCAGAGCTTCGGACGCATTGAGATCAACCCGGCCGACGGCACGGCGACGGCCTCGCTGGACGCGACGGGCATCGACGGCGTGTCGGCGGAGCTGATCAAGGAGTGGGATGGCGAGGATGCGACCATCGCCGAGCTGGTGGCGAAGCTCGAGGGCGAGATGGAGCAGAAGAAGAAGTCGCCGGTCGGCACGTCCGAGGAGCTGCTGCGCTGCCTCAGCGACGATGGGCTGAGCTGGATTGCCCGCAAGCAGGAGACGAACCTGGGCGACCTGTGTGCCGACGCCGTGCTGTATTTCGCGTCGAACCGCGGTTTGGTGTGCGATTTGGTGGCGGTCAACGGCGGCGGCATCCGCGCGAACATCGCGGCGGGCACGGTGACCTACGGCGATCTGGTTTCGGTGCACCCGTACATGAACCAGCTGTGCTCCCTGAAGGTGTCGGGACAGCACATCTTGGACATGTTGGAAGTTAGCGCCATGAAGCAGCCTGAAGAAAGCGGCGGATTTCTGCAGGTGAGCGAGGGTGTGAGCTATACCGTGAGAACCGACATCCCCACTCCGGTGGTGCTTAAGGACGATGATTCGGCACTGAAGGGGTTCTCGGGCGAACGCCGCGTGAAGCACGCGCGGATCGACGGCAAGGACATCGACCCGGCGGCCGAATACACCGTCGCGGGCAGTCTGTACGTTTTGGTGCAGGGCGGCAACTGCATGCCTGTTCCCGCCAACGCGGCCGATGCGGCCTTTTTGGGCGTGGACGTGGATGCGCTTACGGAATACATCCAGGTCAACCTCAAGGGCGATATCGGGGAAGGGTATGCCGACGAAGCGGGGCAGGGGCGCATCGTCGTTACCGATCACGAGACGGAGCCCGATCCGGTGCCCGGGCCCGATGGCGGTGGGACGGATGGCGACGCTGATGCGGGCGGCGATGGCGCGAGCGGCGCCGATTCCGGCAAAGGCAAGGCGACGGGCAATTCCGCAGCTGCAAGCAAGAAGACGAGTTCGCTCGCATCGACCGGCGATTCCAGCGGCGCAGCCGTAGCCGGCGCAACCGCGATTGCGGGCGCCGCAGCAGTCAGCGCAATCCTAGCCAGCGCCACCGTCCTAGCAGGAGCGCACGAAGAGACGCAGTAGCGGCGAGCACGACGGAGCGTTGTAACGTCACGTACGAGGGGCGCGTTAACGGCAATGTGTTGGCTGCGTACGCAACCTCGCAGGACGGAACGTCGCAGGACCGAACCAACCGTTCAAATTTCGATGTGGCGCGCCTGAAATGGCGATGGCGCTTCGGCCCCTGCGGCATACCGCGCACGGAAACCGGGCGAAATCTGCCAAGAAATCGAAATCGAGGGGAGAAATCGACCCCTTCGTGGCCCGATTTCCCCTCGCCGGCCGTCGCTTGGCCGCGACCGTGAATCAGCCGTTTGAAGAAACCCCTGGTCAAGACGATGTGCTATCCCTTGCCGCATCTTCTCCGCATCTCGAGCGCCCCAAAATTTCCCCTCGATTCCGATTTTTTGGCAATTTTCGGCCTTCGAAGCTGCGCAAGCGTTTCGGGAACAGCGAACTCAAGGCGGACGCGCGGCGCGCACCTCGACCGGCGTTGGTCCGTCCGATGCGGGCAACCTTACCGGCTGACAGGGGATTTCCCGCCCGATGCTTCGTCTCGCCGGAAGCGCGCTCTTTCGAACGCGCCTACGAATTTTGCCATAAAATCAACTTTGACCTGGTGTTCTTCGTAGGTTTGAGCGAAAGGTCAACCCATAATAGGGAGCACCGAAGGTGCGACGCATTTATCCAACTTCAAACGTCGCTTAGTGCCCCGTGACCTCGTGTTTCGAAGTATAATTGCAGCAACCGATCACGAAGGGGAGGGTGGTCAAGGTGGATTCCCGCAACAATCGCAAGCCGACACCGCGCCAAGCGCCCACGCGGCGTCCTCCCGTTCAGCGTTCGGCGACTTCCCGAAAACCGGTCGGCGCCATTTCGGGATCGCTGTTCAGCAGGGGCGGCGTCCCCGGCGTCCCTGCTGGCACCGACGCTCCTGGCGCCCCCGCCGGCACCGGCATTTCCGTAGGTCAAATCCAGGCCTTGGCACGTCAGCACACCCCGGCGGTTTTGCTTGCGGCCCTGGTCGTGCTCCTTGTCCTCATTGCCATCAGCGCTTCCTTCTGCGCGAATCGTGCGGCCACCAACGATGCGGCGGACGGCTCGCAAGACGGCCTCGCGGGTGGGGCGGCGGCTCAGGCGCAACCCGCGACCGTGCACTTCGTCGCCGTTGGCGATAACCTTCCCGAGGACCAAATCGGCGCGTATGCCGACGCGCAGGCGGGGGAGGTCGGCGACGGCGTGTACGACTACACAAGCTTGTATGAGCACGTCAAACCCTATATCGAGTCGGCCGACCTAGCGTACGTGAAAGAGGAAACGCACATCGGCGGCGACGAGATAGGCCCGCTCGGCTATCCGTCGTACAACACCACGGACGAAATGGCCGACGCGCTCGTGGCGACCGGTTTCGACTTTGTGGCTTCGGCATCGAATCATGCGTACGACTGGGGCGCGTACGGCGCCAACGAGCATTCCTGCGAGCTGTGGAAGACCAAGAATGTCGCCTTTACGGGAACGGCCGACAGTGAGGAAGACGCCCAAAAGATCGCCACCGTCGAGCGCAACGGCATCACGTTCGCCCTGCTCGACTACACCTACGGGCTCAACGGCTACGAGCAGTCCGACGTGCCCTCGTATGCGGTGAACTTCATCGACAAGGACCGCATCGCCTCCGATGTCGCCCGCGCGCGCGAGCAGGCCGACGTGGTGCTGGTCGCCATGCACTGGGGCACGGAAAACTACATGGACATCGACGATGAGCAGGCGGAATACGCGCAATATCTCGCCGACTTGGGGGTCGACGTCGTTCTGGGTTCCCATCCGCACGTGATCGGCCCCATGCAGTGGGTCGAGGGCAAGGACGGCAACAAAACGCTGGTGGCTTACTCGCTGGGCAACTTCATCACGCGTCACGACTACCCGCTGGCCTCGAACGACCTCGAGGGCATGCTGAGTTGCGATTTCGTGCGTGGCGAATCAGGCAAGGTATCGGTCGAGAACGTGGTGTGGACGCCGCTGGTGAACCACACCGACGGCGAAACCTTCCGGGTCTACGCGCTTAAGGACTACAGCAACGACCTTGCAGCGCAGAATCCGACGCTCTCCGGCCTCGACGACCCGATAGCCTATCTGAAGCAATTGACGCGCGAAACGGTGGGAGAGAACTTCACGTTCGACGACTAAGGGCTCGTGCGCCCAAATGCGGCTCGGGGCGCGTGCCCAAGCACGGTTGAGCGCGCGCCTCAATTGCGCCTCGGGCGCGGTCGGGTTTTGCAGGCCAGGGAACGCCATCACTAACGCGAAGGGAAACCCCGGTTTCCGGCCATATACCAAGTCGAGGCTTCTCGCCAAGGAAGCTAAGTCAAGGCGTGCGGAATCGCGAAGGCGTATCGCGACGACGACACGTATCGCGACGGATTGCCGGTAAAATGGGGATTAGCGGTTTGATCCCGTCACCGATACAGGAGAAATCATGTCCTTGGACAATAGGCTGGGTATAGACGACGACATCGAGCTGGCGCACGAAGAGGAGCGCCTGTCCAAAATTCGCGCCATGGAACTCTACGACAAGGGCCTCCTCTCCACATATGAGGTGGGTACCTTTGCGGGCCTCGCCAAGATCCATGGCTACCTATTCCAGGACATCTACGACTTTGCGGGCCTGCGCCGCGATGTCAATATCGCTATGGGAAACTTTCGTTTCGCGCCTGCTATGTACCTTTCGGCGGCGCTTGATGCGATTGACCGGATGCCTCAAGGGACGTTCAACGAAATTGTCGAGAAGTATGTCGAGATGAACGTCGCGCATCCGTTCCGCGAGGGCAACGGCCGTTCAACTCGTATCTGGCTGGACTGCATCTTCAAGAAAGAACTAGGCGTTGCCGTTGACTGGAGCAAGGTCGACAAAGAGGACTACCTCCTCGCCATGCAGCGCAGCCCGGTGCGTGACCTGGAGATAAAGCACCTGCTCAAGGATGCTTTGACGGATAAGATTGCCGACCGCAAGGTCTTCATGAAGGGCATCGATGCAAGTTACCGCTACGAAGGCTACGCGACATACTCGCTCGCGAAGTTAACCATTGCAAACTGCAGATGATTATCGCCGTGGGGTTCAGGATGGGCAATTCCCGTGTCCTGCGATTCTCGCAAATGGGTCACTCGTCGCTCATTCTCTAAAAAGCTCTAAACAGTTCTAAAGAGCCCTAAAGTGGCTCTGCTGGGCCGAGATTGACGCGGGGGAGCGTTGTCTTCCTTGGCGATCCTGCAACTATCCCTTCTCGCTAGGTGACACGAAGGGCGCTCCACCCCCTCCGTAGAGTTTCCAACGGCGCGGCGCCGGGCGGGTTAGGGTTGGGACCCACCCGCCACGCCGCGTCATTGAAAACTCGGCAAGCCGCCCAACTCCCGGAAA
>CAVGAF010000044.1:7069-14248 GCA_963627055.1 Butyrivibrio sp. CAG:318 | reverse complement strand
AGGACGCGAAGATCATCTACTTCGACAACGGCATCGAGCAGCGCATGAACGGCACCTGCGCCGGCGGTACCGGTGCGTTCATCGACCAGATGGCGGCCCTGCTCAACACCGATGCGGGCGGCTTGAACGAGCTTGCCCAGCATGCCGAGACCATCTATCCCATCGCCAGCCGCTGCGGCGTGTTCGCCAAAACCGACGTGCAGCCGCTGCTCAACGAGGGTGCGCGCCGCGAGGACATCGCCGCGTCCATCTTCCAGTCCGTGGTGACGCAGACCATTTCCGGCTTGGCGTGCGGGCGTCCCATCCGCGGTTATGTCGCATTTTTGGGCGGCCCTTTGCAGTATCTGCCTGAGCTGCGCAAACGCTTCTACGAAACGCTGAACCTCGACGAGGAGCATCGCATCGTCCCGAAGAACGCCCACCTGTTCGTGGCCGGCGGCTGCGCTATCGCGGGCGCGGCGAGCGCCACGGTGAAGGCCGAGAAGCTCGACGACGTGCTTGATCGTCTGAAGAACCTCGGCGACATGCAGGGTTCGGAGGTCGTGCGCCTGCCCCCGCTGTTCGCCGACGATGCCGAGCTCGCCGAGTTCAACGAGCGCCACGCTTCCGAGTGCGTGCATCGCGGTGACCTGGCCAGCTATCGCGGCGAGGCGTTTTTGGGCATCGATGCCGGCTCCACCACGTTCAAGGCCGCGCTCATCGGGCGCGACGGCGAGCTTTTGTGGAGCCACTACGTTTCCAACAAGGGCGACGTGCTCGGTTGCGCGAAGGCCGCCGTGGCGAAGCTGTACCGCGAGCTGCCCTGCGACGAGGAGGGCAATGCGCTGGTGACCATCGGTCATTCGACCGTCACCGGCTATGGCGAGCATCTGCTTCTTGAGGCTTTGCGCGTCGATTCCGGCGAGATCGAGACCGTGGCGCACCTGCGCGGTTCGCAGGAGATGCTGCCCGGCGTGGAGTTCATCTTAGACATCGGCGGGCAGGACATGAAGTGCCTGCGCGTGAAGGACGGCGTGATCGACCACATCATGCTCAACGAGGCCTGCTCGTCGGGCTGCGGCAGCTTCATCGAGAGTTTCGCGAGCGGTCTGAACCTGGACGTTTCCGAGTTCGCCAAGACTGCCATCAAGGCGGAAAACCCCGTTGATTTGGGCAGCCGCTGCACCGTGTTCATGAACAGCCGCGTGAAGCAGGCGCAGAAGGAAGGCGCCACCGTCGGCGACATCGCCGCGGGCCTGGCCATTTCGGTCATCAAGAACGCCCTGTTCAAGGTTATTAAAATCCGCGACCCGCATGACGTGGGCAGCAAGGTCATCGTGCAGGGCGGCACGTTTTTGAACGACGCCGTGCTACGCGCCTTCGAGCAGCTCGCCGGCGTGAAGGCCGTGCGTCCCGACATCGCGGGCAACATGGGCGCGTTCGGCGCGGCCCTGCTTGCGCGCGACCGCTTCAGCCAGCAGGACGCCAAAGTGTCGGGCCTGCTTGCGCTTGAAGAGTTGGAAGCCTTGGAGCCGACGCACAAGACCGTGCGCTGCAAGGCGTGCTCGAACCACTGCCTGCTGACCGTCAACGACTTCGGCAAGGATCCGGAAACCGGCAAGCATCGCCGCTTCATCACGGGCAACCGCTGCGAGAAGGGCGCCGGTGCGCTCGGCGCGGCGACGAAGGCCGCCGAGGTTCCCAACCTGTTCGAATACAAGTCGAAGCGCCTGTTCGACCATTACACGCCGCTTGAACCTGAAGCCGCCCCGCGTGGCACGGTGGGCATTCCGCGCGCGCTGAACATGTACGAGAACTACCCGTTCTGGTTCACGTTCTTCACCAAGCTGGGCTGGCGCGTGGTGCTTTCCGACCCCTCGACGAAGAAGACCTACGAGGCCGGCATCGAGTCGATGCCGTCGGAGAGCGTGTGCTATCCGGCGAAGCTCTCGCACGGGCACATCATGAACCTGCTGGACAAGCAGCCCGACTTCATCTGGTTCCCGTGCAGCAAGTGGGAGCGCCAGGAAGACGAAACCGCCGGCAACCACTTCAATTGCCCCATCGTGGCAAGCTATGCCGAGGCGCTGCGCTTGAACATCGACGAGCTGCGCACTTCCAAGACCCAGTTCTTGAACCCGTGGCTTCCCTATGACAAGAAGGATCATCTGAAGAAGCGCCTGATGGTCGAGCTTGTCCAGGCGCATCCCGAGCTGTGCGGCGAAGGTGTTGCGGCGCCGACGGTTGCCGAGATCGACGCTGCCGTCGAGGCGGCTTGGGCCGAGGACGAGGCGTTCAAAGCCGACATGCGCGAAAAGGGCGCCGAGACGCTTTTGTGGATGGAGCAGACCGGCACGCACGGCATCGTGCTGGCGGGCCGCCCGTATCACAACGACCCCGAAATCAACCATGCCATCCCCGAGCTTCTGACCAGCTTCGGCTTAGCTGTGCTCACCGAGGATTCCATCGCGCACCTAGGCACGCTCGAGCGCCCCATCCGCCTGGTCGACCAGTGGATGTACCACACGCGTCTCTACGCCGCCGCCAAGGTGGCCTCCGAGCGCCGCGATTTGGACCTTATCCAGCTGAACAGCTTCGGCTGTGGCTTGGATGCCCTGACCACCGACCAGGTGCAGGAGATTCTGGAAGCCGCCGGCAAGGTGTACACGGTGCTCAAGATCGACGAGGTGTCCAACCTCGGCGCCGCGCGCATTCGCGTGCGCAGCCTGCTTGCCGCGCTGGCCGACCAGGCTGACGAAGAGGCCGAGGCGCATGCCGCCGAGCAAGCTAAGGGCGCCGCGGGCTGCGGCGCATGCAGCTTGAACGTCGAGGAGCTTTTGGCCGAGGCCGAAGCCGCCGCGCGCGGAGAGTCCGCAGGCGCCGCCGACGCCGAGGCGGTCCGCGTCGCCGCGGACGCCATCAAGCCGCCGGAGAGCTTCGCCGAGAAGGCCTCGCCCGCGGTGCAGGAAAGCTTCAAGCAGCGCGATGCCGGCTCGAGCACGGAGTTTGCGCGCGCTCAGTTCACGCAGGAGATGAAGGACGCCGGCTATACCATCCTGGCGCCGCAGATGGCCCCGTATCACTTCGAGCTGCTGGTGCCCATCTTCGAGCGCTTCGGGTACAACGTCGACCTGCTGCCCTCGGTCGACCACGGCGCGGTCGATGCGGGCCTCAAATACGTCAACAACGACATCTGCTATCCGTCCATCCTGGTCACGGGCCAGATCATGGAGGCGGTCATGTCGGGACGCTACGACACCGACAAGCTGGCCATCCTCATCACGCAGACCGGCGGCGGCTGCCGCGCGACCAACTACATCTCGCTTATCCGCAAGGCGCTCAAGGCCGTGGGGCTTTCGCATATCCCGGTCATCGCGCTGAGTTTCAAGGACCTCGGCGAGGTGAACCCCGGATTCAAGATCACGCCCGCCATGCTCTATCAGGCCGTTTCCGCCCTGCAGTACGGCGACTTGCTGATGATGTGCCTGTACCGCACGCGCCCCTACGAGGTGGTGCCCGGCAGCGCGAACTCCCTGTTCGACTTCTGGATGAACGAATGCAAGCGCCAGCTGGGGCGGGGCGTGAAGCGCAGCGAGTTCAAGCGCACGGTCAAGCAGATCGTCGAGGATTTCGACACGCTGCCGCTTAAGGGCGAGGGCACGAAGCCGCGCGTGGGCGTCGTCGGCGAGATTCTGGTGAAGTTCCATCCCACGGCGAACAACCAGATCGTGGACGTCATCGAGCGAGAGGGCTGCGAGGCGGTCGTCCCCGGCCTTATCGAGTTCTTCCTGTTCGGCGCCGCGGGCGGCATCTTCCAGAAGGACCCGCTCGGGCGCAGCGCGAAGGGCGCCGTCGGCAGCAAGATAGCCTTGCAGGCGGTGAAGGCCCTGCGTGCGCCGGTGACGCGCGCGCTTGAGGAATCGAGCCGCTTCAACCCGCCGGCGAGCATCTACGAGCTGGCCGAGTACGCCAGCGAGATCTTGTCGCTGTGCAATTCCATGGGCGAGGGATGGCTGCTCACGGCCGAGATGGTGGAGCTGATCCGCACCGGCGCGCCGAACGTGGTGTGCGCACAGCCCTTCGCCTGCCTGCCGAACCACGTGGTGGGCAAGGCCGTTATCAAGGAACTGCGCCGCCTGTATCCGGAAAGCAATATCGTCGCCGTCGACTACGACCCCGGTGCGTCGGAAGTCAACCAGATCAACCGCATCAAGCTGATGATCGCGGTGGCGAAGAGCAACTTGGCTGAAAAAGAGGCCGAGGCCCGCGCGGCTGCCCAAGCTGCCGTCCGCCCGGCCGCGGAAGCCGCGGGCGAGCTGGAAGTGGAGGAGACGCGCGCATAATGGCCGGCAAGCTGATCATATGCCCGACGCCGATCGGGAACCTGGGAGACATGCCCCAGCGCGCTCTCGATGCGCTCGCCGCAGCCGATGTGGTGTGTGCGGAAGACACGCGCGTCACGGGCAAGCTGCTGGCCGCATTCGGCATCGAGAAGCGCTTGGAGCGCCTGGACGAGGCGCTCATCGGTTCGCGGGCCGAGGGCATCGTGGCGCGCGTGGCGGCCGGTGAGGTGATCGCGTACTGCAGCGATGCCGGCATGCCGGGTGTGTCCGATCCGGGTCTGCGCCTGGTGCGTGCGTGCCGCGAGGCGGGCGCGCCGGTCGAGGTGCTTCCCGGCCCGACCGCTGCGGCGACGGCCTATGTGGCCAGCGGATGCACGAATGCCCGCTTCTACTTCGGCGGCTTCTTCCCGCGCAAGGCGGGGGAGCAGCGCGCCGCGCTCGATGCTGTGCGTGCCCTTGACGCGGCGCTCATTTTCTACGAAAGCCCGAACCGAGTGGCGGCGGCGCTCTCGGCGCTGGCCGAGGCGTTCCCGCTGCGCGAGGCGTCCGTTTGCCGCGAGCTCACGAAGCTGCACGAGGAAGTGGTGCGCGGGCCTTTGCCTGTGCTTGCCGAGCAGTTTGCCGAACGCGCTGCAGGCGGCGGCGTCAAAGGCGAGATCGTCATCGTCATCGACGGACCGAACGAGGCGGAAAACCAAGCCGCCGAGGAAGGCGCCGCCGACGCCGCGCGCTCTGCCGCTTCGCGGCTGAAGGCCGAGGGCTTGCGTAACAAGGACATCGCCAGGCAGCTGGCGGCCGAATTCGGCCTGCCTCGCAACGTGGCGTACGACATCGCGCTTAAGGCGTGAGCGTCATGGCGGAAGTGCTCGACATCATCGATGTCGACGGTCTTGAAGTGCGCCTCGTGCGCAAGCGCGTGAAGAATCTCAACCTGCGCATCGCCCGCGACGGCGGCCACGTCGAGGTTTCGGCGCCCGCGTGGATGCACCGTTCGGAGGTCGTGGACTTCATCCGCCGCAAGCGCGACTGGATCGACGCCCAGATGGCGCGTATCGCCGAGACGCCCATGGCGAAGGCTTCCGCCGCAAGCCCCGCCGAGGTGGCGCAATGGCGTGCGGTGGTGCAGGCGTGCGTGCCCGCGCTCATTGCGGTTTGGGAGCCCATCATGGGTGTGAGGGCCGGCAAGCTCGCGTATCGCAACATGACCAGCCGTTGGGGCAGCTGCCAGCCATCCACGGGCCGCATCTGCATCAATGTGCGTTTGGCCCTCTACCCGCCGGAGTGCTTGGAGTATGTGGTGGTCCATGAGCTGTGCCACTTGCTCGAACGGGGCCATGGTCCTCGATTTCACCAGCTCATGGATGTCTTCATGCCTGATTGGAAGCAGCGGCGGGCAAAACTGCGGTAGCGTTTCCCGCTTCCGACACGCCCGTCGCTTTGGCACTCGCTTCGTCCGAGGCTATCCATCCGTGCGCGTTTCGTGCGCATGTTCGACGCTTTGGGCGCAACTGCTACCATCAGCTTCCATGGATACGAACACTGCAACCGCAAAAGACGCCCGCGAAGCGTCATCTTCCTCGCCCGATTGCGCGAAGGCGGGCGGGCGCGGGCCTGTCGAGCCCGACTCTGCCGAACCTGAGCCAAAGGCTGCGCGTGACGGATTGCCTCCTCGGCAACGGCGGGTGGTTCTCGGCATCATGGTCACCGGCACCACGGCATCGTGCATTACCCAGTCGATGCTCATTGCGGCGCTGCCCTCCATCATGGGCGAATACGCCATCAGCGCCTCCGCGGGGCAGTTGCTGACGACGGCCTATATCTTCACGCTCGGCCTCATCAGCGCCTTGACGGCGTTTTTGATGAACCGCTTCAATTCGAAGAACCTCTTTCTCGCATCCATGACCTGCTTTGCGCTTGGGTGCGCCGCGGCCATCTTCGCGCCGAGCTATCCGCTTTTGCTTGCCGCCCGCCTGCTGCAGGCGGGCGGGGCGGGCATTTGCCTGCCGCTCGTGCAGCTGGTGGCGCTGAACATCTATCCGAAAAGCCAATACGGCCGCGCGACGAGCATCGTCGGCATGATTATCGGGTTCGCCCCCGCCATCGGTCCCACCATCAGCGGTTTTCTGATTGATGCCTGGGGTTGGCGGTCGATGTTTTGGATCTTGGGCGCCATTGCCATCGCGGTCATCGTGCTTACGACCGTTTTGCTGCCCGACGTGGTGCGCCGCCCGGACAAGCCCGGCAAGCTCGACGCTCCCTCGACGTTTTTGTATCTGGTCGGGTTCGTCGCCGTGATGGCGGGGGCCTCGACGCTCGAGTCGCAAGGCGGCATCGGCCCCTTCGCCTTCGTGCCCCTCTTCGGCGGGCTGGCGCTGATCGCCGTGTTCGTGCGCCGGCAATTGCGCATCGACAACCCGCTGCTGAAGCTGTCGTGTTTTAGGAATCGGACGTTTGCCGTGTCGGCCGCGCTCGTGGTCCTCGCGCATATCGCATTCATGGCGCCCTCTATCATGGTGCCGCTGTTCGTGCAGGACATCCAAGGCCAGTCGGCCACGATCTCGGGCCTGACCATTCTGCCCGGGGCCATCATGATGGGCGTGCTGAATCCCTTCACGGGGCGATATCTTGACGCGCACGGCCCGCGCCGGCTCATCATCGTGGGCTGCTCACTAATTTTTGCGGGCACGGTTGCCTTTGCGCTTATCCCGGCCAGCGTCCCCGAATGGGTGGTGACGCTGCTTTACGGGGTTCGCTCGGCGGGCATCGCGTGCTTGATGATGCCCATGACGGCATGGGCCTGCTCGACCCTCGACGTTTCGGAGTTGGCGCAGGCGTCGGCCATCACGACGTCTTCCCG
>CAVGAF010000044.1:0-6613 GCA_963627055.1 Butyrivibrio sp. CAG:318 | reverse complement strand
TCCTCCCAGCTGTCCCAGGATTCCGAACCCCAGCCCCAGGCGTTGTGGCTGTTGAAGCAGTACAGGCCCTTCGAGCTTTCCGTGTTCGAGATGGCGGGGGAGTAGCGCGGGTCGACGCCGTAATCCCAAGCCGCTTCGGCGAAAATTTCCCCGGTGCCCGCCATGGGCGACCCGGCGAGGTAGGAATCGATGCGGCCGGCCCATTCGTTGACGAACGTCGCCTTGTCGCTGGACCAGTCGGCGTCATCGGGCGTAGGCGCGGGCACTTCGCCGCCACTCGACGATTCGCTCTCTGAAGTTGCTTCCGTTTTCGAGGAATCCTGGGATTGTGCCTCGGATTCCGCTTCGGCTTGGGCTGCCGCTTCCTGCGCCGCCTTCGCTTCCGCCGCTTCCTGCGCCTGCGCAGCGGCCTTCGCGGCCTCTTCCGCCTGGCGGGCCGCCTCTTCCTGCGCCTTGCGCTGGGCTTCCTGGCGCGCTTCCTGCGCGGCCGAGAGCGCCTGCGCCGCGTTGTCGGCTTCCGTATCGGCTTCCTTCAAGGTGCCCTCGAGCTCCTGGCGGGTTTGCTCGAGTTCCTGCTTCAAGCTGCCGAGCCGGTTGATTTCGGCTTGGTTGGAGCTGAACACGTGCGATATGTATTCGAGCGAGGTGAAGAAGTCCACGACGTTTTGCGAGCTGAGCACCATTTCGATGAGGCCGGGGGTGCTCGCCTGCGCCTTGTAAAGCTTTACGCACGCCGCCGAGCTGCGCTGTTGCTGCTCGGGAAGGCTTTCCTCAAGCTCCTCGATGCGCTGTTCGTTGTCGGCGATCTGTTGGCTGAGTTCCTCGATGCGCGAAATTGCGCGGTCGTATTCGGCCGCCGTGCGCTCGACTTCCTGCTGTGCGGCATCCGCCTGCACGTTCGTGTCGATGTCCTCGGCCAGCGCGCGCTGCGGTTGCGCCGCGATGGCGCCCGTCCCCCCGAGTGCCAAAGCTGCGGAAAGCGCCAGGGCGATCGGTGCGTTGCGGTAGGTGCGGCTGTTCGAGTTCGAATAAAGTTTGTTAGAAAACATCCGTCATCCTTTGGTTTGTAACAAGAGGGCATTATATCGAGCTGCTTTCGGCCTTGCACGCCACCCATGAAACGAGCACAAGGATGTGGAGACGCCGGGCGCGCGTGGTACAATCGACGGCACTGCTGAAAACCAGGTCGGCGGGGCACCATTCGCCCGTCTGAGACCGCGAGCAAAAAGGAAACACCATGTCAAAGGGAACTTACTCGTTCACCACGCCCATCTATTACGTGAACGCCGAGCCGCATCTGGGCACGGCCTACACCACCGTCGCGGCCGACACTGTCGCGCGCTATCAGCGCATGAACGGCTACGACGTCGCCATGGTCACCGGTATGGACGAGCACGGCCAGAAGGTTGCCGACACCGCCGAGGGCAAGGGCATGACGCCGCAGGCATGGTGCGATTCCATGGAGCCGGCGTTCCGCAACGTGTGGGATTTGCTCGACATCACCTATACCGACTTCGTGCGCACCACCGAGCCGCGCCACGCGCGCACCGTGCGCAAGTTCTGGCAGGACCTCTACGACAAGGGTTACTGCTACAAGGGTTCCTACGAGGGCTGGTATTGCGTTCACGAGGAAACCTACTACGCCGAGTCCGACCTGGAGAAAAACGACGAGGGCGAGTTCGTCTGCCCCGACTGTAAACGCCCGGTGCAGAAGGCCGGCGGCGAGGAGAACTGGTTCTTCAAGCTCTCCGATTTCCAGGATAAGCTGCTCGCGTTTTACGAGGAGAACCCCGACTTCATCCGTCCCGAAACGCGCAAGAACGAGGTCGTCACGTTTGTGAAGAGCGGCCTGAAGGACCTCTCCATCAGCCGTTCGACCTTCGACTGGGGCGTGCCGCTGCCCTTTGACGAGGGGCATGTCGCCTACGTGTGGGCCGACGCGCTGCTGGCATACCTGACGGGCATCGGCTACGGAGATGAGGGCGAGCGTGCCGGCGAGTTCGAGCGCCGCTGGCCCATGCAGTACCACTTCGTGGGCAAGGACATCACGCGCTTCCATTGCGTCATCTGGCCGGCCATGCTCATGGCGGCGGGGCTGCCCATCACGCACACGGTGTTCGGCCACGGCTTCCTTTTGACCAAGGGCGAGAAGATGTCGAAGTCGAAGGGCAACGGCATGAAGCCCGCCGACCTGGTGAAAATCTTCGGCGTGGACGCGTATCGCTACTATTTTATGAGCGACGTGCAGTTCGGCCATGACGGCAACATCTCTATGGAGCGCATGGTGCAGGTCTACAACGCCGATTTGGCGAACACCTGGGGCAACCTGTGCAGCCGCGTGTTCAACATGACGAAGAAGTACTTCGAGGGATCCGTTCCCGCGGTGCCGACGCAAGCCGCCGCGCGCGTGGCGAACCCGATGCTTCCCATCTGCGAAGACTTGTACGCGAAATACGATGAGTGCATGGGCAAGGTCGACTTCACCGGCGCCGCCGCCGCGGTGCAGGAGCTGGCCAGCCGCGTGAACCTCTACGTCGAGGAAAGCGCGCCGTGGAATTTGGCGAAGAATGAAGAGACCGCGGGCGATTTGGCGGCGGTCATCTACAACGCGCTCGAGGCCATCCGCATCATCGCGCTGTACATGGCGCCGTTCATGCCGAACACTTCGGCCGAGGTGTTCCGTCGCCTGAGCTTGGGCGACATCTCCGCATGCGTGGACATCGAGGCGGCCACGAAGTGGGGCCAGCTGCCCAGCGGCAACGCCGTCGAGGTGGGCGAGCCGCTGTTCCCGCGCCTTGACGAGAGCCAGATCACGGTCGAATAGGTTTTCGGGATACGCATGGGCGAGGAAGAGCTGCAACCGGCATTTGTCGACGCGCTGTTTCGGCAGAAGCGCAAGAAGGGGCGGTTTCGCCTGGTGGAACCCGTGCGCATGGGTACGGCCGCGGTCGATACGCATGCGCACGTGCAGCTGCTGGCGAACCCGGCGCTAGAGTTTGCGCGCGCTGCCGTTTGGGGTGTCGGGTTCGTGTGCGACATCATCGACGTCGCCGAGGACGACCCGGCTGTGTTCGAGAGCTTTGACGGCTGGTATGATCAGGCGCGGCAGCTGATGCCGCAGCTGGTGGAGGCGTCGGCGGCGCTGCTCGGTGCCGGCGGTGACGAGGTGACGCACCTGCCGGCCGGCGCCGACGCGGCGGCGTTCGCGCTTCCCGCCGATGCGGCGAGTCGCCCTCTTCCGCACCTGCGCCTGGCCGCGGGCGTGCACCCGCATAACGCGAAGCTTTACGATGACGCCATGGAGCAACGGTTGCTTACGCGTCTGGCCGATCCGCGCGTGTGCGCGGTGGGCGAGGTGGGGCTCGACTATCACTACGACTTCTCCCCTCGCGATGTGCAGCGCACGGTATTCCGCCGACAAATCCGCCTGGCACATACGACGGGCTTGCCGCTTGCGCTGCATGTGCGTGAGGCGCATGACGAGGCGTTTGCCATTCTGCGTGAGGAGGGCTTCCCTGCGGCCGGCGTGCTGCTGCATTGCTTCGACCTGGATTGGGAAACCTTGCGGCCATGGGTCGAGCAGGGCTGCTACGTCGCCTTGGGCGGGGCGCTCACGTTCGGGCGCTGCCAAGACACGCGCGATGCGGTTGCGTGCTGCCCGCGCGATTTGCTGCTGACCGAAACCGATTCCCCCTACATGACGCCCGAGCCCATGCGCGGCATGCCGTGCGGCCCGGCGCATGTGACGTTCACGGCGGCGCGCATGGCCGAGGTTTTGGGCTGCGCGGGCGAGAAAGAGCGTCGTGAGCTGCTCGCGCAGCTTGAGGCCAACGCCCGTACGCTGCTTGACCGCGAGCCGACCGCATGGCAGCTCTCCTGCGCCCAGCAGGGGCAAAACGAAAGGAATTGCGAATGAAACGCCTGATCATCGTCGGTTCTCCCCGAATCGAGGGGCGCAGCGGGGCGCTTGCCGACCTGCTGTTCGAAGCGTGCATCGAGGAATGCCCGGAAGACGAGGTGTTCCTGGCTCCGGTTTCCACGCTCGACGTGGCGGGTTGCAACGCCTGCGATTGGTGCAAGCGGAAGACGGCGGGCGAGCTTGACGGGGACGAGCGTGCCGCCGACGAGGCCTTTGAGGAGCGGCGCGGAGAAGGCGAGGCGCCGCATCGTTGCGTCATCCGCGACGACATGGACGACGTCTATCCTTTGCTGGAAGACGCCGACGAGCTGATTGTGGTTGCCCCGGTGTTCTTCGCCGGGCCGTCGTCGCAGCTCAAGGCCCTGCTCGATCGCTTCCAACCTTACTTTTGGACGCGCACCCGCGCTCGCCGCCGCCCGGCGACGCTGCACGTGGTGGGCGAGGGCGGCGACCCGCATGGCTTCGATCCTCTGGTGGGCGTGGTGCGCTCGGCCGCTGCCGTGGCGGGCTTCCGCCTGGAGCGCGTGCTCGACTGGGTCGGCAAGATCGATGAGTCGGGCGAAATCGTTTCCGAGGCGGACGAGTATCCGGTTGAGGGACCCGTTGTGCGTGCGTTCGCGGGTGGGGCGTCTGCCTGTTCGCAAGATGAATCTGGTGCCGAGGAGGTGCCCGGGCACGAAGATGCAGCCGACGAGCCTGCCGAGACGTTCGCGGAAGGCGATTTCGCCGCGCAGTTGGCGTCGCAAGCCGCGCGCCGGCAGAACCGTGCCCGCCTTGATTTGGGCGCCAACGGCTCGCAGCGCCAGGTAATTCAGCTCGATGAGGACGGCAAGCGCGTTGACGACGCCCGCCGGGGACGCAAGCATGCGGGGCAGCGCAAACACGCCAACGCGAAGCGCGGCACGAACGGCGTTCAGCAGGCGCAAAACCGCAATCCGCATGCGAAGGGCAAGGATGCTCCTTCCTCCCGCGGCGGCTCTGCCGCCGGCAAGGGCTCGGGGCGCGGCAAGGGTGCCAAAGGCGGCAAGGGCTCCGACCAGGGGCGTCGCCGTGGGTAGCCTCTCTCCGTTGGCGACCCCCGCCGTCACGCGTCAGGTGCTGGCCGACCACGGCCTTGCCGCCAAGTATTCCCTGGGGCAGAACTTCCTGGTCAACGATGCCATCCTGCAGAAAATCGTCGAGCTTTCGGGCCTTGATGGGCGCGATCGTGTTTTGGAAGTCGGCCCCGGCATCGGTACGCTTACCATCGCGTTGCTGAAAAACGCCGAGCACGTCACCTCCATCGAGCGCGATCCCGACTTGCCCGCCGTGCTGTCCGAGACGCTTGCCCCCTGGGCAGGCTCCTTCACCTTAATCAAGAAGGATGCGCTCGATTTGACGCTTGACGACCTGTCCAGACATCCGATGCCTAACAAGCTGGTGGCGAATCTTCCCTATGCCGTGGCGGCGACGGTGGTGCTCGATTACTTCGAGCGCATCGAGTCGATCGAGAGCGCGACGGTGATGGTGCAGAAGGAGGTTGCCGACCGTATGGCGGCCGAGCCGGGCACGAAGAACTACGGCGCCTACACGGTGAAACTGCGCCTGTATGCCGAACCTGCCGGCAGGTTCCTTGTCGGACCGAACAATTTCTTTCCGCCCCCGCGCGTCGACAGCTCGGTGATCAGGCTCGACAGGCGGCCGGTATTGGACGTTGACGGGAAGGCGGTTGATGCGGCGACGCTTGCAGCCGCCTGCACGATGGCCGATGCCGCGTTCGCGAGCCGTCGCAAGACGCTTTCGAACTCCTGCAAAACCTACTTCGCGGGGCGCGGCAGCGCCTACGGGGGAGTCGCGGCGCGCCTGCCCGAACTGTTCGAGCGCGCGGGCATCGACCCGAAGCGCCGGGGAGAGACGCTCTCGCTTGCGGAGTTCGTGGTCATGGGCCGGGTGCTCTTGGAATTGCAGGCAGGCCGCTAAGGGTTTGCGCAGGCGAAACGCCGTTGCCGCCGGGGTTAGACCTCGTCTGCGATGCTTGCGGGTAAATTGCTACTGAAAAAGGTGCATTGCGTGAAGATATGCGGCCTCATTGACCAGCATGATAAAATAATCGCTCGTCATCTGTGTACTTTGAGGAATGAGTAACTATGGATCTAGCGAAGCAAGCGAAAATCGTCGACTCCATTCATGATACGTTACATGATTTCGTCGGTCAACGACTGAAGGTGCGTGCGAACATGGGCCGCTCCAAAATCGTTGAGAGCGAGGGCGTGCTGATGCAGGTGCATCCGCAGCTGTTCATCATGGAGGTCGACCGCAAGCGCGGCCGGACCGCCCGTCAGTCCTATCAGTATGTCGACGTGCTGACCGGCATGGTCGAGTTGTCTCAGAACGGCGAGCCCCTGTTCGAGCCGTTCGTTCCTGAAACCGACGAGCTGGCCGTCGATGCGCCCGCCGTCGAGGCGGAGAAGATCCTGTCGTAGGGCTTTTCGTTACGGGGAGTCGTCGGGGCGCCGTGCGAGCGGCGCCCCGATGTATTTTCGTGGACGTTTTCAGATTGCCTGAAAATAGTGTTTGACAATGCGAGTGCAAACGAGGAAAATACTTTCTCGCGCAAAGCGCAAAACCCATGGGGATGTAGCTCAGCTGGGAGAGCATCACGTTCGCAACGTGGGGGTCGTGGGTTCGAATCCCATCATCTCCACCATGGAAACC
>CAVGAF010000043.1:0-14298 GCA_963627055.1 Butyrivibrio sp. CAG:318 | reverse complement strand
GCATAGGGTTTTCACCTGCGAAATGGCAAATTACACTATCTGGGTGATGCACTTCCCTGAGCTTTTCGCTAAGGTTGCATGCTGAAAACGTATGCAAGCAACCTTGGGGGGAGGACCTGTGAACACGAAGACGAAACGGCGCATGATGGCCGTGACGGGAATCATCGTCATCGTTTTGATCGTCATCTTGGCGGTGGTCGGCGGTGCGGGCGCGGCGAAGAGCGCGACTATCTCCGACGCCGTGGCCGGCACCTATCCGGACCAGAAAATCCAAGTGACCGGCAACGTCGTCGAAAACTCCTACAAAACCGAGAACAACGTCCTGACGTTTCAAATTTACGACAAGGACGGCAGCCCCGGCGAGGTGCTGCCCGTGCGCTACGAGGGCGGCGTGTCGGCCACCTTCGGCAACGACGTGACGGCCATCTGCACGGGTAAAATCGCCGACGACGGTGTTCTGCACGCGACCGAGCTGGTGACGAAATGCCCCTCGAAGTACGAGAACGCCACCAATGCGCTTACCATTTCCGACCTGCTGGGATACGGCGATTCCGTCGTGGGCAAGACGGTGAAGGTGTCGGGCGCGGTGAAGGGGTCGCTCAAGGCTGCCGGCTCGGCGGAGCGCTTTGTGCTGGCCGATGCCGATTCCGCCCAAAGCCTGCCGGTCTCCTTCGACGGCGCGCTTTCCGATGAAATTGCGGAAGGCAGCTCGCTCGTGGTGACGGGCAGCTTAAGCGCTGACGGGACGTTTGCGGCCACGGACGTGGCGCTGGAAGGTTAAGCGCGAAGCCGTCGGCTTCGTGTTCACGGCGTCCGTTTCCGGCATATGGCCGGCAAGCGCGCCTCGTTCTTGAGGAAAGGGTTTCAATGTCGACAATTGGTTTGATGGGCCTGCTGGTGGCGTTCGCCGGCGTGGTCGTGTCCGTGCTGTGCCTGGCCGTGGGCGGCCTTTTAGGGCGCAAGCGCGAAAGCGCCACGGGCGAGACGCTCACCTGGGGCGGGCATATCGCGGTCATCCTGACGTGCGTGGCACTGACGGTATGCTGCGGCGTTTTGGTGTACTGCTTCATCACGGGCGATTACTCCATTGAGTACGTGCTCAAGCAGCATTCCAGCGCCGAGGGCGTGCTCGGCACGCTGTACCGTCTCTCCGGCCTGTGGGCCGGCCGCGAGGGGTCGCTTCTGTTCTGGGCGTGGCTGATCAGCGTATACAATACGGTCGTCGCCGTGCGTAACCTGAAGAGCACCAAGCGCTTGGATGCCGTCGCGCTCATGGTGTCGCAGATCGTGTTGGCGGCCTTCGTCGCGGTACTTTTGTTCAGCGAGGACAACATGCCCTTCACGGTCACGCCCGACAAGTACTACAACTCCAACGGCACGCTCACGTCCGCGGCGAAGATGCTCGGCATGAACTCGCTGCTGGAGCACTGGGCGATGGCATTCCATCCGCCGGCGCTGTTCGTCGGCTACGCGGGCCTGACCATCCCGTTCGCCTACGCCATCGCCGCGCTCATCATCAACGACCCCTCTCGCGAATGGGTGGTGCGCTCGCAGCGCTACGCCCTGTTCGCCTGGTTGTTCTTGGGAATCGGCATTGGCCTTGGCAGTGTGTGGGCCTACGTGGTGCTCGGCTGGGGCGGCTACTGGGGCTGGGACGCCGTCGAGAACGCCTCGCTGCTTTCCTGGCTGGTGGGCCTGGCGCTCATCCATTGCTTCACGGTGTACCGCCAGCGCGGCGCCTTCAAGCGCTGGAGCGTCATGTGCGCCTGCATCACCTTCGCCTTCGTGATCGTCGGCACGTTCATTTCCCGCTCGGGCATCGTGCAGTCGGTGCATGCCTTCGAGGGCGATACGGTGTCGCTCGTGCTGTTCGGCTCGCTCATCGCGGTGGCCATCCTCGCCGGCATCGTGGGGCTGCTCGTTCGCTGGAAGAGCTTCGGCCCGGCCGCCGACGGCTCCGACGACGTGCAGAACATCGTTTCCAAGGAAGGCGCCTACTACTTCAATAACGTCATCCTGGTCGTGTTTGCGACGCTTTTGGCGTACCTGACTGTCTCGAGCGCTCTGCCGAGTTTCCTGCCCTTCGGCGGGCAGACCGTCTCTTCGGGCACGTTCAACGCCATCGCGCGTCCGCTCGGCATTATCTACCTGGCCATCCTTGCTTGCTGCCCGCTGCTTGGCTGGGGCAAGACGTTAGGTTCGAAGTTCTTCAAGCAGGCGCGCATCCCGGCCATCTGCGCGGCGGTGCTGTTCGTGGTGCTCGCGGCATGGTGGGCGCTGTATTTGGTGCCCGGCTACGACGCCATCATTGCGGCGGGCGGAACCGAAGCCGCCGAACTTGCCAGCGAAGGCCCCGGCTTCTACTACAACGGCCTTGCGCTCGTCGGCTTTTTGGTGGCGAGCCTGCTGTTCTTCAATTCGCTGTTCATGCTGGGCCGCACCATCGGGGCGTGGAAGCGCTCCCATGAATGCAATGGCGTAGCGGCCGTGTGGGGCTGCTTGCGCAACAACGCGGCGCGCTTTGGCGGCTTCCTCTCCCATACGGCCATGGCCGTTATCCTTATCGGCCTTATCGGATCGTCGATGTACGTGACCGAGCAGGTGCAGTACATCAGCTACGACGAGGAGACGGATACTTCCGCCGACACGCTGCAGATCAGGGGCTACACGCTCGAATATGCCGGAAATTCCATCGACGAGCTTGAGGGCGGAAGGGATATCCTGTATACGGTGACCTTTGACGCCTACAAGGACGGGCGCTATCTCGGCCAGGTGAGCCCGGCCGTGCGCCTCGACCAGCGCACACAGCAGCAGAAGCTGGTCGCCAGCGTCATTTCGCTGCCGACGGAGGACCTCTTCGTCGTCTATCGCGGCGTGAACGACGACAACGCATTCTCCATGGACGTGCGCGTCAATCCGTACGTGTCGTTCGTGTGGGCGGGCTTTGTGCTGCTGATGGTAGGCATCTTGGTGGCGACCGTCGGGCGTCGTCGCGCAAGCCGCAAGCTCGGCGCGGCCGAGCGCATGGCGGCCGACATCGCCGCCGGCGACGCGGTCGACCTTCAGGAGAAGGACGCCGACCGGCAGGACGGCACCGCCGATGCGGAAGCGGCCGACAAGGCGGGCGCCTAGCGCTCGGGAGCGCATCCGCAGGGTGCAGGAAAAGAATCGAGGGAAGGGAAGGCCTATGGCGAAGACCGAGGTAGCGGCCATCCGCACGAAGAAGCTGTCGAAGACCTTCGGTGGGCGCCGTGCGGTGGACAAGGTTACCATCGAGGTGCCGCAGGGGGCCTTCCTTTCCATTTTCGGGCCGAACGGCGCCGGCAAGACGACGCTTCTGCGCATGCTGTCGACGCTGAGCCGTCCCACGGCGGGCGAGGCGTACCTTATGGGCCTTGACCTGAAGGAGGACGCCGACACCGCGCGTCAGCATATCGGCCTCATCTCGCACAACTCCATGCTCTATCCCGACCTGACGGCCGAGCAGAACCTGCTTCTGTATGCGAAGCTCTACGGCCTGGAAGATCCGCAGGGGCGTGTGATGGAGCTTCTGGAAGCGGTGGAGCTGAAGCATCGCCGGCTAGACGTGGTGCGCACGTTTTCGCGCGGCATGACGCAACGTCTCTCCATCGCCCGCGCGCTCATCCACGATCCCGACGTGGTGTTCCTCGACGAGCCGTATTCGGGGCTCGACCCGCACGCGATGGACATCTTCGACGACCTCATCGCGCGCAATCGGGAGGGGCGCACCTTCGTCATGGTGAGCCATGATTTGCGCAAGGGTTTCGACATGTGCACGCACGCGCTCGTGCTTGCGCGGGGGCGCGTGGTCTCTTTCGATCAAAAAGAGTCGCTCGATTTCGACGAATTTGCCGAGCTATATCGCTCCACGGTGGGAATGGGGGTGGCCTAGATGGGAGCTTCTGAGAACAAGCGGCCCCGCGAGGTGGGCGAGTCGGGCGCTTCCCGGAAGGTGGCGCTTCGCGTGCCCGGCACGTTCGCGCAGTATCGCACGCTTCTGCTCAAGGACTTGCAGCAGGAATTCCGCACCAAGGAAATGCTCACGTCCATGGGCATCTACGCGCTGCTCGTGCTCATCGTCTACGGCGCGGCGCTCGGCCAGTCCGCCCAATCCACCGATGTGCTGCAGATATCGGGCGGGCTTCTGTGGTCGCTCGTGGTCTTCACCAGCCTGCTGGGACTGAACCGCTCGTTTAACCACGAAAAGGAGCAGGGCTGCCTCGAGGGTATCCTGCTCGTGCCGCTCGACCGTTCCGTCATCTTTCTGGCGAAGGCGACATCGAACCTGCTGTTTCTGCTGGTTGTCGAGGTCATTGCGGTGCCGCTGTTCTGGTTCTTCTTCCTGACGACGGCAACCCCCGGTCCCGATTTCGCGCTTGCGGCGGTGCCGCTTTTGGTGGGCACCATCGGCGTCGCCGGCATCGGCACGCTGCTTTCCACCATTACGGTGAACACGCGCGGAAAAGATGTTATGCTTGCCGTACTTTTCGTGCCGCTCATTTTTCCGCTGCTGTACGCCTGCGCTTCGGCCACCACGGCGGTCATCGTCGGTGCGGACGGGTATTTCGACGTGTTCGTGCAGTCGCTGGCGCTTGCGGGCGGCTACGACGTCATCATGCTTTTGCTCAGCTGGGTGCTGTACGACTTCGTGATTTCGGCGTAAGCGCCGCTCGGCGCCGCGCGCCCCTTGCATAGGAAAGGAAGGCAATGTCCAAGAACAAACCACTGAAGCTGCCCGAGGCGGGGCAGTGGCCCGATAAGGTGGCGCCCTGGGCGCTGCTTGCGGGCATCGTGCTCTCGACGGCGGGTTTCCTCATGGCGTTTTTGTTCGCCGGCCCCGTCAACGGCGCCGCAGTCGACGGCGTGGAGCTTATCGGCGGGCAGATGGTGGCGAACAAGCTTTTGCTGTCGCAGAAAATCTTCTACTTCCATATGCCCTCGGCCATCGTGTCGTTTTTGGCGCTGGCGTTCGGCTGCTACTACAGTGTGCGCTTCCTGGCCACGAAGAACCAGCGTTTCGACACCTGCGCCAAGGTCGCCCTGCAGGTGGCGCTCGTGTTCGTCATCAACACCATGATCACGGGAGATCTGTGGACGCGCTTCGAATGGGGCGTGTGGTGGACCTGGGAGCCGCGCCTGACCACCTACCTTATCCTCATGCTCATCATCATCGCCTATTTCGTGCTGCGCAACGCCATTGACGAGCCCGAGCGCCGCGGCACCTATGCGGCCGTCATCGCAATCATCGCGACGATCGACGTGCCCATCTGCTTCATGGTGACGCGCCTCATCCCCTCGAGCGTGCATCCCGTGGTGCTGCGCGAGGGCGGCATGTCCGCCGACATGGGCATGACCGTGGGCGTGTGCATGATCGGGCTTCTGCTGGTGGGCTTCGGGCTGTACCGCCTGCGTTTCCGCCAGGTCCGCGCCGCCGAGCGCGTGCAGGAGCTCAAAGACGAAATCGAACTGCTGGAAGAGCAGAGCCGCTAGTTTTGTGACCGCCGCTGGCGCCGCGCCAGCTTGATGTAGGAGGTTCCCATGAACCCTGTACTCGAGGAAATCTACAGCACCATCATCCCCTCCGCGCCGTTTCTGATCGCCGCGTACGCGCTTCTGTGGGCCGCGCTGCTCATTTACGTGCTGGTGAGCATGTTCGGCATGAAGAAGACCGAGGCGCAGATTGCCGTGCTTGAAGAGGCTGTGGCGGAACTGAAGGCCAAATAGCCTGCGTGATACAATCGCATGAGCGCATAATGACGGGGTGCCCCTGCGCGGGCGCCCCGTCTTGCATACGAGAAGAGAAAGGTTGCCGATGAAGGCTATCATCCCCGCTGCGGGCCTGGGTTCCCGCTTCCTGCCCGCCACTAAGGCGCAGCCGAAGGAAATGCTGCTCGTGGTGGATCGCCCCGTTATCCAGTACATCGTCGAGGAGGGCCTGGCGTCTGCCGCCGACGAGGTCGTTATCGTGAACAGCCGCGACAAGAAGTCCATCGAGGAGCACTTCTCCCCGAACCCGGAACTGGTTTCCATGCTGCGCGAGCGTGGCAAGGACAAGTACGCCGACGCGGTCGAGCATGCCGGCAACCTCAACGTCAGCTACGTGTATCAGGACGAGCCGCTCGGACTGGGTCATGCGGTGCACTGCGCCGCCGAGAAGACCGGCAATGAGCCGTTCTACGTGCTGCTCGGCGACGTTTTGGTGCCCGACAACCAGATGCTGCCGGCCATGCAGAAGGTCTCCGACGAGCATAACGGCGCTTCCGTGATCGCCGTCATGCCGGTGCCCGACAGCGAGGTGGACCGCTTCGGCGTCATCGCCGGCGCCGCCGTTTCCGACAACGTGTGGAAGGTGGACTCGCTCGTTGAGAAGCCCGCGCTCAAGGATGCCCCGTCGAATTTGGCCGTGTTCGGGCGCTATTTGCTTTCCGCGCGCGTGATGGAGCTGCTTGCCGAGGTGAAGCCCGGCGTGGGCGGCGAAATCCAGCTCACCGACGCGCTGGATGCGGTGCTCAAGGAAGAGGAGATGTACGCGCTCATCATCGACCCGTCCGACGGTTTCGACACCGGCACCGTGGAAAGCTGGCTGGAGACGAACAACATCCTGTTCGAGCGCAAGATGGGCAAGAAGGCGTAAGGCAACGCCGTATAACGCAACCGCGAAGAGCCGCCGGCGTAATGCTGGCGGCTCTTTTTGCGTTTGGAGTTAGGGGCGGGTATTGCCGGGAAAGGGGAAGGCCCGCCAGCGGCAAGCTGACGGGCCTTCTCGGGCATTCTATGTGGCAAGGACTGGCCTTACTTGCCCAGGTCGGGGTGGAGCAGAGACGGCGCGGCGCCGAGCAGCAGGCGCGTGTAGTCGTCCTTGGGATGCTCGAACACCTCGGCTGCGGTGCCTTCTTCCACGGCCTGCCCGGCATTCATCACGATGATGCGGTCGGAAATGTAGCGCACCGTCTGGATGTCGTGGCTGATGAAGACCATGGACAGCCCCAGCTCCTTCTTCAGGTCCATGAGCAGGTTTAGGATCTGTGCGCGAACCGACACGTCGAGGGCGCTTGTAGGCTCGTCGGCGATGATGGCATCGGGCTTGAGCGCGAGCGCGCGGGCGATGGCGACGCGTTGGCGCTGGCCGCCGGACATCTGCCCGGGCAGCGCATCAAGCACGCTTTCGGGCAGGCCGACCATGTCGATGAGCTCGCGCACGCGCTTCTGGCGGCTTGCGGCGTCGCCGACCTTATGGACGATCATGGGGTCGCACAGCTGGTCGCGCACGCTCATGCGGGCGTTTAAGGCCGTGGCCGGGTCCTGGAACACCACCGAGATGACGCGACCGATGGTCTTGCGCATGTCGGCCGTGCGCTTGGTGACGTCCTGCCCCTTGAAGTACACCTTGCCGGACGTGGGCGTCTGCAGGCCGCACATGACGTTGGCGGTCGTGGACTTGCCGCAGCCCGATTCGCCGACGATGCCGATGGTCTCGCCGGGCATCAGCTTAAGCGTCAGCCCGCGCACGGCCTGCACCTTGTTCGGGTGCAGGATGGAGCCGGTTCGCGTCTTGAACGTCACGCGGATGTCGTCTAGGAAGATGATGGGGGTCTGCTCGGCGTTGCTTGCGGTCTCGCTCATGCCGATGCACCTCCTTCGATGTACGGTTTTATGCCGATGCGGGCAAGTTCGCTGTCAGGCAGCTCGGCATAGTAGTGGTCCGTGTTCGCCACGCGCTTGAGCATCGGACGGATGGGGGACACCTTGTCCGGATGGCTGGAGCGCGGCGTGAAGCGGTCGCCCTCGGGGAAGTCCTTCGGGCTGGGCACGCTGCCGGGCACCTGATGCAGGCGCCCGCTGCCGGCTTCGATGGAAAGCACGGAGCCGAGCAGGCCGCGCGTGTACTCGTGGATGGGGCTGCACAGGATGTCCTGCACGGGGCCCTGCTCCACAACCTGGCCGGCGTACATGACGGTGATGGAATTGGCCACCTCGGCCACCAGAGCCAGGTCGTGGCTAACGAACACCATCGCGAAGCCGAGCTCTTTCTGCAGGCGGTTGAGCAGATCGACGACCTGCTTCTGCACCGTCACGTCGAGGGCGGTGGTGGGCTCGTCGGCAATGACGAGCTTCGGGTCGCGCGTGAGCGCCATGGCGATGAGCACGCGCTGACGCTGGCCGCCGGAAAGCTCATGCGGGTAGGAATCGAGCGTGCGCTTCGGATCGAGGCCCACCAGCTCCAGAAGTTCCTCGGCGCTGCGAGTGCCGCCGCGCTTGGTGAGCTGCTTCATCTGCGCCTTGATGAGCATCGAGGGGTTCAGCGAGGAAAGCGCATCCTGGTAGATCATGGCGATCTCGCGGCCGCGCAGGGCGTTCATCTGCTTCTGATTGAGCGTGAGCAGGTTTTGCCCGTTGTAGATGATCTCGCCGGAAATCTCGGCCTTCGGGTCGAGCAGGCCCATGATGGTCAGGCTCGTGATGGACTTGCCGCAGCCCGACTCGCCCACAAGGCCCATGGTCTGGCGCGGGCGCACCACGAAGCTCACGTGATCGACCACATTGACGTCGCCGTGGCGCGGGAACTTGATGCAGAGGTCCTTTACTTCCAGGATAGGCGGCACATCGGTGTGCGCGGGGAAGCGGTCGGTGCGCTTGGACTCCACCTCGCGCAGGGTTGCCAGGCGGCGCTCAAGCTCGGCGGACTGGGCCTTGTAGGCCAGCGTCGGGTCGGCGACCATGCGGTCGGCCTCGCGATTGCCGGTGACGGCGGCGTCGTCGGCGGCAACGGGTGCCTTGGGAGCGGCAGCCATGGCGTCGGTGATGCCTTCGGAAAGGATGTTCAGGCACAACACGGTGACCATGATGGCCAGGCCCGGGAACAGCGCCTGCCACCAGCGGCCGGAAAGCACGCCGTTGCGGGCGTCGGCCAAGATGTTGCCCCAGGTGGGCGTCGGCTCGGGAATGCCTGCCGAGATAAACGACAGAGATGCCTCGAAGACGATGGCGTCGGCCACCAGCACGATGGTGAACACCATTACCGGGGCCAAGCAGTTGCGCACCACGTGCTTGATGAGAATCCACGGCGCGCGCGCGCCGGAGACGATGACGGCGCGGACGTAGTCCTGCCCGTATTCCGACACGATGTTCGCGCGCACGATGCGGGCGAGCTGCGGGATGTACAGAAAGCCGATGGAGAAGATCAGCGACGGGATGGACGCGCCGAAGGACAGCACGAAGGTGGCGGCCAGCGCGATGCCGGGGAAGGACATCACGATGTCGCAGATGCGCATGATGACTTCCGAGATCCACTTGCGCGAAACGGCGGCGATGGCGCCGACGATCGAGCCGGCCACCAACGCGAAGGCCGTGGCGCCCAGGCCGATGACGAGCGAGTAGCGCGCGCCGTACATCATGCGCGACAAGACGTCGCGGCCCTTGTCGTCGGTGCCGAACAAGAATTGCGAATCGGGTGCCTGACGCGCGGTGAAGATGGCATACGGGTCGTTCGGGGCGATGATGTTGGCCAGAACGGCGATCATGGCTACGAGCAAAAGCACGATCAGCGAGATGCGGGAGCCCACGGTCATGGCGCGGAAGTGGCGGAAACGCACGCGACCGGCGTTGTCCTCCATCTTCTTGGTAAGGTTTCCACGAAGTTGAACCATGCTACACCGTCCTGATTCGGGGGTCGATCAGGATATAAAGCATATCCACGATGATGTTGATGATGATGAAGGTGAAGGCCACGACCAAGACGACGCCCTGGACGAGCATGACGTAGTTGGACTGGATGCCGGACATGATGGCGGCGCCCATGCCGGGCAGGTTGAAGATGACCTCGATGACGACGGCGCCGCCGATGAGGTAGCCGATGCGCAGGCCGAGCACGGTGACCGGCGTGATCAGCGCATTGCGCAGCACGTTGCGGCCGACGACGATGCCCTTCGGGATGCCGGCGCCGAGCGCGGTGCGCACGTAGTCCTTATCGAGTTCCTCGACCATCGACGTGCGGATGACGCGCGTGAGCTGGCCGGTGACCGGGATGGCGAGCGCCAGCGAGGGCATGGCCATGCGGCGGATCCAGCCGATGGGGTCGGTGGCGAAGGAGGGCAGCTGTCCCGATGCGGGCAGCCACCCGAGCATCGATGAGAACAGCAAAATCATCAGCACGGCAAGCCAGAACGACGGGGTGGCGATGCAGGCGATGGAAAACACGCGAATGACCTGGTCGGGCCATCGGTCTCGGTATAGGGCGGATATGATGCCCAAAATGGTGGCGAAGAACACCGCGATAATCAATCCGAGGAATGTCAGCTGCAGGGTCACGGGCAAGGCCGTGCCGATGCGCTCGGCGACGGACATGTTGCTCGCGCCGTAGGTGCCCAAATCGCCCTGGAACAAGTTCACCATGTAGTTGCCGTACTGCACGAGCACGGGGTCGTTCAACCCATGCTCCTCGCGGTACTGTTGCGCTTGCTCCTCGGTGGCGTTCTCGCCCAGCACCTGGTAGGCCTGGTCGATGGGTGAAAGCGCCATGATGAGGAACACGAGGATGGTGACACCGAACAACATGATGGGCAGCGCAATGAGGCGCCGGCCGATCAAACGGAGAAGGTTGCTCACCATGCCCTCCTTTCGCTCTCGTCAAATACTCTCTCCAACAAAAAATTGCCGTCCCTGCCAAACCCCTTGTTTCGAATGCGCCCCATAAGGCGCCGCGCAGGAGCGGCCAACAGTGCATTTTATAGGAGTTTCACGTTTCAGTCAGGTGAAACGGCGATTTGATTTCCGGGTTTGAACAAGTTTGCCCGCCCGCGCCGTTCGCCATGAAAAAAGGCCCGCTCCCGGAAGGGGGCAGGCCTTTTCGTAGGCTTTTTATGGGCGGTTGGGCCGCTTGCCGAAAAGTTCTACGCCTTCGCGGAAGCGCCGAGGAACACCAAGCCGGTCGTGGCGATGGGCTCGAAACCGGCGATGGTGCCGGCCTGGTAGCCGGTGGCAAGCTCACGATGGAACAGCGGGTACAGCGGCACCTGCTCGGAGAGCAGGTCGAAGCACTGGTTCCACAGCTCCTGCTGCTTGGAGGAGTCGGCCTCGCGGGCTTCCTGCATGAGGGCGGAAAGCTCGGCCCACTTGCCGTCGCCGGCCTTCTGCCAAGCGGTGCGGCCCTTGGTCCAGACGTTGTCCCCGTACCACCAGGACAGCAGCAGGTCGGGGTCGTTGCCGAAGCAGGTCGGGTCGCCCGGCGTCAGCATGACGTCGTAGGGCAGGATGTCGTCGGAGGGGGCGAGCTTGGCCCAGTCGATCTTCGTCTCGTTGATGGTGACGTTCAGGCCGATGGCATCGAGGTCGTTCTTGACCTGGGCGGCCAGGTTCTTCACCCAGTTGTTGTTGACCATCAGCTCAAGGGACGTGCCCTCGGCGCCGGCTTCCTTGATCAGCGAAGCGGCCTTTTCCTTGTCGTAGGTATAGACCGTGGAGGCCTGATGGTAGTTCTTGTGGTCCTTGGGCAGGAAGCTGGTCACCTTGGCGGCATGGCCGTTCAGGGCGTTGCTGATCAGCTTGTCGGTGTCGATGGCGTAGAAGAACGCCTGACGGACGCGGGCGTCGTTGAACGGCGCCTTCTGCGTGTTGAACATCAGGAAGGCCTGGTTGAAGCCTTGGATGTAGTCGACGGTGGCGCCGGCGGCGGTCAGCTGGTCGGCGTTGGCGTCCGGCACGTTCTCCATGACCTGCACGGAACCCTCCTGCAGGGCCGTGGTGCGGGAGGTGTCGTCAAGCAGCACGTCCCAGTGCATGGAGTCGGCGGTGGCGGCCTTCGAGCCGTTGTAGTGCTCGTTGGGGAGGAACTCGATGGAACCCTGGTCGTCGCCGTTGATCTTGTCGTACATCCACGGGCCGGAGCCGATCGGGGCGGTCTTCAGGTCGTCGACGGTCTGGGAGGCCGGGAAGATCTTCACGACGGACAGGCGGCCCTCAAGCAGGCTGTCGAAGGGGTACTTCAGCTTGATGTCGACGGTGGTGTCGTCCTTCTTGGTGACGGACTCGATGAACTCCAGGAAGGCGCCGTAGGTGGCGTCGGCCATGTTGAGCTCGAAGGCGTTGACCACGTCATCGGCGGTCACGGCCGCGCCGTTGGAGAACTTGGCGCCATCGCGCAGCGTCACGGTGTACTCGGTGTCGGACACCTTCGTCGGCGCGGCGGCGGCCAGCGCGTTGTACGTCTTGTACGTATGCAGGTCCAGATCGTAGAGGCCCTCGAAGACGTGCCAGGTGGCGGCGAGCATCAGGGCGGAGGAGTTGCCGATGGGGTTGACGTTGGTGGAGCTGTAGGCGCACGCGCCCGTCAGCTTGCCGCCCTTGGCGGCCGCATCGGTGCTAGAGGACTTCTCGGAAGAAGAGCTTGAGGAGTTGCTGCCGCAACCCGTCAGAGCCAGGCCGGCCGTGGCGGCTGCGACGGCGCTGCCGGCGAGAAACGTGCGGCGAGACAAAGAATTCTGCTGTTCCATATAGTTCCCTCCATTCGGTTTCCGGGCCCTTGCGGCCCGAAGCTTTCGGCACGCGCTTTCGTGCACGTGCACAACAGCGAACACCCTTCGTATTATGCTTGATTGGATTTGGAAAATAAAGCGGAAGTAAAGCCTTAATCCCCTTGTTACCGTCTGTTTACGTGGCAACTCCGACCTGGGATTATGGCGGGATTTTGGCTGGTTGCGGCGAGCGGTTGGTTTGCAGGGGCGAACGGTTGCGCCCGCCGCCTGCGTCCGTTCGCCGCCTTCGTGCGAAACCGCTTGCCGAAGCCTTGCGCCCGCGAACTTGCCGTTTGCGAAACGTTGCCCGGCTAACCCCTTTAGGACTGCTAATATGCCCAAACGTTAGGCCAGACGTGCTTTTCGAAAGTCCCGCTTCGCGGGCAAGCAGAGGAGAGGAAATGACGAGAGAATTCAAGTCGATGGACGGCAACACCGCCGCCGCGCATGTTTCCTATGCGTTCACCGAGGTGGCCGGCATCTACCCGATCACGCCTTCGAGCCCGATGGCCGACCTGGTGGACCAGTGGTCCGCCGCGGGTCGCAAGAACATCTTCGGCACCAAGGTCAAGGTGTGCGAGATGCAGTCCGAGGGCGGTGCCGCCGGCGCCGTGCACGGATCGTTGGCCGCAGGCGCGCTGACCACCACCTACACGGCCAGCCAGGGCTTGCTTCTGATGATCCCCAATATGTATAAGATCGCCGCCGAGCAGCTGCCGAGCGTCTTCCATGTAAGCGCCCGTACCGTCTCCACGCATGCGCTCAACATCTTCGGCGACCATTCCGACGTCATGGCCTGCCGCCAGACCGGTTTCGCCATGCTCGCCGAGGGCAACGTGCAGGAGGTCATGGACCTGTCCGCCGTCGCGCACCTGGCCGCCATCAAGGGCCATGTGCCGTTTTTGAACTTCTTCGACGGCTTCCGCACTTCCCACGAGGTGCAGAAGGTTGCCGTGTGGGATTACGCCGATCTGGCCGACATGTGCGACTTCGACGCCGTGAAGGCCTTCCGCGACCATGCCTTGAACCCCGAGCGCCCCGCCATGCGCGGCAGCCATGAAAACGGCGATACCTTCTTCCAGAACCGCGAGGCCTGCAACAGCGTCTACAACGAGCTGCCGGCCGTGGTCGAAGAGTACATGGACAAGGTCAACGCCAAGCTCGGCACCGACTACAAGCCGTTCAACTACTACGGCGCCGCCGACGCCGACCGCGTGATCGTGGCCATGGGCTCCATCTGCGACGTCGCCGAAGAGGTCATCGACTACCTGAACGCCCACGGCGAGAAGGTGGGCCTGGTGAAGGTTCGCCTGTACCGCCCGTTCTGCACCGACAAGTTCGTCGCCGCGCTGCCTGAAACCTGCACCAAGCTCGCCGTGCTCGACCGCACCAAGGAGCCGGGCAGCCGCGACCCGCTCTACCTCGACGTCGTCAACGCGCTCATGACCGAGGGCGTCACCGGCATCAAGGTCACCGGCGGCCGCTACGGCCTGGGCAGCAAGGACACGCCGCCCTCGTCGGTGTTCGCCATCTACACCGAGCTTGCCAAGGAAAACCCGCGCAGCGAGTTCACCATTGGCATCAACGACGACGTCACCGGGCTGTCTCTGCCCGAGGACGCCGACAGCCCCAACACCGCCGTCCCCGGCACCATCGAGTGCAAGTTCTGGGGCCTGGGCGGCGACGGCACCGTCGGCGCGAACAAGAACTCCGTCAAGATCATCGGCGACCACACCGACAAGTACGTGCAGGCCTACTTCCAGTACGA
>CAVGAF010000042.1:0-15454 GCA_963627055.1 Butyrivibrio sp. CAG:318 | reverse complement strand
TCGACGACGAACTGACTCCGTCGCAGCAATCCAATTTGGAGAAGGCTGTAGACCGCGATCTCAAGGTCATCGATCGCACGGCCCTTATTCTGGATATTTTCGCCCTGCATGCAACCAGCAAAGAGGGTCGCTTGCAAGTGAGATTGGCGCAAAATCAGTATTTGCTTCCTCGCCTGCGCGGCATGTGGGCGCACTTGGCATCAAACAGGATGGGTGGCGGTGTCGGTTCGCGTTTCGGCGAAGGTGAAAGCCAGCTAGAGGTCGACAGGCGCCTGGTTCGCAAGCGCATTACCTCTATCAAGCGCGAACTGGAACACCTCTCTCAGGTACGGTCCGTTCAGAGAGAGAGCCGTTACGAGAGCGGCATGTTTAAGGTTGCGCTTGCCGGTTACACCAACGCTGGCAAGTCAAGTCTCTTGAATCGGCTGACCGGCGCAGATGTGCTTGCTTATGATAAGCTTTTCGCCACGCTCGATTCAACGACGCGCAAGCTTGAACTTCCCGAAGGACGTGAAATCACCCTTACCGATACCGTAGGGTTTATTCAAAAGCTGCCCACTACGCTTGTCGAAGCATTTAAATCGACGCTCGACGAGATTACCGGCGCTGACTGCATCCTGCATGTCGTGGACGCTTCATCTGAGGAATTCAAGGCGCAGATTGCGTCGGTGCAGACGGTTTTCGATCAAATCAAGGCGCAGTCGCTACCGCGTATTCTCGTTTTCAACAAGTGCGATCTACTCCCTAGCGAGCAGGTGCAAGCCCTGTCGAAGCGCTACGACGACGCTCTGTTCGTGTCTGCGGCCACAGGGGAGGGCATGTCTGAATTGATCGAGCGCATCGCAACTGTCGCCTCGGCTCGCGATGTGCCCATGGAGGTTTTGATTCCCTACCAAAGGGGAGACTTGGTTGCTAAAGCCCATGAGCGTTGTCGCGTTGTCTCCGAAGATCATGAAGAAGCGGGTACGCATATTCGGCTTTTGGCAAGCCCTGCGTTTGCGCACGAATTCAGCGCGTACGTCGTTTGCGAGTAACCGACGTACGCGCTGCGCGCGATTTATAGACGACGGAACACCGCGACGACTTTACCGGCAATAGAGCAGTCGTTCACGATGATCGGGTCCATGCTGGAATTTTCCGGTTGGAGTCGGATGTAATTGCTTTCTTTGTAAAAGCGCTTCACAGTCGCCCCGTCATCGACGATTGCAACGACGATATCGCCGTTGTTTGCGACGGGCTGTTCCTTCACGACCACGTAGTCGCCATCGTTTATGCCCGCCTCGATCATGCTGTCGCCGCGGACCGATAGCATGAACGACGGCGCGTCCCCGACGATTTCCGTAGGCAGGGTCATTCGCTCGGTAATGTTTTGCTCTGCAAGAATGGGGACCCCGGCAGCGACGTCACCCACGAGCGGAACGGAAATCACGTTGTCGTACCCTGTGCTTGCGACGCCTTCGCATTCGGGGTCGGTATCAAGGGGGTGCGCCAGCGCTATGGAGCGCGATTTGAGCGCATCTCTTTTTATCAGACCCTTATCTTCTAAGGCCTTGAGATGCACATGTACGGTGGAAGGGGAGGAGAGGTCGAGCGCCTGGCAAATTTCCCGCACCGTAGGGCCGTAGCCCTTTTCCCGAATGCATTGCTCGATTACATGGAGAACAGCTTCCTGGCGTTTTGTGATCTTCTCGGTCATCAAAAGTCCTTTCCTTTGTATCGAACAAATGTTTCAGATTTTATTGACATGAACCTTTGTTCGTCTTATTATATATGCGAACAAAGGTTCTATGCAATAGGTTGGAGGAAGAAAATGAATTCGCAGCAGCACTTCAAAACGGTCGGTACGGCAGCCTTGAAATGCGATCATGTCGAAGAATGCGCGGTCGTCATTGAATTCCCCGGTTCTGTGCAGGTTGGGGACGAGGACGATGCATCGGGTGAAACGGGCCGCATGGAGATTACGCCCTTGCAGTCCGGTGCGGTAATCGCATTGTGTACCTTCGTGTTCTATCTGGTCTCGTTCATATAGGGTTATTGAACTTCGTCGACCCATTTTTCGACAGGCGTCTTTGGCAATAGATACGGGGCATTGCTTGCGTTTTACGAAACGTAACGGATTCCTTACCGCAATATATTGTATGGTAGGCTGTATCAAGTCAGTCCTAAGGAGTGCGATGCCATGAAGTGCCCTGCTTGCGGTCATGTCGAGTCCAAGGTGGTAGATTCCCGCCCAGCGGATGAGGGTTCTGCCATCAGACGCCGACGCGAGTGCCTTTCGTGCGGCCGTCGTTTCACTACGTATGAGAGGCTTGGCGACAACCCCCTTATCGTTATTAAATCCGATGGGTCTTCTGAGGCTTATGATCGGCAGAAGCTCATGCGGGGGCTTCTTATCGCTTGCGCGAAACGCCCAATCTCACCTGAACAGATAGGTACTCTTATCGACAGCATCGAGTCGGAGTTGCGCAACGCCTCTCGTAACGAGATTCGCTCAAAAGACCTCGGCGATATGGCTTTGGTCCGCATTGCAAAACTTGATGACGTTGCCTATGTTCGCTTTGCAAGCGTTTATAAGGATTTTCAAAACGTAGAGGAGTTCGCGGCGGCGCTGGAGGGCTTGAAATAATGAGCGGGCAGATTCGCATACCCTTGAAAAAGCTTAAGGACAACGCCGTCGTCCCGAAATACGCTTATGCAGGCGATGCGGGCGTTGATCTCTGCGCAACTGAGCACTACGTGCTTCAGCCGTTCGAGCGCGCGCTTATCTCAACGGGGATCGCCATAGAGCTGCCCGAAGGGTATGCCGGTTTCGTTCTTCCGCGAAGCGGGCTTGCGGTAAAGCATGGCATTTCAATCGTCAACGCCCCTGGTCTTATCGATAGTAATTATCGGGGCGAATTGAAGGTCTGTATCGTGAATTTGGATGCGCATAATTCGTTTGTCGTCGAGGCGGGTGATCGCATAGCTCAGCTCGTGGTTATGCCGCATCCTGTCGTCACTTTTTCTGAGGTCGACGAATTAAACTCAACCGAAAGAGGCGTCGGTGGTTTTGGAAGCAGTGGGGTTAAAGCGTAGGTAAGGTGGTTCGATGTCCTCTCCAGAAGAGCACAACAACACATCAAATGAGGTTAGCGGCGATTCCGGTGAAGCGAAGTCTCCTTATTCGGAGGCACACGACCTTCATTCGTATTCCCCTAACGACGATGACGAAAGACGGCTCCGATCCATCCGTACCAAAATCACAATCGCCTACGTTGCCGGCCCGGTTTCACTGCTGATAGGTGGTCTGCTTTTGGGCACAGTTGGTCTCATCTGCGGGATTATCGCCTATCGCTCAATAGGTGCGCTGCAATCAAAATCTCCCGAAGTAGCTGCGGCTGCGCTCTCTATGAGAAAGTCAGCTATAACCGGAATGGTTATTAGTGGAATAGCGCTTGCCCTTAATGCGATTTCGCTTATTGCTCTATATCCCGTAATTGCCGAGATGATTGATTCCGGCATGCTAACGGTATCTGGTGTAGGGGGAGCCGGGTCTTCTTCTTCGGGCGCTTCATCCGTATGGGGGTAGTCTTCCTATTTCTACGATTGCGAAGGCAAAGGTGATCGATATGCTTAATTCGGATCGATTGGACATGAGTTCCGTAGCGGTATGGGGAAAGCTTCTGTCTGTACTCCGCAGTGCTGCAGAGCGGAGCAACTTGCAAAGTGCTGTTGACGAGGAGTCCTTCTGCCGGCATCCAAGAGAAGACGCGCCGCTGCTTATTGAGACCTTGAGTGCTCAGGGAGCGTTGTCTGACGACGATTTATTTATTACTAAAGCACTTATGGATTCTACTGAGCCTGGTGAAGACTATGGCAGCCGTTATGAGCCGCTAAGTGAGGTCGACCAAGAGTCGGTACGCCGTGTTTCGTATCGCTTTGATGCGCGCCTGTTGGGCTTAGAGCAGGCTGCGCAGCTTCTTGGTGTATCCGAGCAGCGAGCACTTCAGTACATTCATGATGGATCTATTGAGTCGTTTACCTTTGGAGGCGAAACGCGAGTTCTCGAGCGTTCTGTGCGAGCATTCTTGCAAAATCAGACTCGCGCTACGGATCGGTCTTACAGGCGCTTTCCAAGTCGATATAATTAATTGATAACGTATGTTATGTTAACTCGATTAGAACATCTAACTGTTTTGCGGGTTTATATTGGACAAACTAGGTTGCCGCTCAATTGATAACTTGTAAGCGTGGTGTTGGGTGGATTGGGCTCGGCGTCCAAACCAACTAACGTTCGCAAACCTCTTCGTAAAGCTCGTAAAGCTTTGGCGTGGCACGTTTAATGCTCACCGGCTTAAACGTGCCTTCCTCTACCAGGCAATGCATGCTTTGCGCAGTGCAATACGGCCTATCGTGCTCCATGTCTTGCCCTTGCAGGAAGACCTCGTATGAATACGTTGTTTTCATCGGGGTCGATTTGCTGATCCAGGTGCGAATAATAACGTTATCGCCGTAACGGAGAGGCTTGCCATAGTTTACGGAGAAATTCAGCACCGGCGATATGTAGCCGGCGTCTTCGATGAGCTTATACGGGTAACCGAGCTTTTCAAGGAAATCGGTACGCGCATCTTCGAAATACAGCAGATAATTGGCGTGATACACGACGGCCATCTTGTCCGTTTCGGCATAGCGAACCGTAATCGGTGTGCAGACTCTCATAGGTGAACCTCTTTTGCGATTATCGACTACAATGAGAATATGGACTCAATCGTAACCTACATCGAACGCGAGCAGCGCACCTTCGCCGAAACACCCTTCAATCCGGTCGATTCCCTTGTGCTCAGTTCCCTCTGTTATTTGAATTTCGAGGCCATCACGGATGAAGAACTCCAGGATTGCCCGATAAACCTCGACGTGCATACATCCCGTCAGGTTTTACTCGCGGATATCCTCTCTCTTGTTCCTGCAGGTCGGCTTTCCTTGGGAAGTTGGCTCGAGGATGCCGAAGATACCGAGCGTTTCTTCCTCGCCGTTCGTGCAAGCAGGCGTTATCGAAATGTCACGGTATCGCTATACGCCAACGAGTACTCCAAGGCCGTCGATAAGCAATTCTCTGCCTGTACGTTCTCGTTCGAGGATAAGAACGGCAGCTGTTTCTATATCGCCTTTCGTGGTACTGACGGATCGTTTACCGGCTGGAAGGAAGACTTCAATATCGCCTATCAGCCGGTCATATCCTCGCAGAGAACGGCGGTATCCTACTTGTCGGGCGTTTCGTCGGCTTATGGAGGCAGATTGCTCCTTGGCGGCCACTCAAAAGGCGGCAATCTTGCTGAATATGCCGCGCTCTGCACCGACGAGGCTACCTATGAGCGCATCGAGGCCGTGTTCAATCACGATGGCCCCTCGTTTTTGACGGACCCCTCCCCTCGTAGGGATACGGATGAATACCGGCAAAAACTTTGCAAACTGGTTCCCGAATCTTCTGCTTTCGGCATGATTTTGGAGCGCAGGGCGGATTATCGAGTTGTCCAATCCAGTGCCTTCGCGGTATTTCAGCATCATCCGTTTTCATGGCTCGTTGAGGGCGATGACTTTCTCTATCAAGAGGAAATCAACTCCTCGGCGCAGTTTTTCGACGAAGCGCTTGATGCGTGGCTGCGAAGCAAAACCCCGGCTGAGCGCGAGCGCTTTATCCAAACGGTGTTTGACCTATTTGTGGAAACCGATGCCGAATCATGGGCGCAGTTCCAGGAGAATCTTGGCTCGAATGTTGCATCCATGATTGGGGCTGGGTCGAAACTTGATCCCGATACGAAGCGCTTCCTGGGATCGACGATTGCAGGACTCGGCTCCACGCTACGAAATCAGACGCTGGAGCGATTGCGCAACTTCGGATCGAGAAAGTGGAAGAAAGAGCTCGGAGACGATCGCATTTACCACCTAGACGCACCTGATCAACAGTAAGGAATGACACTCATGTCTCAAACGGCCTCGAACAAAACAGCGCAGCCAACCGAAGGCTATGGCCCCTTTACTCCCCAGATGGCCTGGAATCTTTCCGCACCCCATACCTGGCCTGCGGCAATCATCCCGGTTGCCGTTTCGGTGGCGGCGGCAAGCGTTACACAGGGCGGCGTTTCGGTGAGCCTTTCCATCGCGCTGTTGGTCATCTGCATCTTGATGCAGGCATCCGTCAATACCTTCAACGACTACTATGATTACGTGAAGGGCCTTGACAGCAAAGAGGATAACCTCGACCCCAGCGATGCCGTCCTCCTTTACAACAACGTCAATCCCAAAAGCGCCCTCATGTTTGCCATTGGGCTGTTGGTCGCGGCGTTTCTATTGGGCGCCTATGCCATTTACTGCGCGGGACCTATCCCCCTTATCATCGGGATCATCGGCGCCCTCTTCGTCGTCGTTTATTCCGCTGGGAAAACGCCTATTTCGTCCCTGCCTCTAGGAGAAGTGGTCAGCGGGTTTGTGATGGGCGGTTTGATTCCGCTCGCCTGCTATCAGGTATTAACTGGTGAGCTATTCCCCCTTATGCTCCTTTGGGCGCTGCCCGTCATGCTCGGCATCGCTCTGATCATGATGACGAACAACACCTGCGACCTAGAAAAGGACATCCCCGCCCAACGCAAAACGCTCCCCGTGCTTTTGGGGCGCGTGCGGGCCCGGGCGCTGTATCACACCATCGTCTATGTTTGGGTTGCGCTTATCGTTCTCATCGTCGCCCTATTCTTCTCGCCGGGGCTCATTGTCGTGCCCTTCATGCTTCTTTCCGCGTATCCGCTACTGAAAGCCCTGCTTTCAAACCCGTTGGTGAATCAGTCCCGTATCGGAGCCATGGCTCAGATATGTTCGGTGAACATCGCACTGGGTTCTTGGTATGTGGCGGCAATTTTTGCAAGCTCTGTTACCTTGACGATGTAGATCGCCTCAAGGAGGTATCACCATGGATATGCTTCGAATCTTTTTGGCGGTGTTTCTGGCTGCCGCGTCTTTGACTGTCGGTATCCAGCTTGCACGCGGTCAATGGTCGTTCTTGGTGTTCTCGCAGAAGAATATTCCTTCCCATGAGCTGGCGCAGGCAAATCTATTTGCACCCGCGCGCGCCCGCGCGGCCTCCCCCGTCGCCTTCTGCTTCCTCGCCGCCGATGTCACCTTGCTGGTGTTCGAGATTTGTCGCCAGGTTGAGGCTTACGAGGTCGCATCGGTGTTTAGCACGCTTTGCGATGTGTCCATGGTCGCGTTCGTAATAGCAGCTATTTCCTTCTATGTGCGAAGCGGCGCTTTGGAAGGCAAGGATGCGAAGTTTCGATCCTCAACGTTTAGGATGAATCTTTTCGTTTTGGCTAATGTGGTTTTGTTGACGATGCTGGCCTTGCTGTTTTAGCTGGCACTGCCCTGTTTGGATATGGCGCTACCCACTACCGGCTCAAGGCACACAATGATTTATTGGCTCGCCTAAACCCTGCCCACCCAGGGGATCTCAATGAGATTCTCGCACTTGTCAATGAATCGCTGCAAATCAAACGTTTTCAGGAGCTCCTGTGGCGACACCGGTTCAGTAGTGGCCGCCAATCCGCAAATGCCTGCTATAAGCCCGATGACGCCTTCCGGCGTCTTGCAAGCAAGCAGCAATTCGTCAATTGATGCGTCGTGGTCGCGCTTGGAGAGCCTGCGATGCGCCTGCGACACGAGCAGAGGAACGTGCGCGTAGCCAGGATGGGGCAAGCCGAGGAGGTCCTGCAGGTACAGTTGCTGGGGCGTCGAGCACAGCAAGTCCACGCCGCGGGTAATCGATGTGACACCCTGCTGCGCATCGTCGACGACCACGGCAAGTTGGTACGCGAAGGCGCCGTCCGAGCGCTTAACGAGGAAATCCCCGCATTCATGCAGCAAGTTTTGACGATAAGCGCCCTGAATTGTATCGGTGAGGGCGTAGGTTGTATCGGGTACGCGAAGCCGAAAGGCGGGATGCCGAACACGCGCCTTCTCCGCCCGCTCGACCGCGCTGAGCTCTCGACAGGTTCCCGGATAGACGAGCTTCTCCCCCCTATGGGGCGCCGATGCGGCATGCAAATCTGCCCGCGTGCAGAAGCACGGATAGAGCAATCCCCTGTCTTGAAGCGACTCGAATGCCGCACGATATGCCTCGTCGCGATCATGCTGGAAGTAGGGGCCACGATCCCAATAAAGCCCCAGCAGCTCGAAATCACGCTGAACGGCGTCGATGTATTCGGCCTTCGAGCGCTCGCGGTCGAGATCTTCGATGCGCAGAACCATAGTTCCGCCCTGCGATTTCACGATCAGCCACGCAAGCAGCGCCGCATAGATGTTGCCGGCGTGCATCCTTCCCGTAGGAGATGGCGCGAACCGCCCGACAATCGGGCGGTTCGCGTTGAGTGACGTATGTGAAACCTGGTCGAGCACGATTATTTGCGCAGGTCCTCGACGTGCTTCGTTTTGCCAAGCGAACGCTCGATGCCGCCCGGCTCCACAAGACGCACCTTCGAGGCCACGAGCATGACGCTCTTCAGTTTTGCCTCGATGCGCTTGCGGAATCGATCCATTTCCTCGAAGGAATCGCTGAACGCCTCGGGTTTCAGCTCGACATGCACCGTCATGCGGTCGAGGCCGGTTTCGTTGTCAACGACAATGCGGTAGTGGGGCGTCACGCCGTCGATGGTGGACAGCACATCCTCCACTTGGCTTGGGAAGACGTTCGTGCCGCGGATGATGAGCATGTCGTCGCAGCGTGAGCGCACCTTCTGCATGCGCGCAGTGGTGCGGCCGCAGGCGCAGCGCTCGACCACGACGCGCGTGAGGTCGTGCGTGCGATAGCGCAACACGGGAATAGCCTGCTTGTCAAGCGGCGTGAGCACAAGTTCGCCCACTTCCCCATCGGCAACCGGCTCGCCGCTCGCAGGATCGACGACTTCCCAGAGGAAATGGTCTTCAGCGATGTGCTGCATGTCGCGCTCGGCCAGGCACTCGCCCGAAACGCCGGGCCCCATAACTTCGGTCAGGCCGTAGTTGTCGGTGCATACGATATGCATGCGCCGCTCGATTTCGGCTTTCAGACCCGGTGGGCACGGCTCGCCGCCGAAAAGACCCACGCGCAGCGTCGAAGTTTCCCAGTCGTAGCCCATCTTCTCGCCGACCTCGCAGATATGCATTGCGTAGGAAGGCGTTGCTACCAATACGGTGGTGCCGTAATCCTGAATCATCTGGATTTGGCGCTCGGTGTTGCCCGAGCCGGCCGGAATCATCATGCAACCGAGGCGCTGCAGGCCGTAGTGCAGGCCGAAACCGCCGGTGAACATGCCGTAACCGAAGGCCATCTGCACGCGGTCGGAAGGCACGACGCCCGCCATCTGCACCAAACGCATGATGCATTCGTTCCATACGTCCATGTCGTGGTCGTTGTAGCCCACGACGATAGGTTTGCCCGTGGTTCCCGAAGATGCATGCAGCTCGCGCACCTCGTTTAGCGGCACGGCGAACAGTCCGTAGGGGAAGGTGTCGCGCAGCGCGCTTTTGTCGGTGAAGGGAAGTTTGCGCACGTCGTCGAGCGACTTGATATCAGCAGGCGTGACGCCCATCTCGTCCATCTTGTCGCGATACCAGGCAACTCGGCCGTATGTCCACTCCACCTGCGCGATTAGCTTTTCGAGCTGGATGGCTTCGATACGCGCACGGGATGCGCATTCGATATCCGGTTGCAGGATGGGCAAATCTTCGAAACGCCCCTCGTTGGCAGCCTTGAGCGCTGCTCCCTTTTCTGTGATGTCGATCATTGATTGATTCCTTGCGTCTTTTGCGCCTTACCGCCGGCATACGCGCCGTTATTGAAGGTCGCTTTGGGATATGAGCTCTACGGGTTTGCCGGCAAGCAGCTCTTCTGCCTGCGCGATATCCTCCACATACAGGGCGATATAGGTATGCACGAGCGAATAGCTGTACTGCACGTTGATGTTGCACGAGGAAAGGATATCGATCACGCGGGCAAGCTCGCCGGGCGTGTCCTCGAGCTTCAGGCACAGCACGTCGGTGATCTTCGCCGCGCAGCCCATGTCTTTGAGTACCTCGAGCGCACGCTCGGGGTTGTCAACCACAAAGCGCACGATGCCGTAATCGCCGGTATCGGAAGCGCTGTAGCCCCGAACGCTTACCTTCGCGCGCTCGACGGCCTCGAGCACGCGCACCAAATGACCCGGCTTGCTTTCGACGAACACGCTGATTTGCTGAACGCTCATGGTTACTCCTTCTTCGCGAATTCGAATCCGGCGTCGAAGGCGCGCAGGTTCGCTTCGATGGTCTTCGGGGGCACGCGCTTGGAGATGACCTTCGTCCAGGCGTCGTGGGGAAAGTCAAGGCGCGTGGCGAGCGCGCCGAGCAGGACGACGTTAACCGATTTTGCGGTGGCCACGCTCGATGCAAGCGATCCCGCCGGGATGACGGTCGCATTGGCCTCGGCGAGCTTGCCTTCGATGTCATCAGGCATGGATGCCTTGCCGGTGAGCACGGGCAGCGGCTGGATTGATTCGTCGGCAACGAGGAGATATCCGCCTTGCGCCACGTAAGGCAGGTTGCGCAGCGCCTCGACGGTTTCGAAGGAAACGACGCAGTCCGCGCAGCCCAAGTCGGCGACCATCGTATGCACGGGCTCCTTGCCGAAACGGACCACGGTCGTGACCGCGCCGCCACGCTGGGACATGCCGTGAATTTCCGACACCTTCACGTCGTAGCCGCACTCCAGTGCGGTCTTTGCGAGCAGATCTGCTGCAAGCACGGTGCCCTGGCCCCCGACGCCGCACAAAAGGACGGTAGTTGCACTGTTCATGGCTAATCCTCCTTCGCCGGGTTCTCGATGCATCCGAATGCGCAATACTGGGCGCACTGTCCGCAGCCGATGCACTGGACGGGGTCGATAATTGCCTTGCCCTCGGAATCCTTGGAGATCGCCGGGCAGCCGAGCGTCGTGCAAACCCCGCACGCGGTGCAAGAGTCGTTGACGACATAGGCGGGCTTGCGAATGCGGTCGATGAGCACGCAGGGGCTTCTAAACACGATGACCGAAAGGGCGTCGGAGCGCGTGGTCTCCCGAAGCGCGAGACGTACGGCCTTCATGTCGTTGGGATTGACGGTACGCACGTCTTCGACGCCGATTGCCGCAAGCACGCCTTCAAGGTCGAGTTCGCGCGAAGGGCGCTTCTGCAGCGTTTCGCCATTGAAGGGGTTGCCCTGGCGGCCGGTCATGGCCGTGGTGCGGTTGTCGAGCACGCAAATGGTGCCTGCTCCCTTGTTGTAAACGGTGCTGATGAGCGCGGAAAGGCCGGAATGAGCGAAGGTGGAATCGCCGATGACGGCCACGACGGGGCGGTGATCGGTGCCAGCCCATGCCAGCTCGAAGCCATGCGACATAGACACGGAAGCGCCCATGTCGATGCAGGTGTCCATAGCGGAAAGCGGCGGCAAGGCGCCGAGCGTGTAGCAGCCAATGTCACCGGTGACGACGGCCTTGAGACGGGACAGCTCCTTGAACACGAGCCTGTGCGGGCAGCCGGCGCATAGCGCAGGCGGGCGTCCGGGCAGGTCTGCGGGCGCGTCTGCATGCGCTGGGGCCTCAATGCCGAAAGCGGCGCGAATTAGCCCAGGGCTCAGTTCGCCGTCTTTGGGCAGCGGCTGGGGAAATTTCGCAATCGAGACGCCGAGGGCCGCCACCTGCTCATGCAGGTACGTCGAACCTTCCTCGACGACGTAGAGCGCATCGACCTCGGCCGCGAAGTCGAGAAGCGAGTTGGCCGGCAGCGGGTAGGTGCACCCGAGCTTGAAGACCGACGCCTCGGGCAGCGCCTCTCTCACGTGCTGATATGCTGCCCCTGCGCAGACGATGCCGATCGAGGAGCCCTTATACTCGACGCGATTGAACTCGCAGCGCTCGGCCCAATGCGTCAACTCCTCGATACGCTTGAGCTGGTCTTTGCGCCGAGGCTTGGCGAATGCGGGCATCATGACCCATTTCGCCGGGTTCGTCTCGTAGGGCTTGAGGGCAACTTCCTGGCGCCCCTCGCAGGCAACCGGCGTCTTCGTATGCGAGACGCGCACGGACGAGCGGATGAAGAAGGGCACGTCGAAACGCTCGGACAGCTCGAAGGCCGCCTTTGTGAAGTCGCGTGCCTCGGCCGAGTCGGACGGGTCGAGCATGGGGATGTGGGCCGCGGCGGCGTAGTAATGCGAGTCCTGCTCGTTTTGAGACGAGTACATGCCCGGATCGTCCGCGGCGAGGATGACGAAACCGCCGCCCACGCCGGTATAGGCAACGGTGAACAGCGGATCTGCCGCCACGTTGACGCCGACATGCTTCATGGTCGAAAGGACGCGTGCGCCGGCAGCCGAAGCGCCGACGCCCACTTCCACGGCGACTTTTTCGTTGACGCACCACTCGGCGTAAACGCCTTCCTTTTTCGCAAAGGTTTCAAGCGTTTCCGTCGAAGGGGTGCCGGGATAGGCGACGCCGATGCGGCATCCCGCCTCCCATGCGCCCTGCGCTATCGCCTCGTTTCCTGATAACAGCTCCATGTCTCTCCCGTCTTGGCGGATCTCAGCCGCCGAAACCCCCGATGAATCGGTTATTCTTCTTTATACACCAGGCAAAATGCCCCGATTTGGACAACATCTCCATCGACGAGCAGGTAGCTGTCGACGCTGTTGTTGTTCACCCACACCCCGTTGAACGAGTTCTCGTCGGTGATCTCCCACGCGCAGCCCTTCGGCTCCACCGATGCGTGGATGCGCGAAACGGTCATGTCGTTGAGGAAGATGTCGCAGTTCGGGCTGCGGCCGATGGAGAGCTTCTTTTCGCCGAGCTTGAAGGCCACTCCGGTCTGCGGTCCGCGCACGACGTGCAGCACGCCGTTGGTCTTCTGTTTCGCCGGTGCGGCGATCGCCTCGTCGCCAAGCGACAAGGGCGCAAAGCGCTGCGTGGAACCCTGCAGCTTGAAACCGCAGTGCGGGCAGCTGGCATCTTCTGCAGCAACGGCATTACCGCAGACTGGGCATTGATTGGTCATGGTGCTCCTTTCCATCCGGCTAACTACTTTAGAGCGAGGATGTCTTGTCGACGACGAGCGGCGTTTCATTGATGAGCGAGGACTGCGCGACAGTTGCCTGGCCCGAAAAGCCTCTGAAGAAGCGGTCGAACCAGATGCCGACGCCTTCGAGGAAACTCGGAGCGGCGACATCTTTGCACGCGACCAAGTCGAGCGTGGCGATCACCTGATTGCGCTGCTTGAAGGTGATGGTTCCCACCTTCTGCCCGGCCTTCACGTCACCGGTAATCTCGTCGTATTGGACCGACTGGGACACGTTGCCGTTCAAATCGAAGATCTGAACGCTTGCCTGCGGATCGGAAAGCGTCGCCTCCACCGTTCGGTCGATCCAGTCAAGGTGCGCGACGTTGGCGATAACCGGCACGCTCTGTCCCGCCATCTGGGCAGTCTTTGAGCTGTGGGCCAGCGTGTAGCTCGTCTGATGGCCGAAAACCCAATTGACCAGCTCGTCTGCATCCTCGAAGCGCTGTGCCTCCGAGGAGGAGTCGAGCACGATGGCATACAGTTCCTTCCCATCCTTGTTAACCGCGCCCGCGAACGACTCGCCCGCCAGCTCGGTGTAGCCCGTCTTCACGCCGATGGCGTTGTCGTTGATGTCGAAGAAGCCGTCGGTGGTTTCCAGGTCAACTTGCGTCGCGGCTCCGTCGCGCGTGACCGTGATTGTGCAGCTTCCGCCGCCGACGATGTCGCGGAACGTCTGGTTCGTCATGGCGTAGGCCACGACCTTCGCCTGGTCACGCGCCGTGCTGTGCAGGCTGCCCGCGTATTCGTCGAAGTCCAGGCCGTGCGGATTCTCGTAGACCGTGTTCGTGCAGCCCACTTTCTGCGCCGTGGCGTTCATCTGGGAAACGAACGAGGCCACCGCGTCACTGCTACTCGAGGTGGCGGACAGGGCGGCGCCCACCGTCTGCGCGATGGCGATGGCGGCGTCATTGCCCGAGGGCACCAAAAGCGCCTTGAGCGCCGTTTCGAGCGTCATGGTATCGCCTTGCTGCAGGCCCGCCGACGACTCGCCCACCTCGGCCGCTTCCTGAGAAACCGTCACCGTAGTTTGCAGCGATACGGTTCCCGCGGCGACGGCGTCAAGGGCGACTACGCCCGTCATGATCTTCGTGATTGAGGCGATTTGCGCCTCGTCGTCGGCGTTGCGCTCGAAATACACCGTACCGTCCTCGTCAACCACAATGGCGCGCTCGGCGTCGATGCTCGGGCACTGCGAGACGGCAAGGCCGCGCGAGTCGACCGTCTGGCCGTAGACGATATCGGCCTTGCGCACGTCGGCGTGCGCATACGAAGGCGCAGCCGCGCAGGTGGCGAAGGCTAGCGCGAACGCGAGCACGCACGCCGTGAAGCGTGCGTGCATCGAGTTGGCGTTGCAGGTTGTGAACCTAGTCGACAACGTAAATATCCTCCGGTTTCACGGCATCGAAGCCGGCCTTTGAAAGCATTTCCTCGATATCGGCATCCGAAGACACTTTCAGCACGTCGATGGCATTGCCCCCCTCGACGGAGATGCAGTATCCGTATTCGACGTTGATATCGGCCTCGTCGAGGAACTCGAGCAGCTTGGCAAGCCCACCGGGAACGTCGGGGACGCGAACGCCGAGCACCGGCGTCACTGCGGCGCGCCAGCCGGCGGCTTTGAGCTTTTCAGCGGCAAGCTCGGGCGTGTCGCACAGCATGCGGGCCACGCCGAAGTCCTGGGTGTCGGCAAGATACAGGGAGTGCATGTTGATGCCGGCATCGGCGATGGCGCGGGTCGCCTCGGCGAGCCTGCCCTTTTCGTTCTCCAGGAAAACAGTCAGTTGGGAAATCATGGCTTAGCTCTCCTTTCGCAGGTCGATGATGCGCTTGGCCTTGCCTTCGCTGCGCTCGATGGTCTTCGGCTCGACAAGCTTGATGTCGACCGCGATCTGCAGGTTGCTCTTCAACTCGGCCCCCAGGCGGCGTTTGAGTTCTTCGAGCTTCCTGATCTCGTCGAACGGGAACTCCGGCACGGTTTCCACGCGCAGCTCCACGTGGTCGAGCGGACCGCGCATGGTGAGGATGATCTGGTACTGCGTTGCGATTTCGGGGAACGCGGTGAGCACCTGCTCGATCTGCGACGGGAAGACGTTCACGCCGCGCAGGATGAGCATGTCGTCGGAACGGCCGATGATGCGGTCGATCTTGCGATGCGTGCGCCCGCAAGCGCAGGGCTCGGAAATGATGCGCGTGATGTCGCGCGTGCGATAACGCACGAGCGGGCAGCACTCGCGGTCGAGCGTGGTGAACACGAGCTCGCCGTATTCACCGTCGGGAACCGGCTCGAGCGTGTCGGGGTTGATGATTTCGGCGTAGAAATGATCTTC
>CAVGAF010000041.1:8443-16066 GCA_963627055.1 Butyrivibrio sp. CAG:318 | reverse complement strand
CAATCGCGGTCGCGCAGGATGTAGACGAACGACGGGTTGTTCCCCACGTTCGGCATCCGATGCACGTCTGCCTCGGTATACGGCTGGATGTAATCGTTCATCTTGACGCGCGCCTTCGTGACATCCTCGTACGACACGCCCAAACCGGCATGCTTGGGATCGATCGGCCCCTCGAAGCTCTCCAGGCCCTTCTCGATGTCGCCCACATAGCGCGCCCGGCCATTGCACTGCGCCACGCACTGCGGGAGCTCACCCTGCGCCAGCTTCTGCTCGCACAGCGTGCACTTCTCCACCACGCGCTCCTCCTTGTTGAGGTAGCGCACGTTATAAGGGCAGGCCATCACGCAGAACTGGCAGCCGATGCACTTCGACTTGTCGATCTGCACGGTGCCGTCGGCCGTCTTATGGCTCGCCTCGGTCGGGCACACCTTCACGCATTCCGGGTCGGCGCAATGCTGGCACTGCACCGGCAGGTAGTAGTGCTCCACGTCGGGATACTGGCCGCTGCCGCCAACTTTCGGGTTCGGCCCGATGCGCAGGATCTTCAGCCAGAAATCGCCCGGCTGCACGCCATTGACCACCTTGCAAGACACTGAGCAGGCCAAACAGCCCACGCAACGGTTCAGGTCCGTTGCAATCGCATACTGCGTCATGATCTAGTCCCTCCCCTCATACTGGGGCAACCACGCCTTCAAGCGTTCGTCATCGGCCGAAGCGATGATCGGGGTGCCCTTGGAATCGCAAGGCACGGGATTGCCGAACGGCGAATTCTCGGCCGTGGCCTTCGTGATGTGCACGTCATAGCAGCGCAGCGAATTCGAGCCGCAGAACGGGTCGTTGTAGTCCTTGTAAACCAGCTGGTTGCACGCGGAATGTTCCCAACCGTGCCCCACGTCCTCGATCTCGGGATACCACCACGTGTGCTCGAGGTTCACCACGCCCGGCGCGATGCCGTAGTACAGGTCCACCACTTCGCGGATCTTGCCGTTCTCGTTCTCGATCCAAACCCAATCGCCCTGCTCCAGGCCCAACCGTTCGGCGTCGGCGGGATTCATCTCGATGCGCGGAACGGGCCACTGCTCGCGGCACCACGGCAGCTGACGGTGCTCGGAGTGGAAGTACACGGGGCTGCGGCGACCGGTCGTGCAGTTGAACGCATTGTCGTCGGCGAACTTCTCGGGCGTGGTCACCGGCGAGACATACGGCTCGCGGGCGATGGGCATGCAGTCGTCCAGCGTCGCATGATAATGCTCGTAGGTGTTGTCCAGCGCATAGCTTTCCATGATGGTCGACCAGATCTCGCACTTGGCCGTCGGCGTGTAGAAGCCGGGCTTGCCGTCGGTGGGATGCATGGTGAACGTGCCCACCTGGCGCAGCTCGCCCATCTCGTAGCGATGGTAGGTGCCCCAGCGCTCGGGATGCACCCTTTTCGCTTCCCACCAGCCGTTCTTCTGGAATTTCTCGCGGAATTCCGACCAGGTGGTCGCCTCGGGGAAGTTGCGGCAGCACCAATCCAAGTGCTGCTCGGCCGTCGGCCATGCCGGCCACTGCGGGTTCTCCTCGACGTTGTTCCAGGGCTTTCCCATGGCGCGCCACAGCTCGATGTCGATCTCGTAGTCGATCTTGCACTCGCCCGGCGCGTCGATGGCCTTGCACGTCGCCCCGATGGCGCCCGATGCGCCCTGCGAGCAGCGCGGTGATTCTGCTTCCAGCCAATGCACGCACGGCATGATGATGTCGGCGAGGTCGGACATGGGCGTGTGCCACATGTCGATGACGGCCAAAAAGTCGAACGTCTTGAGCGCCTCCCAGCCGTAGGCGCAATTCGACATCGCCATGAAGTTGCCGGACTGCGCAATGCCGCCGCGGATACGGTACGGATCGCCGGTCAAGGCGCTATCCCAAATGGCGGACGCCTCGGCCCACTTGTTCCAGTAGCGAAGCAGCGGGTATTTGTCGCCGCCGACCATCTTCGCGTTCGCTTGGAAGTACGTGACACCCTCGGGCAAGCCGTCAACGCTCATCGGGGTAACGCCGGGCGAAACCTCTACCTGGGCCTTCGTCTCGCCGCGGTTGCCGCCGGGCGTGTCATAGTTGCCCGTGATGTGCGACAGGATCATCAGCATGCGCACCAGATGCGTGGAGTTGCCCGTCTGGTCGGTGGCAAGCTGGAAGTGCAGGCCGCCGTTGCCGTAGCGCGGGTCCTTGCGCGTCGCCCATTCCAGGCACGCGTCCTCGATGACCTTCGCATCCACGCCGGTCAGCTCGCTCGCGCGCTCGGGCGTGTACTCGCTCACGCGCTCCGCGTACATATCCCACACGGGGCGCACGCTGGTTTTCGTACCGTCGGCAAGCTCGATCTCGAATTCGCCGTAGAGGGCCGGATCGATCTCCGGGTTGAACGGCGAGGGATCGGGGAACCACGCGTCCGCGGTGCCCGAGGAGCGCTCGGGCTGCTTCACGGTGAAGCCAGTCGTCGGCTTGTGGTACGTCTCGCCTTCCCAGAGGCACTCGTCGGCATCGAAATACGTCAGATGACCCGTGGGATCGTTGCCATGCAGCGGATGCGCATCGTCGGTACCGGCCAAGTTGTCCCACACCATGAAACGACGGGTCGATCCGCCTTCCTTGATGTCGGACTCCTTGAGCAGGCGCGTGGATAGATGCACGCCCTCGCCGGCCTCCATCACATAGCCGCCGGAGGGCTGAACGTCCTTGCTGAACAAAAACGGCGCGTTGGTCCAGCGCTTCACATACAGGTCGTCGTACAGGTCGTTTTGGATGACGATGTTCGTCCACGCCTGCGCGATGTAGCCATCGGTGCCCGGGCGAATGGGCAGCCAGTAGTCGGCTTCCTTGCCAAGCGCGCCCTGGCGCGGATCGATGAGGATATGCGCGTCGGCGCACTGCGAGGCGTCAACCACCGTACGGCACGAGTCGTCGTAGTTGGAATACTCGCACGCGGTGCCCCACTGCACGTACACCTTCGGCTGCATGACCGTTTCCATCCAGTTCGAGCCCATGTCGTCGGTCATCAGCTCGGCCATGTGGCGCGGGCCCTTGCAGATCTCATAGCCCAGAAACGCGTTCGGCGTATCGAGCAGGATTTTCAAATCGCCATACGAACCCATGCACCACACGCGCGACGTGCCGCCGAAGCACACCATCGACTCCCCGCCGTAGCGGTCCTTGAGCTCCTGGAACTTGCTGGCGCAGGTCTGGATGGCCTCGTCCCAGCTGATGCGCTGCCATCCCGGGTCCTCGCCTTTCGGATTCGTGCGCTTCAGCGGATGCAGAACGCGGTCGGGATGATATGCCGCCTGCAGGCTGGCCTGCGATTTCGAACACGAATGGCCGCGGTTCGACGGGCACGACTCGTCGCCCTCGACCTTGACCACGCGGCCGTCCTTCACGGTCACCCACACGCCGCATTCCATCTTGCCGCATCCGCGGCAGCTGCTGCGCACGTGCTTGACGTTGCCGTCCTCATCAGCCGACGCGCGATCGACGCTCGTCAAAGCCGACCCCGTCGTGGCGACGCCTACCGCCGCCATGGTGGCGGCCGAGAGCTTCGTGAAGCTGCGACGCGTCATCGTCAGTTTGCCCATGATTCCCCCTCTCATAGCATTTTGGAATATTGGAAGCTCGCCTACCCCCGGGTTTCTAGGCTTGAAAGCTTCTCTCGAAGAGCGTTATACTCGCGTCATCGGGGATAAGGGAAATTCCTATTTTGGGCATAAGCCAGCAAAAAGGAATTAATGTTATTCCGAGGGGGAATAACCATGCATATCGAATATCTGGAAGAGTTCGTGGCGCTCGCCCAGTGCCTCAACTTCACCGAGGCGGCACGGCGCTGCAACATCACGCAGCCGGCCCTGAGCAAGCATCTGGCATCGCTTGAGCGGGAACTGGGCGTCACGCTGGTGAACCGCAATCGCCACGGAGCCGAGCTTTCGCAAGCCGGCTTCGCACTCCTGCAGGACGCCATCCCGCTGTGCGAACAGTACCGGTCCGCCTGCGAGCACGTCCGCAACCTCGCCGCCATGCCCACGTTGAAAATCGGCGGGCTGCTGCAGAACCCGCACGTGCTATGGATCGTCTCGAGCGCGCTTGCCGCCCATACCGGCGAGCAATCCATTTCCTGCACGTACGACCGCACAGTTTCGCGACCGTTCATAGAGCAGCTGGCCGACGGCAGCATCGACCTGGCATTCACCTATCAAGACGAGGCGCAACAGCAACAGGCCGGGGAAAGGTTCCGCAGCGTGCACCTGTTCGACGACCGGTTCGTCGCGGTCGTTCCTTCCGAAAGCCCGCTGGCCGAACGCGACGAGCTTTCCATAGACGACTTGGCCGATCAGACGTTCATCAAGCTGGCGGGGCCGTATTTCTCACTGGGCTGGGAGCATATCGAGGCGGTTTGCCAAGCGCACGGGTTCCGGCCGCGCTGCAAGGGGGCGGCCATGCAGCCGGGGCTCGACTATTCGCTGGTCAACCTCGACGGCTGCGTGCTGATCCTATCCCAATCGGCGCTTACCGGGCAGCTGTTCACGCGCATGAAGACGCATCGCTGCATCACCGTGCGCGACGAGGATGCCTCGTTTTCCATCTGCGCAATCCATAGGGCCGACGACGACAACCGGGCGCTGAAGCTGTTCCTCGAGCGGGTGGAAGAACCCCTATAACTCGCATCTGTTCGATATGTCGAACAGATTTGTCTTAGATTTGTTCGGCATATTGCATTCCTCCTACCTGGCAGCAGTTAGCAAATTGACAAAGCAGAGCTATAATTCAGTTAGCAAATTGACAAGGCAGGGCTATAATTCAGTTAGCAAATTGCGAATTCCAGGTAAAACGCTTAATTGGAGACGGCATGTTAAAACGCAAGGCCATGGATATCTTCGAGGAGTGGTATCGCACCCGAACGAAGCAGGCGCTCCTTGTAATGGGTGCCCGCCAGGTGGGCAAGACGTTCCTCATCCGCGAGTTCGCCGCAAGGCACTGGACCCACGTGGTCGAGATCAACTTCTTCGAAAACTCCGAGGCCCGTGCCGCCGTCGAGTCGGCGAAAAGCTCGTCCGAGCTGTTCCTGCGCCTGACGGCATTCGCCAACGCTCCTTTGGTGCCCGGTAAAACAGTGCTGTTCTTGGACGAAATCCAAGAGTGCAAAGAAGCCGTCACAGCCATCAAATTCCTTATGGAACGCGCCGACTACGACTACATCTTGTCCGGCTCGCTGCTGGGAGTTGAGCTGAAGGGGATAGCGTCGGCACCTGTTGGCTACCTGAGCACCGTTACGATGCATCCGCTCGATTTCGAAGAATTCTGCTGGGCAAACGGAATTGCGCCGGAGGCGCTCGGCGAGACAAGAGCCGCGTTACGCGACCACCGCCCGGTAGACGAGTTCGTGCACAGCAAACTGCTCGAGCTGTTCCATCGCTATCTTATATGCGGCGGCATGCCCGATGCCGTGACATCGTTCGTGGAGTCCGACGACGTGACGCGCGCGAGAACCGCGCAAGAGGCAATCGTTACGCAGTACCGTTGGGACATCAGCAAGTATGCAAGCGACAGGGCCCGTATTGTGCGTAGAATCTTCGACCTCATGCCGTCGGAGATAAGCCAGCAAGACAAGCGATTCGTCGTTCGCGATGTCGAAGGCGATTCCCATTTCAACCGCTACGACAACGACTTCATGTGGCTTGCGGACGCAGGCGTGGCGCTGCCCACTTACAATGTGCGGGAGCCACGCTACCCGCTTGCAGCCAACATGAAATCTCCGAAGTTCAAGCTGTTCAGCTGCGATGTCGGGCTACTGACATACCAATGCGGGATGGACGTGGTCAGGGGCATTGTCGGCAACCGCCCGGATATCAATTTCGGTGCGATTTACGAAAACGCGGTGGCGCAAGAGCTGGCCGCGCATGGGCACGGGTTGTACTACTTTAAAGCGCGCAACGTCGGCGAGCTCGATTTCGTGATTCAAATGCCCAATGGCCGCGTTGCGCCAATCGAGGTCAAGTCCGGGAAGGGATACAAGCGGCACAGCGCCCTGACGCACGCCCTCAACGCCGCGAACTACGGGATAAAGGAAGCGTATGTTCTGTGCGAGGGCAACGTCGAGGTTAATGGACCCGTAATCTATCTGCCGGTGTACATGGCCATGTTTCTGTAGCCCGAAGCACGACAGAGCAGATCTCTTTCACGTCTGCGTAATCCACCGACCCGGACATCCGCTTCTACGAAGTTCTGTAGAGCAGGGAAGCCGAGAAACCCGCTCGGTTTTCCCCATTGCACGATAAGTCGACTTTGGGTAACCTTCACAACCATGCTTAAGACCATTCTTTCCAAACCATTCGCCGCCGCATGCGTGCTCACGCTCGCGTGCTCCGTCCTCGGCAGCCTGCTGGCGGGGCTGCCCTACCTTGCCGTGCTCGGTGCTCTGGTCATTTCGCTCATCTTGGGAATCTGCTGCCAGGTTGCGCGACCCGCCATCGATTACGCAAAACCCGGCATCGCGCTCATCTCGAACAAATTCCTGCGCGCTGGCATCATCCTGCTCGGCTTCAAGCTCAACCTGGTTGCGCTCGCGCAGGCGGGCGTGAAAACCATCGCGCTAGCCTGCGTGGTGGTAACGGGAACCATTTTCCTCGCCTACAATCTGGCCAGGCGTTTCGGAGTTGACAAGCACCTGGCCATCCTCACCGCGTCCGGCACGGGAATCTGCGGCGCGGCGGCCGTCATGGGCATCGCCTCGCAGCTGCCCTCGGACGAGAAGAACGCCACGCGCCACGCCGAAGACAAGGTGGTGGCAGTCGCCATCATCGCCATCCTGGGAACGCTGTTCACGCTCGTGGACATCGCGGTCGGCCCGATGCTGGGGATGAACGCCACGCAGTTCGGCGTCATGGCCGGCGGTTCGCTGCACGAGATCGCGCACGCGGTGGCGGCGGGCGGCACCGGCGGCGGCGAGAGCCTCGACATCGCCATCATTACGAAGCTCTCGCGCGTGCTATTGCTGGCGCCGGCGGCCATCATCATCGGCATTTGGTACCGCAAGTCCGAAGGCGCGGGCGCGGGTGGCAAGGGCAAGGTCCCCATCCCCTGGTTCATGGTCGGGTTCGTCGCGGCAAGCGTCATCGGCACGTTCGCCCCGCTTGGACAGGAGATGCTCGACACCCTGGTAAAGGTCAGCTACCTGCTGCTGGGCATGGCCATGGCGGCGCTCGGCATGACCGTGAACTTCCGCGCCCTTCTCACCACCGGCCGCAACGCCTTCGCCGCCGCCCTCATCACGTCGGTCGTGCTGCTGGCGTTCACCGCCGCAGCCGCCCTGCTGTTCTTCTAGAGCCCAGGGACAGCAAGGGGAAGGCGCCGGAGCAAGCGCGCCCAAGACCCCCGGCAGCATAGTCGTTATTTAACCCGTCCAAGTTTTGGGATGCAGTTCACAATCCAAGAAATGGGAGGCGGTTTACGTTTGACGTGCCCCTTTGTCGCTAAAACTGATTGAGAAAGCTAATCAATAGCCGCATTGAGCGCGTACCGGCCGAGCGGTCGCACAAAACTCCCGGGGACTTTTGTGCGTAACTCCCACATTTTACCCGGGGACTTTTGTGCATTGCC
>CAVGAF010000041.1:0-7925 GCA_963627055.1 Butyrivibrio sp. CAG:318 | reverse complement strand
CCGCCGCCACCCCTTTGTCACCGTATCTTTGTCGCTCTGCATTGCCGCATTTTTGCGGGGGCGTTAGCGGCTTTGCTGGTAGAATCGAACGGCTTTATTCTGTCAACAGGCCCTGAAATGGTTTCGTTTGGATAGAGATCGATTGCATGAACAGATACCTGGATATCAAATCTGCCGTTAAGGTTTTTCTCGTTGCTGTTTTGGCTGCAGTTATCGCCCTCGCCATCGAGGTTGTGGTGTTCAACTGGCAGGCAGTGGAGACCGCCTTCCTTAAGGAGGTGCAGCCCACATCCGAAGAGGTGTGCGACTCCGACGGCTATCACCGCATTGAGTACACGTTCGACGACGCCGACCTGAACAGCATACAGCTAACGTCCGACCTGCCGGAGGGCCTTAAGTCTTACCCTTCCTGCTCTGTTTTCGTGATCGACGAGGGAAGCTCGGTCTACAGCAAGTTGGGCAATATGCAGCTGGGTGCAGATGTTTCATATGTCATTCACCCAACGGGCAAGGTGAAAAAGCTGCTCATATCTACTGCTCCAGCAACGTCGAGCACTGGGGCCGAAGCTGAAGACGCAGCCACCTATTCGGCATCCCCCGACAACGTCCTTCAGCCAGGGGAATCCTATGTTGACTACTCTGCGCAGTTCAACGTGCCCATTCCCGTCACCATTGCCAAACAGCGCCTGCTTCTCATTTTCGTCAGCTTGCTTTTGCTTTACACGATTCGCCCGAAATCGTCGCTTTACCAGCGCTCTTATTCCGCCAAGCCGTTCCTGGCGTGCCTTTGCCTTGCATGCATGGCGTGCGTTGTTGTCATCGTTGCAACCCATTATGCGTACATAAACCCAGACGATGTCAGCTATCGTCAGTACATAGAGCTTGCAAAGGCATTCGCTAGCGGGCAGCTTTTCTTGCACGCCGAGCCAAGTGCCGCCCTTATGGCTATGGATAACCCGTACGACACCAATGCGCGGGCGGCTGCCGGCGTGAGCTTCCTATGGGATCACGCCTACTTCAACGGGCATTACTACGTGTATTTCGGCGTGCTACCAGCCCTTCTGTACCAGCTTCCTTTCTACCTGCTTACCGGCAACGAATTGCCCGTCGTGGTGGACGTGATCGTCTCCGCTGCGGCTTTCTGCTGCGGCGCGGTGTTCCTTCTGAAGAAGACCTGCGATCGCTGGTTCCCGAATACGAGCCAGGGCTTTTTCTTCGTCCTGTTGCTGGTGCTGTTGCTGGGCAGCTGGGCCGTTTACGCCTGCGCGGTGCCGGGGCACTACGGCGTGCCCATCATCACGGGCCTGGCTTGCTTGGTGTGGGGGCTGGGATTCTGGGTTGTCGCAACCGAAGGCGACGCTATCCGCACCGGATGGGCGGTGGCTGGCTCGGTGTTCGTCGCCCTCGTTATCGCATGCCGCCCGCAGCTGCTGGCCGGCGGCGTTTTGGGCCTGGTTCTTTTGGCAGGCTGCCTCAAGCATATGGACAAGCGTGTTTTCGCGCGTAAGCTTGCGCTTGCCCTCATTCCGTTCGTTGTGATATTCGCCCTGATAGGGTGGTACAACGCCGCCCGTTTCGGCAGCCCGCTGGACTTCGGCGCCAACTACAACTTGACCACGAACGACATGACGCATCGGGAGTTTTCGCTCGATATATTGCCCTACGCCCTGTTCACGTATTTGATTCAGCCGCCTTCCGTGGTGCTGCAGTATCCCTATTTGATGACAACCGATCCTACCGTCGACTACTACGGCGTGAACATCGTTGAAATAATGTGGGGCGGCATTTTCGCCCTTACCCCGGTGCTGGCCGTCTCGGTTCTGCTGCTTGTGAAACGGTTCCGCAAGCGTTTTGCCCGTACGCCCCTCGCTTTGGCGATTGCATCCATCGCCGTTGGTTTTGTGCTGGTTGTGTTCGACGCCAACGGCGCGGGCGTGTTGATGCGCTATGTGATGGACTTCGGCTTCTTCTTCGCATTCGCTGCCGTGCTCTGCATCGCCCAGTTGTGGAGGTCCGAGGGCTCCGAGGCGCTGGCGGTAAGCGAGAACGGCGCTTCGCGATACTCCTCCGTGGGCCTGCTGCTGATCGCGTTCGTCGTCCTATCCTATCTCCTCCAGGGGATGTGGCTGCTGGTGAATGCGGAAGTGGCTTAAGCCCGATATGGGCTAACGCAGGCCGCTCCCAAGGCGCGCAAGATGCCGCGCGCTCCCGTCAGCAAAATAGACGAGCGGAGCGTAAGGACGCTTACTTCCTCCCAATGCCTACCTTTAGTGCGCTGGTCGGGCAGGCGTCCAGGCATTTGCCGCAGAGCATGCAGTCTCCGGCGGCGACGGCGGCGGCCTTGCCGGAAATCGCGTCGTCCAGAATAGCGGGGTCGCACAGGCATGCCTTCTGGCACTTGCCGCAACCGATGCAGGCGTCGTGGTCGATGCGCACGTTCAGCAGCCCCACGCGCCCAAGCGCCTCGTAAAAGCCGCCGAGCGGGCACAGCGCCCGGCACCACACGCGATGACCCCAGAACAGCTCGACGGCCACGATGCACGCCAGCGTCACCACGCCCGTAACCGCCCCAAGCGCCACCAGCTTGTTGATAGCTCCGATGGGATTGAAAATCTCGTACACGGGTATGCCCAACAGAAGCGACAGCACAAGGATGGCCCCCGCAACGTAGAGCTTCGCGTGACGCGGCACCGGCATCTCATAGACCGGGCGTCGCAGCTTGCGGCGCAGAAAATCGACCACCTCGCCGAGCAAATTGACCGGGCATACCCAGCCGCAGAACACGCGCCCGCGAATGAGGCCATACACGACCAAAGCCGGCAGCAAACCGACCAACCAGGCAGGATCGAACGTCTTGGAAGCGCAAATGACCTGCAAGGTGGCGAAGGGGTCGAGAATCGTCACAGGCCCCACTGACGAGGAGCTCAGCGTGCCGAAAAACGGCAACTCTGCCGGCGTCGCCATCTGATCGCCCGTCGGCGCCGCGCTGCCGGAAAGCCCCCATCCCGCCACCAGGACGGGCAGGGCGAACAGCACGAGCATGAACACCTGCACGCAGCGACGCGCAACCGTTATCTTGCCCGGCCCCTTGCACTCGCGACGCGTATCCGCCTTCTCAGCCATCCCCTACACGCCTTCCGGATAGATGGTCTTGTCGTCTTCCCAGTTCAGATAGATGAGGTTAACCCCGATCACGCCCGTAATGGAAATGAAGGAGTTCGCTACGTCATGCGAATCGTCGACGGTTTCGGCCTCGATGGTCACCACCAGCTTGTAATCATGCACCTCGTGCACCTCTACACCGGGAATCTCAACCAGGGACGCGCGCACCTGCTCCTCGCAACCTTGTGCGCATTCAACCACCAATGAGGAAATAACCATCGCGAACACCTCCACGCAATCTCTTCTAGAACGGCGCCTTGTCCTGCTTGCCCGTGATCTCGATATGGCACGTGGCGCAGTCCTGATAGCTTTCGCCCAGGTCGTCGAACGACGTCGGCGACGTCGCGTCGAAATGGAACGCCGGCAGCTGCGGCGCCGTCGCTAGAATCGGCCAGGCGCTCGCATTCGCGCCGTGACACCCGTAGCAGCCATGGCTGCCGGAAACCTCATAGCGCCCGGCGTGAGACCGCTGCGCCTTGGCGACGCGCGCATCAAACGTCGAGCCGTCGGCCCCGGCGCCGCTGCCAGCCGCCCCGGCGCCCGATCCCGAACACGCCGCAAGCCCCAACAAACTCGCCGACAACGCGCACGCCATCGCGACCAGCACAACCTTGCGCGGACAATTCACCTGCAGCATCTCTACGCCTCCACCTTCTCGATCCTCACGCAGGACTTCTTATAGTCGGGCTCCTTCGAAAGCGGGCAGTACACTTCCTGTTGCACCAGGTTGATAAGGGTCTCCCGCGCGAAGAACGGCGCGAACAGATACCCCTTCGGAGGCACCGTGCGCCCAGCCGTGGAAACCTTGATCTCCACCTCGCCGTAGCGGCTGACCAGCTTCACGCGGTCGCCGTCGGCAAGCCCCAGCTCCCGCACGTCGTCGGGATTCATGTCCAGCAGCGCCTCGGGCAGGGCCTTGTCAAGCGCCGGCACGCGACGTGTCATCGTGCCCGTATGCCAATGCTCCAGCAAGCGCCCCGTGCAGAACCAGAACGGGTACTCCTCGCTCGGCATTTCCGCCGGCGGCTCATAAGGACGGAAGCACACCACCGGCTTGTGGTTGGCCGTCTTGTAGAAGCTCACCCCGCCGGCAAGCCCGTGCTCGCCGTATTTCTCGACGCCGTACTGGTCGAACCCGTCTTCCTGCGCGCCGTCGGCGAAGCGCCACTTCGTGGGCAGCCACTTGCCGTCAACCTCGCGCACCGGCCAGGTCAGGCCGTGCTGATGGATGTACTCGTCGTAAGGCGCCAGCTGCTTGGCTTCCATCTTGAGCTTCTTCGCCGTGTTGATCGCGTTCGCCCGCTCGTTCAAGGACGGATTGCTGAACGTGCGGTATTCCTCCCAGATGCTGCGGCAGGTTTCCCGCTGGGTAGCATGCACGAACTCGCCCGCGCCCTTGTCGTACCACTGGCCGAACAGGGTGTCGAACGCGTCCGCGTCGCCGATCTTCTCGCCGTCGAGCACGCGCTTGGCTATCTCGAAGAGCATCCACAAGTCCCACTTGGCATCACCCGGCGGGTCGCACGCCTTCTCGAACACCGCGGTGCGACGCTCGCCGTTGCCGAAGCACCCCTCGCGCTCCACCCACATGGCTGCGGGCAGCACCACGTTGGCATACTTCGTCGACATGGTCGGATACACCTCGCTGACCACGATGAACGTGTCGAACACGCCGCGCTGGTCCTCGGCGCCGCGGCCCAGAAAGCGCGTCAGGTTGGTCATCGACTGCGCCCAGTTGTTGTGCGCGGTCCAAAGGAAGTCCATGTTGCCCTTGGCCATCTCGCGGAAAATCTTGGTCGTGTGGAAGCCTGGCTTGGAAATGGGGTCGAGATGCTGTTCGGGCAGGTTCCACACGGCTTCCGTGTAACGCCGGTGCGCCTCGTTCTTCACCACCAGGTCGGCCGGCAGGCGATGGCTGAACGTGCCCACCTCGCGCGCGGTGCCGCAGGCGGAAGGTTGCCCCGTCAGGCTGAACCCGCCGTCGCCCGGATGGCAGTAATGGCCCGACAGCAAATGGATGTTGTGCAGGTTGTGGTTCACCCAGGTACCGCGGTTGTGCTGGTTGACGCCCATGGTCCAGAAGCTATACAGCTTAATGTCGTGATTGGCGAACAGGCCGTAGAGCTCCTGCAGGTCCTCGACGGAAAGCCCCGACAGCTCGCTGCAGTATTCCCAGGTGTAGGGCGCGAGGCGTTCCTTATATTCCTCGAACGTGATGGACGTGGTGTCATCGACCTTCGAGCCGATTTCAGACGTGTCGTAGCCGTCGTAGGTGGCGTTGCCGATGTTCTCGGTGCCCTGTGCAAATGTCAGATGGTCGCGCACCCAGTCCGCATCGTAGGTTTCATTTTCCAGCAGGTAATGCGCGATGCAGTTGGTAATCGCCAAGTCCCCGCTGGGCTTCATGATGAACACCTTGTCGGCCGTGGCGCCGGTGCGCGTGTTCAACGTCGAGATGTCGTAGTGTTTGACCTCGGGGTTCGCGATTTTACGCGCCATCACGCGCGAATAGAGCATCGGATGGGCCTCGGCCATGTTGGCGCCCCACGTGATGAACACGTCGGCGTGATCGATGTCGGCGTAGCAGCCGGCCGGCTCGTCGGTGCCGAACACGTTCATAAAGCCCACGACGGCGCTGGCCATGCACAGGCGCGCGTTCGGGTCGATGTTGTTGGAAAGCAGGCCCGCCTTCCAGAACTTCGCGGTGCAATAACCCTCGAGGATGGGCTGCTGGCCGCTGCCCCAGAACGCCAGGCGCGACTTGTCCTTCTTCCAGGTCTCGCGCAGCTTTCCGGCCACCAGGTCGAGCGCTTCGTCCCACTCCGCCTCGCGGAAGCCCTCGTCGGTGCCCTTGAGTGAATTGTCCTCGCGGATGAGCGGCTTGGTCAGGCGATCCTCGCCGGTGAGGATTTTGCTCAGGTAGTAGCCCTTCACGCAGTTCAGACCACGGTTGGAATCGTTTTCCGGGTCGCCGTAGACCGAGATGAGCTTGCCGTTGCGGCTTTCCACCACCACGCCGCAGCCACAGCCGCAGAAACGGCACACCGCCAGCGTTTTCGTGATGGAATCGCTGTTGTACGGCTCGTTCACTTTCGCGGCGCAGCCCGCCATCGACAGAAGCGATCCGCTCGCGGCGGCGCTCGCCATCGCGATGGCCGTGGCCTTCAAGAATGTTCTGCGCGAAATCTCCGCCATGCTCGTTCCCCCTTTTTCCTGCTGTTTCAGCGCGAATCCCCCGCCGAAACCCGTCACTTCCTCGCTTGCGTTGCGCCGGGCGGGCCGTCTGGTTGGCCGGGTGGCCGGCTGCCCGGTTGCCCAGTTGGCCGGTTGGCCGGCCTAGCTCGCAACCCGCGCGGGCGCCCGCTTGGGACAACCGCCCTGCTTACTTCTTCTCCTGCTCGCCGCGCGTCACGATGCGGATCGGGACGCGCGGATCGTCGATCACGCACCGCATCACGCACAACCCGCAGCCGGTGCACACGTCCTTGTTCACCACGGGGATGAACTTCGCGTGGATCACGTCGTTTTCGCGGATGCGGTAGTCGATAGTGATGGCCTCGTCGATCAGCGGGCAGACGCGGTAACACACTTCGCAGCGATACCCCTGGTATGCGATGCAAACGTTCTCGTCGATGGTCGCGTAGCCCATGTCCACGTCGGCCCGCTCGCCCACGCCGCGCAGGGCGCCCGTCGGGCACGCCTTCGTGCAGGGGAAGTCCTCGCACAGCCGGCACGCCTGGTCGCGCGCCTCGATATAGGGCGTTCCCACGGCAGCTCCGGCATCCATGCCCGCTGTGCGAACGGCCTTGTACTTGCAGGCTTCGACGCACTTTCCGCACTTGATGCAGCGGGCCATGAAGTCGGCCTCGCCCTGGATGCCGGGAGGGCGAAGCAGGCTCGACGAACCGACGGTTGCGCAATACCCGCCCTCGGCGGCGAGCGCCGCAGCCGCAAGGCCCGCCACCACGCGCCCGATCCCTATGCCCATTTGAGGTCCCCGGGCTTGAAGGGCTTCGCGATGCGGAAAGACGTCACAGCTCGGGAAGCCGCCGCGGCGCGAGCGTTCCTGAACGCGCCCATGCTATTCGCTCCCCTCGCCCTCGAAGTCGGCATACTGACCGTACGTGGTCTCCAGCTCCTTCGACTCCTGGTAGGTGATCCAGCCGTCAGGCAGCGTGTAGTCGTCGTGGCACTGCGAGCAAATCATCACGCTCGCGCGATGCGCCTTGTGGCAGTCGCTGCAGTCGTATTCGCTATGATGCCAGCTGTGCGGGTTGCGCGTCGATTCGCTCGTCGCTTCCGTAAGGTCGTCCTTGGTCATGTTGTGGCAGGACGAATTCATGCAGAACTCGGTTTCGCCGACGCCGCGATAGTAGACCAGACGGCTCAAGTCGCGCTCGTTCAAGGGGTAGTAATAGTTGCCGACCACCCATTCGAGTCCCTCGGTCACCTGCTCCTGGATGGAGGGAACGTGGCAGCTCATGCATCCCATGTCGGCATATTCGCGATGCGTGGCCGAAAGCATGGAGCTGGAATCGGAAACGGTGTTGCCCCACTTGTCGACGCTCTGCTCGCCGGGCTCGCTGTAGTAGGTGGGCAGGTACGGGTCCATCGGGGAATGGCAGATGGCACCGCAGAACGACGGCGTCTCGTGCCACTTCCAAAAGCCGACGCCCGCAGCCACGAAGACCACGACGATGACGACGCCGCAGGTGATGAGCTTTTTACGGGAAGCCGCCTTTAAGCGCGCACGAAGCCCGCGG
>CAVGAF010000040.1:14154-16643 GCA_963627055.1 Butyrivibrio sp. CAG:318 | reverse complement strand
CCTTCTTCGCCCAGCGCAGCAGCAGGGCGGAGTTCGCGATCACGAAGACGCTGCCGCAGTTGTGCACGAGCGCGCCGGAAACCGGGTCGAGCACGGCGACGAATGCCAGCACGATGGCGACGAAGTTCAGCACCATGGCGAAGGTGAGGTTGCCCTTGATGACGCGCATGGTGTGGCGGGAAAGTTCGACGAGGTGCGGTAGCTCGCCGATCCCGTCGCCCACGATGGCGATGTCGGCGGCTTCCACGGCCACGTCCGACCCCACGCCGCCCACGGCGATGCCCACGAACGCGCGTTTAAGCGCGGGCGCGTCGTTGATCCCGTCGCCCACCATGGCGCAGGGAATCCAGCTTTTCTCGCAGCGCTCGATGTAGGCCATCTTATCTTGCGGCTTGCAGGACGATTCGTGCTCGGCGATGCCGACGGCGGCGCAGACCGTTCGGGCGGCAGCCTCGTTGTCCCCGGTCAGAAGCACGGGGGAAGCGCCGGCTTGCGTAAGTTTCGCGACGACTTCGGCCGCTTCGGGGCGTACGGTATCGGCGAGCGCGACCACGCCGGCGGCCGCGCCGCCCACGGCGACGAGGGCCACGGTGGCGCCGGTCTCGCGCAGCTTTTCGAGTGCGGCGGCGTCCCAGGCGTCCGCCCCGATTCCCTCATCGGCCATCATGCGCTCGTTACCCACGGAGATGCGCCGTGCGCCCACCTGGGCGGCAACGCCGAGCCCCGGCTCCATCGAGAACGCCTCGGGCTGGCTCACGGCAATCCCCGCTTCTTCCGCCCCCTTCGCGATCGCGCGCCCCAAGGGGTGCTCGCTGCGAAGCTCGGCCGCGGCGACGAGCGCGAACAGCTCTTCGCGCGAAAGGCCGGCGCCGTCAAGCGGCAGCACCTCGGTCACGCGCGGCTGACCTTCGGTGATGGTGCCCGTCTTGTCGAACACGCAGCACCGCACGCATGCCAGCCGCTCGAGCGCGTCGCCTTCCTTCACCAGAAAGCCGTGCTTGGTGGCGTTGCCGATAGCCGCCACGATGGCGGTCGGCGTGGCCAGCACGAGCGAGCAGGGGCAGAACACCACGAGCACCGTGACCGCGCGCAGGACCTCCCCGGTGATAAGGTACACGCCCGCGGCCGAGGCAAGCGCGCCCACGACGACCCAGGTGGCCCAGCGGTCGGCCAGGCGCACGATTTTCGCCTTGCCCGCGTCGGCGCTTTGCACCAGGCGCGCCATGCGGCGGATGGAGCTGTCCTCGCCCACGCGCGTGGCGACGACGTCGATGGAGCCGAACTGGTTGACCGTGCCGGCGGCCACCTCGTCGCCGGGCTGGATATCGCGCGGCATCGGCTCGCCGGTCACTGCGCTCTCGTCGATGCTGGTCGAGCCTAAGATGACCCTGCCGTCGACGGGGATGGTCTCGCCCGGCAGCACGCGCACGACCTGGTCGAGCTCGGCTGCATCGGCGTCGATTTCGTGCGTGGAGCCGTCGGGGGCGACCACGCGCGCCTGCCGGGGAGCCAGCTCGATGAGCCGCTGGATGCCGCGTTGCGCGCGCTTAACGGTCAGCTCCTCCAAAAGACCGCCGAGCTGCATGATGAGCGCCACTTCGCCGGCGGCGAAATACTCGCCGATGCAGATCGACGCGATGAGCGCGAGCGACACCAGAAGGTCGGCCTTCACGTCGAATTCCGTGACGACGGCGATGAAGGCCTCGATGACGATGGGTGCGCCGCATAAGACGATGGCCACCCACGCCGGGTTTACGGGCAGGCCACCGCCGCAGATGAAGCTTGCGATAAGCGCAATGGCCGAGATGATGAGGAAGGCGATGTCCTTGGTAGTGCCGCCCGCTTCGAGCAGGCGCTCGAGGGGCTCGAAGTAGGGTTTCAAACGTTCCATGATATACCGAACCAATCTTTCGTTACCGAACACTATGTTCGGTATAATCCAAGCAGTTCGGTAGAACCAGAAGCAAACGGGTCCCAGTGCGCGATACGGAACGCTCGCGGCCCATTGCCTGCTACGAAACGATTTCGTCGAAATGTACGGTTAAGGAGCGTCTCCCCATGTCCACTCAGCAGCTCGACCGGCGGCAGCGCAAAACGCGCAAGGCCATCTACGACGCCTTTGAGGCGCTCATGCGCGACGCTCACTACGGCACGGTGACGGTGGCGCAGATCATCGAGCGTGCCGACGTGGGGCGCTCGACGTTCTACGCGCACTTCGAGACGAAAGACGACCTGCTCGACCAGATGTGCCGCGACATGTTCGACCACATCTTCGAGGGCGTGAACGAGTACTGCGTGACGCACCCGACGCTTGTCACGGAAAGCATCGAGGGCAAGCTCGCGCACCTGCTTTACCACCTGCGCGACACGCACAGCGGGGTGTGCGGAAAGCTCATCCGCGAGGGCGAGCCGCATTTCACCACGTATTTCGAGTCGCAGCTCGACGTGCTGTTCGGGAAGGTGGGGCAGGGGAGTTTGGGCGATGGCCG
>CAVGAF010000040.1:11012-14073 GCA_963627055.1 Butyrivibrio sp. CAG:318 | reverse complement strand
CGATGGCCGCACCGGCAACGACGATGTTCCGGCGGAATTCGTGCGCGTGCTGCGCGTGAGCTCGTTTTCGCATGCCGTGTCGTGGTGGTTTGAAAACGGCGCGACCGAGCCGCCCGAGCAAGTGGCGGCCTGGTACGCGAGCGCGATGGCGGTAGGTTAGCGGCCGGCCTTGCGGCATCGCAGCAAGGCCGGCCGCTGCGTCGACCCTATGAGCGGAAGGTGATGCCTTCGGGCAGATCGTCGGGGTCGAAGTCGTCCTCGTCGTCTTTCGCGTCCAGGTCGTTGGCGGTTTGCGGCCGAGGCTCGGGCTGCTCGTCGCCGCCGCCGAAGGCCTCGTCGAAGGCCGCGAAGCTTGCGCGCCCAACGGCGAAGACGATGTGCTTGATGGCGCCGGGATGCGCGGCGATCCAATTGCGGAACAGCTCGATGACGACTGCGGGCTCAAAGCCTTGCGGGCCGCATCCGAACGCGCCGACGACGAGGGTTTCCACCTCGTTTGCCGCCGCGATGCGCAGCAGCGCCTCGATGCGCGCGGCCAAGGCGGCCGCGACTTCGCGTTCGCTGCGGTGGTTTTCCAGCGCGCGGGTGCGGTTCGGCTCGGGGATGGCCAGCACGTCGGCATGGCGGATGTCGCCGTCGTGCACGAACGCGATGCTGGGCAGGTACAGCGCGCGGTCGGTGAACAGCTGCCCCGAGGCGAACCCGCGGTTGCCATCGTGGTACAGGGCCTTGCAGCCTTGCAGCGCGGGGTAGAGGTTGCTCTCGGCGCACAGTATCTGCTCCGGGCCGAACGAGCCGTCCTCGTATCCGCCGCCGGGGCGCGTGAAGGAGCACGGGTCCACGGCGAGCGCCTTGCCTTCGGCGCGGCGCAGCGCGCGGGGAGCGAAATCGCTGGTCACCGAGGTGGTCGTCACGGCTTTCTCGGCCGGCTCGGGCAGGGCTAGCTCGCGCCCTTCGCCATCCTCGTATACGCGGGCGCCATCGATGGCGGCCTGGGTTTCGGCGGCGAATGCGCCGCGCATGAGGGCGAGGTTCTTGCGTGCGTCGGCTTGACGTTCTTCGCGGGTTGGCATGGGGTTTCTCCTTCGTGCGAAACGGTTGATACGCTGATTATAGGGGAAGGCGAGCGAGCATATCTTCTGGCGTGCGCCAACCGGGCGAGCGCTTCGACTCGCGGAGCCCGCTCGCGCCGACTCGCGGAGCGCTGGCAGGTCCCTCGAGGGGGCATTGACTAATGCAGGGTTTCTTGCTAGGGGTATATGTGCTATAAAACAAGGTTACGAAAGCCGCCGAATAAGCACGCAGGCGAGGATGCATCACTTCACAAGAAAGAGGAGTTCTAACGCAGGATAGACCGACCTGTCCGATCCTTCGTTGCAATACCAGCATGAGAACACGAATTTATGAAATAGTCTCGCGTCCAAAGCGTGGAGACAATGCAAGCTGCCTCTATGACCTGTTCATCGTCTTCGTTTCGATTCTGAGCATCGTCCCCGTGGTGTTCCATGCGAACAGCATCGGCGAGAATGCCCAAAACGTACTCGAGGTAATCGACATCGTGGCCGTGTACATCCTTTGCTTCGACTATCTCTTGAACTGGATGACCTTCGACATTGCCCGAGGCAAACGGGGCAGGTGGACGGAGTTTTTGAAATACCCGTTCACGTTCACCGCAATAATAAACTTGCTTTCCATCCTGCCGACGCTCAACCTCTTGCCCAGTGGATTCCTGTTCTTGCGCGCACTTCGCATCATCAGGCTTTTCCGGTATTCGAGGCATCTGACCGTCATCGTCAACGTTTTCATCCATGAACGGAAAACGCTGGGCTCGGCCGTCTTGCTTGCCCTGGCCTTTATTTTCACGACGGCGCTTCTGATGTTCAACTTCGAGCCCTCAACCTTCGAAAACTTCGTGGATGCGCTCTACTGGTCGACGATTACGCTCACCACCGTCGGCTTCGGAGACATCACGCCGATGAGCGACCTGGGATACGTCCTGACGTCGGTAACCTCGATCATCGGAATTTTCATTCTCGCTCTTCCCGCCGGTATTATGACGGGCGGTTTCTTGCAGCAATTACGGCAGCAGGAAGAGGAAGGCGACGACTACTATTCGACGGGTTTCTTCGAAGGCATCGACGCTTCGAAGTTCTGCTTGACGCCTACGAAAATCAAGGCGTACTTCAGGGATAACCCGAAACTGCGCCTTTATATCGGCTATATGCTCGCGGGCGTTTTCCTCAACTATTTGCTGTGCGCGATTTTTTCCGAGATCGGGCAGCCCCTGTGGCTGGATACCACGGGAACCGCCCTCGTCGCCTGCGCCCTCGACCCCGCTGCCGGCATAATCGTCAGCTTCATCAACAATTTGATCATCGCGGTCTATCAGGATAGCCCGCAGAATATCCTGTATTTTTCGGAAAGCGCGCTGGTCGCCCTTTCCTACGGCTATCTGTTCAAGCAGATGAAAACGGGCAAGCTTCCCTATCGCAATGCGGGCAAGGCCCTTGCGCTCATCGTGGTCATCCAGAGCGTCATCAGCGTGTTTCTGGCATTCGCCTTGCATGACGGAGTCTTCACGACCCCCTTCGAGAACGCCTATCGAGACGGTTTCATGTCGCTGGGCCTGGGCATCTTCTCTTCCAGCTTCTTGGCTATGCTTATCGACCGGGCGCTCGATGCCGCGGCGGTTTTCGGAATCGTCGTTTTCATACTGAGGGTGCTGAAGTCGAAGGGCTTCGTGGGACGCAAATGGCTTGAGGAGCATTGCCCCGCCCCGAAGCAGGTTGACACTTCCAAGGCCAACAAGCGCAAGCCTCGGCAAAGCCACGCGGCGAAGACGGGAATTCTTTCGTGCGAAGACGATACGTTGGTTTTGAATCGCGAGGGGCTCTGGAGAATCGCCTCGTCAATGCGGGATAAAGCTAAAGAAACCGACGACCCGGAAGAAAGGCTTCGGTGCTTAAGTTCCGCGGAAACGATTTCGCTTCTCGCCTACTACGACATCAAGGACGAAAACGAGTTCAAAGAGCTCCTCGACGAGAAGATGGACAATCTTCAG
>CAVGAF010000040.1:1905-10962 GCA_963627055.1 Butyrivibrio sp. CAG:318 | reverse complement strand
AGCCCCGGGTTACCCGCGCATGCCCTGGCATTCCGGGAAAATGCTGGCCAGGCGGCGCACGCTTTCCTCGACGCGGTCGGGGGAGATGCCCGCATAATTCACCACGATCGTGAGGGGGTTCGCGCCGGGCAACGCTGCGCCGTTCGCGATGGAGGTTTCGATGGTGTCGCTGCCTGAAGTTCTCCTCGACCCCGTCCCCGCGCTGCCGCCCGCCGGGGACCCCCCGCCGCCCTCAAGCTGATAATCGCTCAGCATCGATATGTTCAGTCCTGCCGCGCCCCCGCGCTCGCGCACGTCCCGCTCGCAAAGCCCCGTGTTCACGTGCAGCAGGAAATGCGTTCCCGCGTTGCGCTCCTCAACTGCGGAAATGTTGGCGAGCGGAGAGGCTTCCAGCGCCTTGAGCACGCTGGCGCGTTGGTTGCGGTAGAACGTGCGCATGCGGTTGATGTGCCGCTCAAGGTGCCCCTCGTCGATGAAGCGCGCCAGCGCGTACTGCTCGGCGCTCGACACGGTGCATGCGTAAAAGCTCATCGTGTCTAAGTAGCGCTGCATCAGGCGATCGGGCAGCACCAAGTACCCGATGCGCAGGCTCGGCATCATGGTTTTCGAGAACGCGTTCAGGTAGATGACTTTGCCGGCGGCATCGTCGGCGAACAGCGGCATGATTGGGCGCCCCGTGTAGCGGAATTCGCTGTCGTAGTCGTCCTCGATGATGAAGCGCTTGCGCGCCCGCCCCGCCCATTTGAACAGCTCGAGCCTGCGCGTGATGGGCATCACCACGCCGGTGGGGAAGTGGTTGGCCGCCGAGACATGCGCCACGTCGGCGCCGGAATCCTCGAGCGCGTCCACGATCATTCCCGCCTCGTCGATGGGCACGCTCACCCAGGGGTTGCCGTAGGAGCGCGAGATGGCGGCGAACTTTTTGTAGCCCGGGTTTTCCATGGCGAAGGTGGTGGTCGGGCCCATCATTTGCAGCAGGCGCCCGTAGAGGTATTCGCTGCCGGCGCCGATGACGATGCTTTCCGGCGACACGCGCATTCCGCGCGCGCGGCCCAGGTAGGATGCGATGGCCCGGCGCAGTTGCGGCAGCCCGTTGAAGGGCACCGACCGCAGGAGCTTGTGCGGCGGCTGCGCGAGCGCCTCGCGCATGTAGCGCGCCCATACCGAGGTGGGGAACAGGTCGATGCTCGTGCGGTTGTCCTTCATGTCGACGAAGAAGTCCTGGTCGTAGGCGCCTTTCGTGGCCTGTGCGGCGCTGTCGGGCGCCGAGGCCGCGCAGGCGTCGACCGCGTTTTCGCCCCTCGACGCCGGCAGGGCGCGGGATGGTTCGGCGCCCGTCGCCCCGCCGCGTAAGCAGTTCGCATCCGCCGCGCCGGCCGGCCGCTGCCGATACTGCGACACGTTTTCGACGAAGAACCCGCGCCGCTGCTCGGAACGCACGAACCCTTCGGTGACCAGCTGCTCGTAGGCGGCGGCGACGGTGGCCACCCCGATGCCGAGATGCTGGGCGAGCGAGCGCTTCGAGGGGAGCTTCGTGTTGCTGGGGATGACGCCCTGGGCGATGTCCTCGCGGATCAACTGGTATAGGTATGCATAGGTTGATGTGGTTCCCTTTGCATTCAGATCGTAGGTGAGCATTCTGGTCTGATTTTGCCTCGGCATGTAAATTCACCTCGTATTACTCCGGAATAACACTAGCTCATAGCGGGATTTCCTCGTTGAAGCTTCCGTAATCATAGCGGATTGACACAGCAAACTGGTCCGGTTAAACATAAGCGGTCTGGTTCTTCCGGTAGAACCACGGAAACCCTAGACTTATGGGCATACCGTTTCGCCGCAGCGGGCCCTCGCCAATTTTATCGAGAAGACCCACGGATGCTGCGGTGCTCTTAACGGGCCAATGCCAGGTCGAGCACGAAGAAGGTACGCATGGGTTACTACACCGACAAGACCGTGATCATCACCGGCGCCGGGTTCGCCGCCCTGAAAGACGGATCCGCCGGGTCTATCGGTTACGGCATTGCCACCGCCTTCGCGAAGGAAGGCGCGAACCTTGCCATCACCGGGCGCAATGTGGCGAAGCTTGACGCCGCCAAGGAGCGCTTGGAAGGCGAGTTCGGCATCAAGGTGCTTCCCATCCAGGCCGACGTGAATGCTCAGGCGGACAACCAGGCGGTCGTGCAGAAGGCCGTCGATCAGGTTGTCGCCACCTTCGGCCGCATCGACGCGCTGGTGAACAACGCGCAGGCGTCCGCTTCCGGCGTGACGCTCGCCGACCATACGACGGCGCAGTTCGACCTGGCATTGTATTCTGGTTTGTACGCGGCCTTCTATTACATGCAGGCATGTTATCCGCACTTGAAGCAGACGCGCGGGTCGGTGGTGAACTTCGCCAGCGGCGCCGGCCTGTTCGGCAATTACGGGCAGTGCGCCTACGCTGCGGCGAAGGAGGGCATCCGCGGCCTGTCGCGCGTGGCCGCCACCGAATGGGGCCCCGACGGCATCAACGTCAACGTCGTGTGCCCGCTTGCCTGGACCGCCGCACTCGAAAATTTCAAGGAAGCCTACCCCGAAGCCTACGAGGCGAACGTCCACATGCCCCCGATGGGCCACTATGCCAACGTCGAGACCGAGATCGGCCGCGCGGTGGTGCAGCTGTGCGGGCCCGACTTCAAGTTCATGAGCGGCGAGACCATCACGCTCGAAGGCGGCATGGGCCTGCGCCCGTAGAAGTGTTCGCGGGCTCCGGTCGGGCGACTGCCCGCTTTCCGCAGGGCGCTTGCTTCGGGAAATCTTCGTTACTTCTTGGACCCCTCCTTCAAATGGGTTCGGTTAGATGGTAGTTTTTCTTCCATTACGGTTTATCAACGTTTTCGAGGGAAAGAAGCGTATGGAAGAGGAAAAGCAGGACGGGGTTTCCCAGGAATCGCCGGCGGCAAACCCGGCGGGTCGGGAAGATTCCGTGGAAGCTGCCGTGAAAGAGGACGCCGACAAGTCCAAGGCGCGAGCGCTCGGCGTGTTCTCGTTTGAGGGCGATATCTCGCTCGGCCAGGCCATTCCGCTCGGCTTGCAGCACGTGCTCGCCATGTTCGTGGGCAACCTGACGCCGCTGCTCATCGTGATGGGCGTGTGCGGCCTGGCAACCGCCGAGTTCGCACACGTGCAGCTGGCGCTTCTGCAGAACGCCATGCTCGTGGCCGGTATCGTCACCTTGGTCCAGCTGTTCGGCATCGGACCTGTCGGCGGGCGGGTGCCCATCATCATGGGAACGTCTTCGGGCTTCATCGGGGTGTTCAACTCGGTGGCGGCGTCGATGGGCGGCGGCTTGGTTGCCTACGGCGCCATCATGGGTGCTTCCATCATCGGCGGCCTGTTCGAAACGGTGCTCGGCTTTTTCCTGAAGCCGCTGCGCCGGTTCTTCCCGTCGGTGGTCACCGGCACGGTCGTGCTTTCCATCGGATTGAGCCTCATCAGCGTCGGCGTCAATTCCTTCGGCGGCGGCAGCAGCGCGAAGGACTTCGGCTCGGTCGAGAACTTGTGCCTGGCGCTCGTGGTGCTGATCGTCATTTTGGCGGTCAAGCACGCCACGACCGGCTTTCTGAGCGCGTCTTCCATCCTGGTCGGCATCGTCGTCGGCTACATCATCGCCGGCATCATGGGGCTGGTCCTTCCTACCACCGGCGTTACCGCCGACGGCACGGAATACACCAAAGCCTGGGTGTTGAACTGGAGCAACGTTGCCAATGCCGCATGGTTTGCCGTGCCCGACCTCATGCCCGTCGCCCCCGTGTTCGACATGCGCGCCATCGCGCCGGTGCTGGTGATGTTCATTGTCACGGCGGTCGAGACCGTCGGCGACATCTCCGGCGTCACGCAGGGCGGCATGGACCGCGAGGCCACCGACAAGGAGCTTTCCGGCGGCGTGATGTGCGACGGCTTGGGTTCGTCGTTCGCGGCGCTGTTCGGCGTGCTGCCGAACACTTCGTTCAGCCAGAACGTCGGCCTGGTGGCCATGACGAAGATGGTGAACCGCAAGGCCTTGGCCGCCGGCGCCGTCTTCTTGATCCTGTGCGGTTTATGCCCGAAGCTCGGCGCGGTCATCTCCATCATGCCGCAGGCGGTGCTCGGCGGCGCGGCCGTCATCATGTTCTCGTCCATCGTGGTCAGCGGCATCCAGCTGATCACGCGCGAGCCGCTGACCGCGCGTAACCTGAGCATCGTGTCCGTTGCGCTGGGCCTGGGCTACGGCATCGGCGCGAATTCCGCCGTGCTCGCCGGCGCGCCCGAGTGGGTCAGCCTCATCTTCGGCGGCTCGGGCATCGTCGCCGCCGCGGCGGTTGCCATTTTGCTGAACATCGTGCTGCCGCAGGACAACTTCTCGCGCTGGGAGCGCAAACACCCGAGGTAGGGGGCGAAGCTGGCCTAATCCCCGGCTTGTCGCAGGTAATCGGTCAGCTCTTGCAAATCCTCGACGGTGTCTACGTCGCGCAGTTCCCAGGCGCTGGCGGCTTTTACGTAGCGCACGCGTTCCTTGTGCGCCTTCGCCACGAAGCCGCCGCCCTTGCCTTCCGGCAGCGCGGCAAGCTCTTCAAACGTCCAGGCGGGGAACAGCACGGGCGCTCCGGGCGTGCCCCCAAAGCTGGCGCGCCAGATGCTTTGGGGGTCGGCCTCGGCGCTGAGCAGCATCCTTTCGATGGTTTCGCGCCCGATAAGCGGCTGATCGCCTTGGATAAACGTGATCGTGTCGCAATTTCCTATCGCGCACATCCCCAGGCGCACGGTGTCGTTTCGACGAGGCTCGTCATGCTCGACGACGACCGCGCCGGCCTCTCGACACAGCTTCGCTACTTCGGCATGGCGCGTTACCACCACGCGACGCGCGAACAAGCCTTCCGTTGCCCGCAAAACGTGGCGCATAAGCGGCATGCCGTCAAGTTCTGCCAACAGCTTGTTGCTGCCGAAACGCCGGCCTTCGCCCGATGCCATGATGATGCACCCGTGTACGAGTCCTTTTGTGCCGGCGGTTTCCGTCATTGCTGGCGATGCTCCTTTCTGACTGCGCGCCCGGCGTTCGTGCCCGCTTGGCGTGCCCCCGCGCCCGGCATGCCCGGCGTTCGCGCCCGCGCTTGCCAGCCGCGCCCTGCGCCCGTCATCCGGCGGTTGCGCTGCCGCACCCTTTTCCAACGCCGCCCGCGCCCGCCGCCTTTGCGAATTCCATGATTGAACGGGGGCGATTCCAAGGAACGTCCCCGCTGTTCGGTTCCATGACAGTATACTGACGCAGGCTATGTAAAACCTCACGTAAGAGGCGAGTATCATCATTACTATTCAGAAATACGTGCGCCCGCAAAGCCTCGACGAGGCGTGGGAGCTCAATCAGAAGAAGCGCAGCCGCATCGTGGCGGGCATGCTGTGGCTGAAGATGGGCAACCATACCATCGGCACGGCCATCGACCTGTGCGATTTGGGGCTGGGCGAAATCGAGGAAACCGACGAGGAATTCCGCATCGGCGCCATGGTCACCCTGCGCCAGCTGGAGAAGCATGCGGGTCTTGCGGCGTACTCGTGCGGCGCCGTCGAGGCGGCGTTCAAGGACATCGTCGGCGTGCAGTTCCGCAACGGCGCCACCGTGGGCGGGAGCTTGTGGCGGCGCATGGGATTCTCCGACGTGCTGGCGGTCTTTTTAGCCATGGACAGCTATGTTGAGCTGCACGAGGGCGGTATCGTGCCTCTCGAGGAGTTCGCGCAGATGAAGTACGACCGCGACATTCTGGTGCGCCTCATCGTGAAGAAGACTCCGGGCGCGTTTGCCTACCAGGTGGTTCGCAAGCAGCGCACCGATCTGCCGTCGTTGAACTGCGCCGCGGCCTGCGTTGGCGGCGAATACCGCGTGTGCGTGGGCGCCCGTCCCGGTCGCGCGAAGCTGCTGCGCGACGAGCAGGGGCTTTTGACGGGCGGCATTACCGAGCAGTCGGCCGCGGCCTTCGCCGCGTGGGCTTTAGGCGAGCTGTGCGTGTCGGGGAACCTGTGGGGCAGCGCCCAGTATCGTCGGGCGCTTATGCCCGTGCTGGTGCGTCGCGCCCTGCTTTCGCTTGCGGAGGTGCGCTAGATGGAAGTGAAGATCAAGCTCAACGGCCGCGCCGTCGCCGATGACGTGCCGGCCGATACGCTGCTTATCGATTTCGTGCGCGCCCACGGCTGCGTAAGCGTGAAGCGCGGCTGCGAAACGTCGGCCTGCGGCTTGTGCACGGTGCTGCTCGACGACGCGCCCGTGCTGTCGTGCTCGGTGCTGGCGGCTCGCGCCGACGGGCATGCCGTGCAAACCCTCGAGGGCCTGCAGGAAGAGGCGTCCGAGTTCGTCGGCTTCATCGCCGATCAGGGCGCCGAGCAGTGCGGATTTTGCAACCCCGGCTTCGTGATGAACGCCATTGCGCTGCTGCGCGAGAACCCCGACCCCACTGACGAGGAGATTTTGGCGTACCTGAGCGGAAACCTGTGCCGTTGCTCGGGGTATGTGGGTCAGCTGCGCGGCATTCGCAATTTCCTAGATAGCCGGAATGCGGCGGCGGAAGCGCAGGCCGAGGCGCAGGTGACGAACGAGGCTGCAGCTGCCCAGGCGCCCGCCACGGCGCCGGCTGCCGCTTCCGCCGCCGACGTGCAAACGAAAGGGGGCGCGCGTGGATAGGCCCGATTACAAATCCGTGGGCAAGGCGGTCCGCAAGAAGGACTCGCTGCAGCTGCTTTTGGGCAAGCCGGTCTACACGGCCGACATCGCCCCCGACGCCTTGGTGGTGAAGCTTCTGCGCAGCCCGCACGCCAACGCCATCGTCTCTTCCATCGACACAACCAAAGCGAAGAAGGTCGCCGGCGTCGTCGACGTCTATACCTGGGAAGACGTCCCGCAGGCCCGTTTCAGCAACGCCGGGCAGACCTATCCGGAGACGAGCCCCTACGACCGCCTCATTATCGATCGGCACGTGCGTTTCGTCGGCGACGTGGTGGCCATCGTCGCCGCCGAGAACGAGAAGGCGGCCGCAACGGCGCTCTCGCGCATCAAGGTCACCTACGAGGTGCTTGAGCCCGTGCTCGATTTCCGCACGGCGAAGGACAATCCGGTGCTGGTGCACCCCGAAGACGACTGGAAAATGCTCTGCGACCTGGGCGGCGACAACACGCGCAACCTGGTGGGCACCACCGCCGATGCCGAAGGCGACGTTGACGCGGTCCTGGCCGACTGCGACATCGTGCTGGAACGCACCTACCACACCAAGGCGTTCAACCAGGCCATGATGGAGACGTTCCGAACGTTTACCCACCTGGACGCCTACGGCCGACTGCACGTGATCTCATCCACGCAGATCGTCTTCCACGTGCGGCGCATCCTCTCGCACGCGCTCGGCATCCCGAAAAGCCGCATCCGCGTGGAAAAGCCGCGCATCGGCGGCGGGTTCGGCGCGAAGCAGACTTCGATCAGCGAAGTGTACCCGGCGTTCGTCACCATGAAGACGGGGCGCCCCGCGATGATCGTCTTCTCGCGCGAAGAGGCGCAGACCTGCGGTTCCCCGCGTCACGAGATGCAGGTGCAAATCCGTCTGGGCGCCACCAACGAGGGTATCATCCGCGCCCTCGAGGTGACCACGCTGTCGAATTCGGGCGCGTACGGCGAGCACGGCTGGGCGACGGTGGGGCTTTCCGGGCATAAATCCATCCCGCTGTACTCCGGCTCGCTCGAGGCGTTCCGCTTCACCGCCAACGTGGTGTACACGAACATGCAGCCCTCGGGCGCCTATCGCGGATTCGGCGCCACGCAGGGCCAGTTCGCCGTGGAAACGACGGTCAACGAGCTGGCGGAGTCGCTCGGCATGGACCCGGTGGCGCTGCGCGAACGCAACATGGTGCGCGAGGGCATGCCGATGCTGGCGTACTACGGCGAAGTGGCCAATTCGTGCGCGCTCGACCGCTGCATGGAGCATTGCCGCGCCATGTTCGATTGGGAAGCGAAGTACCCCGTGCGCGATATGGGCAACGGCAAGGTGCGTGCCGCGGGCGTGGCCATGTCCATGCAGGGGAGCGGCATCTCGGGCGTGGACGTGGGGTCGGTCACCATCAAAGCGACCGACGACGGCACGTATATGCTGCTCATCGGCGCGGCCGACATGGGCACGGGTTGCGACACCATCCTGGCGCAGATGGTCGCCGAGCATATGGATTGCTCGGTGGACGACATTTCCGTGTTCGGCGCCGACACCGACGCCTCGCCCTACGACTCGGGTTCCTACGCCTCTTCGACCACCTACGTCACCGGCATGGCGGTGGAGAAGGCGTGCGCGCAACTGAAAGAGCGCCTGTGCGCCATCGCCGCCGAGCTGCTTGACTGCGAGCCGGGCGAGCTGTGTTTCGAAGATGGGCGGGTGTTGCGCGAGGCCACGGGCGAGACGGTGTCGCTGGCCGATATTGCCGGGAAGAGCCAGCGCAGCAGCTGCTTGTCCGCCGAGGCGACGGCCACGCATTCGTCACCGGTTTCCCCGCCGCCGTACATGGTGGGCATGGTGGAAATCGAGCTTGACCGCGAAACCGGCGTGGTCGAGGTGCTCGACTACGCGGCCGTGGTCGATTGCGGCATCCCCATCAACCCGGCGCTCGCGCGCATCCAGACCGAGGGCGGCATCGTGCAGGGCATCGGGCATACGCTGTTCGAGGACGTTACGCGCACGGCGGCGGGGCGTATCCGCGAATCGAGCCTGTTCACGTACCGTCTGCCCACGCGCCTGGACACCGGCCGTATCAACGTGGAGTTCGAGCAGTCCTACGAGCCCACGGGTCCCTTCGGTGCGAAATCCATCGGCGAGATCGTCATCAACACGCCGGCGCCGGCCATCGCGCACGCCATCTACCGCGCCACCGGCGTGTGGCACCGCGAGCTGCCCATCCTGCCGGAGCATATTCTGCTGGCGAAGCCGGAGAAGTGACGACGCGGGGCCGAGAGGCGTGCGAGTGTAGGGCCGATCGGCAAAAGAGCGTAGGGTTGCGAGGCAAAAGAGCGTATGGCTTGCGGCA
>CAVGAF010000040.1:0-1679 GCA_963627055.1 Butyrivibrio sp. CAG:318 | reverse complement strand
TTTCGTAGGGTCGAGCGACAGCTCGACCAGTAATAGGGCGCCGTCAGGCGCTCACCATGTATTCGCGATGCGCCCGCAGCGAATATCACGATGCGGGCATCGTACTGGTTGGTACCGCGTTCGCGCTACCTGGTGGTCTTGGGAAGCTGAAGGAGTAGCCATTCTTTGCGAGCTGCTTGACATTCGACCGGGAGTGACGGCCGTTATCGGCGCCGGTGGGAAGACCACGCTGGTGCGCGCGCTGGCCGAGGAGCTGGCGGGTTGCAGATTGCCGGCGGATGCGGTTGCGGCCGGCGAAGATGTGGCTGCGGCGCGTTCGGCGCGCCCCGCGCGCGTGATTGTCGCGACGAGCACGAAGATGTTCGTGCCGGATTGGTGCCCCGTGCTGCTGGATGCCTCGCTTGACGAGGTGCGGGCTGCGCTGGCGGCGGAACCCATCGTTTGCGTTGGATCCATCCACGAGACGACCGGCAAGCTGGCTATGCCGGCACTCGCGTTTTCCGAGTTGGCGAAGCTAGCTGACTACATGCTGGTCGAGGCCGACGGCGCGAAGATGCTGCCGCTCAAGGCGCACGGCGCGCACGAGCCGGTCGTCCCCGCGTGCGCGCGCCGCGTGGTGTGCGTGGTCGGCATCGACGGAGTGGGCAAACCCGCCTCGCAGGCATGCCACCGGGCTGAGACGTTCGCGCGGCTCGCCGTGGTTTCGCCCGATGCGCTGGTAGCGCCCGAGGCGATCGCCGCCGTGCTCAACGCCGAGGCACTGCACGACGTGGTGCTGATTAACAAGGTGCACACCGCCGATGACTGGCGGGCGGCCGAGCGCATCGCGATGCTGCTGCGCACGCCGGTTGTCGCGGGAAGTTTATGGGAGGAAGAATTTCGATGCTTGCGGTGATACGCGGGGCGGGAGACCTTGCAAGTGCTATCGCATTGCGCCTGGTGAGAAGCGGTATGCAAGTTGTCATGACCGAGATAGCGCATCCGCTGACGGTGCGCCGCACGGTGGCGTTCAGCGAAGCCGTGCGCCTTGGGCGCACGACGGTCGAGGGCGTCGAGGCGCGTTTGGCGCGTGATGCGCGCGAGGCGACCGATGTCCTGGATCAAACCGAGGCCATTCCCGTGCTGGTCGATCCCGAATGTCGCTGCATTGCGGAACTTTCGCCCGACGTGGTGGTTGACGCTATCCTGGCGAAGCGCAATCTGGGAACGACCGTGGACATGGCGCCCGTCGTCATCGGCGTGGGGCCGGGCTTCACGGCGGGCGTCGATTGCCATGCCGTGGTGGAGTCCATGCGCGGGCATACGCTCGGCCGCGCCTATTACGAAGGCTCGGCGCTTCCGAACACCGCAATCCCAGGGTTGGTGGGCGGTTTCGCCGGCGAGCGCGTGCTGCGCGCGACGGCCGACGGGCTTTTCCGCGGCATTGCGGCTATCGGTGACCACGTGGAAGCCGGCCAGGTGGTGGCCTATTCGGGCGATGACGAAGTGGTTGCGATGATTTCGGGCACGCTGCGCGGGCTTGTGGCCGACGGCGTATACGTGACGCGGGGCTTGAAGTGCGGAGACGTCGACGTGCGCGGCGACGCTTCCTATTGCGACCTGGTGTCGGACAAAGGGCTGGCTATAGCCGGCGGCGTCCTGGAGGCGATTCTGCACCTGAGCGGCGCTTTGGCGGTTTC
>CAVGAF010000039.1:0-17591 GCA_963627055.1 Butyrivibrio sp. CAG:318 | reverse complement strand
CCCGGCCATAACGAAGGCGCTGGAAGGGTAGGCCGGCAATCCGCGTCCCGAGGTGCCAAGCCAGCGCCTCGGGACGCGTTGCTCTTCCGTATTTCCCAAGGGGACCTCCCTCTTTTCGAACGGCTGCCGTGTCGGCGCTCGATGATGGCGCAAGGACGGCACATGGCGCATTTGCAAGGAATTGCTACACTGGCTGTGAAAAGTTGAATTGGGAGAAGCAGAGCCGGGTTCGGGCGGTTTGGCGCACCGGGTCACGTGGAAAGGGATGCTGAATGAGACGGATTCTGGTGCTGGCGACGGGCGGGACCATCGCGTCGGCCGATGCGGGGCGGGGCTTGGCGCCGGCTTTGACGGGCGACGATCTGCTGGCGTGCGTGCCCGAGGCGGCGGCGCTGTGCGATCTGGACGTTTCCCAGGTGATGAACATCGACAGCACGAACATGGATCCCGCCGGCTGGCTGACCTTGGCGGGCGCGCTGCGCGACGCCTACGTTGCCTACGACGGCTTCGTCATTCTGCATGGAACCGACACCCTGGCCTACACGGCGGCCGGGCTTTCCTATTTGGCGCAGAACCTGGGTAAGCCCGTCGTGCTGACCGGGTCTCAGCTGCCCATGGCCGCACCTGGGACCGACGCCAAGCGCAACGTGCTCGATGCTGTGCGCGTGGCCTGCGACGACGCGGCGCGCGGCGCGCTGGTCGTGTTTGGCGGCGCGGTGATCGCAGGCACGCGCGCCCGCAAGGTGCGCACGCGCAGCTTCGACGCGTTCGAAAGCATCGGCCTGCCGCAGCTCGCGAATGTCGACGGCTGCGGGCGGGTGCGCTGGCTCGAAGAGGTGCTGGACGGAAGCGCTGTTGGGATGGTGGAGCGCGGGCCCGACGGCCGCAAGCCGGTTGATTGCGACGGCGCCCCGATTTTCTGTGACAAGCTGAATCCGCGCGTGCAGGTGCTTTCCCTGGCGCCCGGCGTGAGCGCGGCCGCGATCGAGGCCCTGTATCCTCACGCGGACGCCCTGGTGGTCGAGACGTTCGGTTTGGGCGGCGTGCCGTCGTGTGGGGGCGTCGCCGACGCGCTGCTCGCCTGGGTGGACGCGGGCAAGGTCGTCGTGCTCGCCACGCAATGCCCCCTTGAGGGCTGCGATCCGGGCGTTTACGAGGTTGGACGTGCATTCTGCAACCGCCCTGGCGTGCTTGTGGCGGGCGACATGACGCGCGAGGCGGCGCTGGCGAAAACGATGTGGGCCCTGGCCGAGGCACAGGAATCGGCTGGCACGTCGCAGACGGCCGCCGCCGCGGAGTCGTTGGGGAGCCGAGGGCCGGCCGCCGCCCCTGTCGACGCCCCGACCGCCGCAAGTGCCGCCGCCCCCATCAATAAGCAAAAACTCGCCGCCCTGTTCGCAACCCCCATCGCGCACGATCGGCTGTAGGAGTCTCGTGGCGTCCCCGTTTTGGGGCGTTACGGGTCTTGCGGTGGCTGTTGACAGAACAGATGTTCGTATATTATAGTGTAAGCAAGAAAAAGTAGTACGTAAAGTCGTGGTTGGGAGCGAAGGAAACGCGTATGGCGGAAGTGCAAACGTATGAAGGCGAGGACATCGTTGAGGTTCTTGCGGGCGGGGTCGGTGAGCTTGAGCCTGGCGAGTTGGGTGCGCTTGCGTATCATCTGTATGACACGAAGCCGGACTTAACGGACGAGGAAGCGTTCGAGGCCTTTACCGAATGGGTTGCCGGGCGTGGCATAGAGCTATGGCCGCATCAGGAGGAAGCGCTCATGTCGCTCATGGTGGGCGACCACGTCATTTTGGGAACACCGACCGGTAGCGGGAAAAGCCTGGTGGCGCTCGGTATGCACTTTATGGCCATGTGTTTCGGCGAAACGTCGTATTACACCGCGCCCATCAAAGCGTTGGTCAGCGAGAAATTCTTCAACTTGGTGAAGCTGCTCGGCAAAGACAACGTCGGCATGATCACCGGCGACGTGCATATCAACACGACGGCCCCCGTCATTTGCTGCACGCAGGAAATTTTGGCGAACCAGGCGCTGCGCGAGGGGCCTGAGGCTTTGATCCATGGCGTTGCCATGGACGAGTTTCATTTTTTTGCCGACCGCGATCGCGGGTGGGCATGGCAAGTTCCCCTGCTCACGTTGCCAAAAACGCAGTTTTTGCTGATGAGCGCCACGCTTGGCGACATATCGCAAATTTCCGGTTTGCTGAAGCGGCAGACGACGCGCGACGTTTCCCCGGTGGTGGACGCCCCGCGTCCCGTGCCGTTGTCTTACGAATATTCGCTTACGGCGCTCGAGGGGGCCGTCGAGCTCGCCCTGCGCAAAGGCGAGGGACCGTTGTACATCGTGCATTTTTCACAGGATGCGGCGCTTACCTCGGCTCAGTCGTTGGCCAGCTACGGCGTGGCCGCCAAGGAACAGCGCGAAGCCGTGAAGGAAGCCATGAAAGGCACGGAATTCTCCACGGCGTTCGGCAAGACGTTGAAGCGGCTTTTGGGCTGCGGCGTGGGCGTGCACCATGCCGGCATGTTGCCGCGCTATCGTTTGCTGGTTGAAAAGCTTGCTCAGCAGGGGCTGCTGCCCGTCATCTGCGGCACGGACACGCTCGGCGTGGGCATCAATGTGCCCATCCATACGGTATTGCTTACGCAGCTGACGAAGTTCGACGGCAAGAAGATGCGCCGTTTGCGTAGCAGGGAATTCCATCAGATAGCCGGACGCGCTGGTCGTTCCGGTTTTGACACCGAGGGCGTGGTCATCGCGCAGGCCCCCGAGCACGAGATCGAGAACCATAAGGCGGAAGTGAAGGCGGCCGGCGACCCGAAGAAGCTCAAGCGCATCAAGAAGAAAAAGCCGCCCGAGGGATTCGTCGCCTGGAACGAGAACACGTTCGAAACGCTGGTTGCTTCCGAGCCGGAAAAGCTCGCTTCGCGTATGAAGGTGACGCACTCCATGGTGCTCGCCGAAGTGGAGCAGGGCGGTAACGCCAAGGCGCGCGTAGACAAGCTCATCGACGATAGCCTGCAGCCTGACGAGGAGAAGGCCGCGCTACATGCGCGTGCGGCAGAAGTGCTGCAAACGCTTATCGACGCCGATGTGGTGGTGTGCACGCCCGGTGGCGCCGACGGGGAAGACGACTACGCCGTTACCGAGGAGCTTCCGGAAGATTTCGCGCTTGACCAGCCGCTGTCTCCCTTTTTGCTCGCGGCCATCGAGCTTCTGGACACGGAAAGCCCGACTTACGCGCTCGATGTCATTTCCATGGTGGAGGCGACGCTGGAAGACCCGCGCCAAATTCTCCGAGCGCAGGAGCGCAAGGCGCGCGATGCGGCGATGGCTGAAATGAAGATGGATGGCGTGGAATACGAGGAGCGCTTGGAGCGCATCGCCGAGGTGACGTATCCGAAGCCTTTGGAGGAGTTGCTCGATCAGGCATTCGGTACGTACTGCAAGGCGGTGCCGTGGGCGCGAGATTACTGTTTACGTCCGAAGTCGGTGTTGCGCGACATGCTGGATAGTGCGGCTGACTTCAAGGGATATATCCAGAAGCTCGGCATCATGCGTTACGAGGGCATCTTGCTTCGCTACCTGTCCGAGGCGTTCCGGGCGTTGGACCGTACCGTGGTGGAAGACAAGCGCGACGAGCAGCTTGAAGACATCGTGTCGTGGCTTGGTCTGGTGGTGAGCAGCGTCGACAGCAGTTTGATCGACGAATGGGAGAGCGCCGGCGCTGCGGTGGGCACGGCTCCTCCCGACGTATCCGGCAAAGAGGCGGTGGTGCGCGACAGGCGCGGTCTTACGGTGTTGGTGCGCAATGCGCTGTTCGCGCGCGTCCGTTTGGCGGCCCATCGCGACGTTGCGATGCTGGGCTCGATGGACGTTGACTGGGGATTCGGCGAGCATGTATGGGCGCAGGTGCTCGATGCGTATTACGAAGTGCATGACGAGGTGCTGCTTGATGCCGACGCCCGCTCGAGGGCCTATCTGATCATCGACGATGCTGACGAGGCCGAAGAGCACGTATGGCACGTTCGCCAGATATTCCACGACGCCGAGGGAGACAACGACTTCGCCATTGCCGCTGACGTGGATTTGGACGCGACGCAGTCGAGCGACGGGGTGGTGTTCGCGAATTATCGGGTTGGATTTGCCGAGGACCTCCGGGAAAGCTGACGGGCCTGCGGTGCCGTTGTCGACGAGCGATTTGCGTTGCTGGGGAAAGGTGTTTGCAAGTCCCATATGTGGTACTCGCAAAATAGCGCGGCGGCGTAGTATTCCTGCTATCGAAAGCAAGCGACGACAGCAAGGAGGCTGCACATGTTCGGCAAAGGGCGCAAGACGGAAACCTATCTTCAGACGAGAGACGACATGAAGGCCATGCACGGTCGCCACGCGCGCATCGATCGCGGTCGGCCGTCGGGCATCCAGGGTTTCGATACCGCGTCCGCCTCGGCTCCGCTGCCGGCGGTGAATGCGGTATCCCAGAAGGATTTGGAGCGCATGTTCGAGAAGTTCTTCCGCATGGGAGCCGTGGTGGCCGTGGGCGAGCTGTTCGGCGAGGGGATGCTTGATGCGTCGTCTGCGTTCGAGATTCGCGAATTCCTGGAGAGCTTCGGCGTCTGCAGCGTGGAGGCGGTCCGCTCGCTGGGCGTGACCGGTCCGTACCTGGAAGATTTCACGTGCATTTTCGCAGGCGCCGAGCAGTTCCCGCCCGCCGCTTAAAAGACCGCGTCCGTGCCGGGTATCGACGGCTCACTCACAGGTCACTCGCTCATTCGCCACACGTCCGCCCGTTTGGGGGCCGTCATCGCACGGCTTTCCCTGCGGGCGGGCATGCATTCGGATTCATCGCGTATCATAGGGGCAAGAGCGCGCGGCGCACAGCGTGGGACAGGAGATGTCATGCCGAAGGAAGCGGGGAAGGAACGGCTGCTCGCAGTTGCGAAGCTGTTTCTGGAGGAGACCGACGAGGAGGTCGGGCTGACCACCGGCGCCATAATCGAGCTTCTGGAGGAAAAGGGCATCTGCGCTGAACGCAAGGCCATCTATCGGGATATCGCCGCCCTGCGCGATGCCGGCATGGATATCCGCAAATACGAGCGCTCTCCCGTGGAATTCGCGCTTGCAAGCAGGCAGTTTTCGCATACCGAGCTGCTTTTGCTCGTCGATGCGGTGCAGGGCAGCAAGTTCATCACGAAGCGCCAATCCGACAGCCTGGTAAAGTCAATTAAGACACTCGGATCGAAGCGGCAGACGCGCGGCCTGGACAAGCGCGTTTTCGTCGGGGGGCGCGTGAAAAGCCAAAACGACAGCGTGTTTCGCAACGTCGACGTGATACAAGACGCCATCGCGGCAAAGCGCAAGATAAGATTTTTCTACGCATCCTATGATTGCGCCAAGCAACTGAAGCTGCGCCATGATGGCCAGGCGTATGAGCAGACGCCCGTGCAGCTGTTGTACGTAGATGGATTTTATTATTTGGTTTGCTACAGCGACAAATACGATGATTTCGCCAATTACCGCGTTGACCGCATGTGCCGCATTATGGTCACCGAGTCGCGCGCCGTGCGAAATGCGCGCATCGCCACTTTCGACGCGGAGGAGTACGAACAGCGCGTGTTCGGCATGTTCTCGGGTTCGAGCGTGAGCGTGTCGCTGCTGGTGGAGGAGCGGGTGATGAACGCGGTCGTCGACCGATTCGGCAAGGATGTGCAGGTCGATGATCTGGGCGACGGGAGGGCGCGCGTGAGCGTTCCCGTGATGGAAACGCCGGTGTTCTACGGATGGGTTGCCCAGTTCAACGGCCAGGTTATTATCGAGCAGCCCAGGCAGGTGCGGGACCGCTTTGCGGGATATTTGCGCGATATGCTCGCGGCATACGAAAGCTAAGGGAGGGCAAAGCGATGGATCTGCGCGAATACGATGCGGGATATGACGAGGAAAAGGACAGGATCAAGCGCGGTTCCGTCTCCTTGGATATCGGCGAGCGGTATTACAACGAAGCCCTTGCGGCCGATGACAAGGCAATCTTTGGGATTGCGCGGGCATTCTATGAGAAGAGCCTGTCGTTCGGCAATCCCCAGGCGGCGGTCAACTTGGGTTATCTGTACCAGTACGGCCGCTTGGGCGAAGAGGACATGGACAAGGCGTTCGAGCTGTATCAGCGTGCGGCGTTTTGTGAGTTTCCCGAGGCCATGTACAAGGTTGCCGACATGCTCTACTGGCGCAACATTGCGTGCGATGATGAAAAACATGCAGACGAGCAGGCATTCTGCTTATATATGAAGGCACATAGGCAGGCGCAGGGCCTTGGGGTGTCCGACTGGCTGGCAAGTTCGGCATTCCGTCTGGCTGGATGCTTCGAATACGGGCGCGGCAGCGAGCGGAATCTGCCGCTGGCCTATGCGTATTATTTGCAGGCCCTCACCTATTTCGAGTTCGCCCTCGAGGACGGATTCGGCTACTACCGTAAGAACAAGACGCGTTGCGAACAGGCGCTTCTGCGTCTGCGGGAGCAGCTTGAAGCCGATTATGCCGTGGGATGGCGCCCTGTGGAGTCAGGCGCGGATTACGACGGCAGCGGATTTCTCCGAACCGAGGGTGGCGCGCCCGTCGGCTCGGGCGACTACCGCACCCACGACGGGGAGCTGATCATCGTTTCGGCTGAGGACGTTGCCGAGGCGCAGCGCGTGGATGCGCGTGCCGAAATTGCAGAAGAGCTTCGCGTCGTGGAATTCAACCTGGCCATCTCGGGCAATCTGGACAACCGCAGCCTGGTACGCATCACGTTCGACGAATTCGGCGCGGCGCTGGAACAGGAACTGGGCCTGGTTGGGAATCGTCAGTTTCTGCAACTGCGCGGGGACGACGCCGCCTATTTGCGCGGGAGATTGCGGGGCTTCGACCTTGCTTCGTGGGATGAACGCTATGAGCCGTATGGCCCCGGTAGCGACGTCGGTTTCGCGTGGAGTATGGAGGTGCTGAGCGATGCCGCGGGTTTCTCCAGCAAAGGGCTGGATGCGTGGCCTTATCATCTGCCGTTATTGTTCGATGAGCTTTCCCGCTATGGGATAGCCAACGTGTGGACGGCCGCGGAATCGTAGCCGCGGCCCCTCTGGCGCGGTACAATCGCAGGGTTGCAATTGCAAAAGGAAAGGAAGTTGCATGGCATCGTTCGATTTTGAAGGCCATATCACCGATATCGTCGATTACCCGAAGCCCGGCGTGGTGTTCAAGGACATCACCACGCTCTTAAAGGATCCCGCGGGCTTTGCGGCCACCGTCGATGCCATCGCCGACCACTTCTGCGATGCGGGCGTCACCAAGGTAATTGGCGCCGAGGCCCGCGGCTTCATGGTCGGGGCCCCGGTTGCCTATCGTCTGGGCGCGGGGTTCGTGCCGGCGCGCAAGCCGGGCAAGCTTCCGCGCGAAACGCGCAGCGCCAGCTACGAACTGGAATACGGTAGCGACGAGCTGCAGATGCATGCGGACGCCATCACGTCCGACGACGTGGTGCTTATCGTAGACGACCTGGTTGCGACGGGCGGCACGGCTGCGGCTCAGGTTGAGCTGGTGGAAAGCTTCGGCGCAAAGCTCGCCGGCATGGGCTTTTTGATGGAGCTCGAGTTCTTAAACCCGCGCGAGGCGCTCGAAAAAGTCACCGATGCCGAGCTGTTTTCGCTGGTGAAGGTGAGCTAGCGGCTCTACAGCCGAAACGCCTGGATGCCCTTTATGCGAACGTCCTTCGCGCCGAAGAAGCTGCGCAGGCTGAAGTGGATGCTCTCGTTGTAGTGCAGCCCCTTCGTCTCGATGAACACCTCGCCGTAATCGGCCTCGTGCACGCCGCATCCCTTCGCGCGGAGCTTTTCCGCCTCCGGCGCCTTGACGAAGCGCGTGGCCAGCTCGGTCGTGTCCGCGCAGCAGCCGATGGCGCTGATGGTGTCCACGGCGATGCCGACATAGCCTTTCTTGCGCATGTAGTCGATAAGCGGCTGGTCGAAGGTGATGTGCACGGGCTTCCTTTCTGCGGGATGAAAACGCCGCCGCCCATTGTAGGGCAGCGGCGTTTTGTTTGCTCGGGTGTTTGGCGAACGGCGCTTACGGTCGTTTACGCCATGTCCTCCAGGCGGCCGTGGCGCTCGTAGCGGGTGATGCGGCTGGGGCGGTTGTCGTCGTCGACGAACACGACGCGCGGCGGGTTCGCGTCGGCCTCTTCGCTGCTCATCAGGGCGTAGCACATGATGATCACCTTGTCGCCGACCGACACGCAGCGGGCCGCCGCGCCGTTGAGGCAAATCATGCCGCTGCCGCGCTCGCCGGCGATCACGTAGGTCTCGAAGCGCTGGCCGTTGTTCACGTCGACGATCTGCACCATCTCGTATTCGCGGATGCCTGCCGCATCCATCAGGTCCTCGTCGACGGTGATCGATCCGACGTAGTCGAGTTCGGCCTGCACGACGGTGGCGCGGTGGATTTTGCCTTTTAGCATGGTAGAGAGCACGGGTTTGCCTTTCTGCGTTTGCTTGCGGTTTTGCGTGTTGCGTGGTTGTTGCTTGCGTTGCGCGGGAAGCGCGTCGGGGACCGAAGCGGGTCGGGCGCTTCCCGGTTGGGTGCGCGCCCCGCTTCGTTGCGTTCGCTATTCCCCGAAGATGAAGTTGTCGATCAGACGCGTCTTGCCGATGTAGACCGCCATGGCCACGAGCACCGGGCCGTCGGCGACCTCAACAGGCACGATGCCGTCCCACGAGACCATCTCGACGTAGTCGATGCGCGCGAGCGGCTCGGATTCGATGAGCGCCTTCATGGCACCGGTCACGGCCGCGGCCGACGTTTCGCCGGCTTCCATCAGGCGCGTTCCCTCGGCGACGGCGCGGGAAAGCACCAGCGCCGCGGCGCGCTCGTCGGCGGACAGGTAGGTGTTGCGCGAGCTTTTCGCCAGCCCGTCGGCTTCGCGCACGATGGGGCAGCCCACCACCTGCACGTTCATGTTCAGATCGCGCACCATGCGACGCACGACGGCGAGCTGCTGAGCGTCCTTCTGGCCGAAGTAGGCGCGGTCGGCCTCGGAGATGTTCATGAGCTTGCTCACGACGGTGCACACGCCGCGGAAGTGCGTCGGGCGCGTTTTGCCGCACAGCTCGGAGGTGATGCCCTCGACGTTGACGAAGGTGGCGGCGTCGGGCGCGTAGAGCTCGGCGGGCTCGGGATGGAACACGAGCGTGGCGCCGGCGCCCTCGATCAGGCGTTTGTCGGCTTCGAAGTCGCGCGGGTAGGTGGCGAGGTCTTCGCCCGGCGCGAACTGGATGGGGTTCAGAAACACGCTGACCATCACGCGGTCGTTCTCGGCGACGGCGCGCTTGATCAGGCTTTCGTGGCCTTCGTGCAGGTATCCCATGGTGGGCACCAAGCCGACGGAGAGGCCCTCGGCCTTCCATTGGCGGATGACCTGCTTGGCTTCTTCTACGGTGGTTGCAACGGTGAGCATGGTTGAATCCTTTCGGGTTGGGATGGTGGGTTTGGGGCCGCGCGGCGCGAGCCGGCGGCAGCGGCCGGGCCGTCGACGGCGGGGCGCTAGTACAGCTTCTCCAGCACCTCGTCGTCGATCTTGAAGGTGTGCTCGGCGGCGGGGAAGGTGCCGGCGCGCACCTCGGCGATGTAGGCGGCGAAGCCTTCGCGCATGGCGTCGCCCACATTGGCGAAGCGCTTGACGAACTTCGGGGTGAAGTCGCTGAACATGCCGAGCATGTCCTGGTAGACGAGCACCTGCCCGTCGCAGCCCGCGCCCGCGCCGATGCCGATGGTGGGCACGCCCACGGCGTCGGTGACCAGCTGCGCGAGTTTGGCGGGAACGGCTTCCAGCACGATGGCGAACGCGCCGGCCGCTTCAAGCGCGCGGGCGTCCTCGATGATCTTGCGAGCCGTGGCCTCGGACTTGCCCTGCACCTTGAAGCCGCCGAACGCGTTGATGGACTGCGGCGTGAGCCCCAGATGCCCCACGACCGGGATGCCGGCCGCGACGATGGCCGCCACCTGCGGGCACACCTCGGCGCCGCCCTCGAGCTTCACGCAGTTCGCGCGGCCTTCCTTGAGCAGCCGGCCGGCGTTGCGCACGGCTTCCTCGACGCCGACCTCGTAGGACATGAACGGCATGTCGCACACGATGAGCGCATTCTTCGCCCCGCGTGCCACGGCGGCGCAGTGGTGGATCATGTCCTCCATCGTCACCGACAGCGTGTCCTCGTAGCCGAGCATCACGTTGCCGAGCGAGTCGCCGACGAGGATGCTGTCGACGCCGGCCTCGTCCTCGAGCTTGGCGGTGGAATAGTCGTAGGCGGTCAGCATGGTGAGCTTGCGGCCTTCGGCTTTGGCCTGGGCGAACGTTGCGACGGTGTTCTTCATGGGGTGCTTCCTTTCGTGTTTGGTCGGTTTAGGGTTGCATCGGTTGATCCGCGCTGCGCGCTGCGCGGTTGGTTTCTTGCAAGGTAGGCGGCGCTGTTGCTGGCGGAATCGTTTTCGCCGCCGCAACGGCTTGCTGCAGCATGCGGGCGATCGGTTCCAGGTTGCGTTCGGGGTGGCGTGCCCGGGCGGCCTCGCATACCGAAAGCGAGAGGGTTGCGTAGGTTGCGAGCGCTTGCCCGTCAAGGGCGCCCAGGTGTGCGCGGACGGTTTCGGCGTCTCCGCGCTCGATAGGGCCGGAAAGTGCGGCGACGGGCCCGCGCTCGGCGATGGCGGCGGCGTTGCCCAGGAACAGCGGGGCGGTTGCGGCCAGCGCCTCGTCGGCGGTGAAGCCGCAATCTTGCAAAAGGCCGAGCCCTTCGAAGGCCAGCCCGCAAACGAGGTTGCTCATGAACACGGCCGCGGCGTGGTAGCGCACCTTGTCGGCCGCGGCGATGGCGCGGTGGCGGTTGCCGGCGGCGTCGAGCAGCGCTTCGGCTGCGTGAACGGCCTCGGCGTCGCCTTCGAGCGTGAAGAAGGTGCCGGAAAGGCGGTCGGGAATGCCGCGGTCGCCGACTGACGCCGGTTCCGAAATGCGGTTTCGGGCGACCTCTTCGGCGGAAACGGAGCCGTTGCCGTCCCCGCTTTCCCCTTGCGGCACGTCCGGTACCGCGGCCATCGGGTGCACGCTCGCGCAGGCCGCCCCGGCGGCGCGGCAGGCCGAAAGCTCGTCGGATACAGCAGCCCCGCTGCAATGGCAGACGACCTTGCCGGCCAGCCCGTTCGCGCCCCGCAAAGCGGCGGCGGCTGCAAGTCCGCAACCCGCCTGCGCAATCTGAGCATCGGGAACCGTGATGAATATGATGTCGGAGGAATCAAGGAGAGCCTGCAGCGACGAAAATGCGTCGGCATCGGTGCACTGCGCCGCCCAGCGGGCAGACGCCTCGGTGCGACTGGCATAGCCCGAGATGCGCACCCCGCCTCGATGCAGGTGCAATCCCAAGGCGAACCCGATTTTCCCGGCTCCCACGAACCCCACGCGCGCATGCGCGTCCCGTTCTGCAGGGCACGGACCATACGAGCTGGTCACCTTCGTGCCTTTCGTTTCATGCTGCGAGGCTGGATGCCCAGACGTTTCCGGGTCACCCGCGCTCCTTCCGGTTGCGAAGTATACGGCCCGCCCCGCGCGCGCCGCAAGGGCGGGACGCCTTCGATTCGCAACTAAAATGATTGGCCCGCGCAACCGTCTTTCTGGGCTATAGTTACAACTGTCGTTGATTGAGGATAAAGGAGAATGCGCAAGGGGTTCGGGCAAGGGGGATTTTCAACCGAGCCCGATGCGTTTTTCGGAAAGGAATCCCGATGAGAGATCATTCCCAGCATATTCAGCTGTCGCGCGAGGAAGCGGTCGAGCAGACGCTTGCCGCGCTTGAGGCGCAGCCGGCCGGTTTCGGTTGGAGCGGCTACGGCGAAGGCGATTCGGCGCACGTGCGCGAGGTGGAGCGCAAGATGGTCGAGCAGGTGCCGCTCGCAGACGCGATCGGGCGCGTGCTGGCGCACGACGTGAAGGCGCGTAACGACATGCCCTCGGCGCTGACCTGCGCCATGGACTCCATCGCGCTGAACTGGTCTGACTTCGCCGATCTGCCCGCCGGCGAGCTGCCCGACACGTCGAAGTGGGTGCGCGGCGTCGATTGGCAGTTCGCGAATACGGGCGTGGCGATGCCGGAAGGATTCGATACGGCCATCGTGATCGAGCATGTGCGGGTGTCCGAGGACGAGCAGCACGTCACCATCGATGCCGGCCCGTCGAAGCTCGGTGCCGGCACGCGCCCGGTGGGCAGCAGCATGCGCCGCGGCGACGTGCTGGCCGCGGCCGGTACCGTGGTGACGCCGGACCTCGCCGCGCGCATCGGCAGCGGCAACAACGCCGAGGTGCCCGTGGTGCGCCGCCCGCGCGTGGCGTTCATCCCCACCGGCAACGAGCTGATGGCCCCCGGCGTGCCGTTCGACCCCGACCGCCCCGAGATGTTCGCCGGGCGCGGCAAGAACTTCGAGACGAACAGCATTTTGGTGCGCGCGAAGTGCGAGAAGTGGGGCGGGCAGTTCGTGCCGTTCGACATCGTGCCCGATCGCCAGAGCTCCATCCGCAACGCCATTGCGCGCGCGGTCGAGATGGCCGACATCGTGGTGCTCAACGCCGGGTCGTCGAAGGGCTCCGACGACTGGTCGTGCGAGGTTATGGAGGACATGGGGCAGATGATCTGCCATCAGACGAACCACGGGCCGGGGCATCATTCCAGCTTCGCTATCGTCGACGGCGTGCCGATCGTGGGCATTTCCGGACCGTCGGCGGGCGCGTCGTTCACGCTGAATTTCTACCTGCGCCCGCTCATGCGCGCGTTTTTGGGGCTTGAGCCCGAGGTGGAGCGCACGCCGGTGGTGCTGGCCGAGGAATTCCCGAAGCCGCCGCATCGTCCGGGCGGCCCGAAAGGTCCGCGTGGTGGGAAGGGCGGCGGCGAGGAGCGCCCGATGGAGCATCCGGGTCATGAGCCCGGCAAACCCGAGTTCTTCGGCATCAAGCTGCTGCGCGCCGAGCATGCCGCCGACGGCAAGCTGGTGGCGCATCCGGTGGCGGGGCGTCCCGGTACGCCCGAGAGCTTCGCGGCGAACATGTACTACATGCTGCCGAACGGCCCGGGCATCGAGGACCCCAAGCCCGGCGACGTAATCTACGCCGAGTGGCGCTAAGGGGCAGGTTGCAGCCGCCGCGCCGCCTTCGGGCGCGTGGCGGTAAAATCACTATAGACAGAACAAACGTTCGTTATTATACTTGTCGGTAAGGAGCCAGTGCGAATGCTCGGCCAGGTGCCGTGCCCATAGATAGCGAAGGTTCCCGTCTTCGCTCGTACCACATTCGCAAGATCCTCTTCGTCGCGGGAAGGCGGTGTTGCGCCGCCGGAAAAGGGGGTCGGCGTGCTTGCGTCCAGATATTTCACCCGAAACAGAATTCGAATAGGTCGCGATGGAGGGCTTGACGTCCCAGCGAATGGACTCGATTCGCCTTTGAAAACGCTGGGTCACGAATCGTCACGGTGCGGTCACAGTGGCGACGTGTGCGGAACGGCGGACACGGTAGTCTGGGGGCTGACGAGAAAGGCGAGCGCGTGAAGCGAACAGAGGACGCGGGGGAGTTTGCGTCGCAAGACCCCACGAAAAGCATTGCGAATCATCTTGGCGGCTACCACCGCTGCTTTCTTGACGACCCCATCCACCTTGAATTCGTCAGCGACAATCTATGCAACCTGCTCGGATACGCCAAATCAGAACTTGCCGATCTCATCGGCGTCTCATATACCGCTTTGATGCATCCGGACGACACCGCCATCTTTGACGACCTGGTTCTTCGCTTGGCAAAGCGGGAAAGCAGCGAAAGCCTTGCCTATCGCCTGATCAAGAAGGACGGTTCGGTTATCCGGGTCGTCGACACCATGACGTCGGTGCGCGGCAACGACGGCGTGATGCGCGGCTACTCGGTTGTATGCGAAATTCCCGACGAATGGATAGTGCCGGGCTCCGACTCGCGTGACGAGAAGATAGCGGTCATGCGGGTATCTTGCGGCCTCGACGCGATCATTTCCCAAGCCTGCGGCATCGCGCAGCGGCTTCTCGGCGTCTCCGGCGACCTGAGCGGGCTGAGCCTCATGGAGTTCGTCTCCATGGCCGATCGCGAAAGGGTTCGCAGAGCCTTCGCCCGCGCCTATGCCCAGGAATACTCGGGCATGGAATCGTGCACCATCGTTTCCGCCAAGGGCGAGGGCGTGCGGTGCGATTTTTGGGTTGAGCTCGTGGATCGAGTCGATGGAATCGCCAATAGCTCGTTTTGCATCAAAATCGAGATAGACCAAGACTATCGGCGAGACGATGATGGGATGAGCTCCTTCAGCAAAATGCTTTTCTCCAGCTTTGCGGAGGATGTGTTCGAAGTCGATCGTATCGAGAATTCCGTCAAGTATATCTGCCACAGCGATCGGGTTCCCATCAAAGCGCCCCTGAACGTGAGGATGAATGCGGACGATTTCCTTACCTGGTTTTTGGGGTACGTGGCGCCCGACGACAAAATGGCGGTCAGGAAGTTCTGTCTCGAGAGCAAAGCGCCGAAGATGGATGGTCGGTGGGAAAACCCGGCTCCGTCGAAAATCAAGTTCGCGATGGCCAAGGAAAGCGGGTTCGGGCAATCGGTTGCGTTGGTGATGGTCCCCGTTTCGTGCTCGAAGTACTTCCTTTGCTTGAACTCGGAATTCACTGCGATGGGGTCGGGTTTTTGCTCGACTGCCGTGGCGGATCGCAAGAAGATCACGGCGCGGCTGTTCGGGTCGTTTAGCCTTCAGGTGGATGGCGATGCGGTTCACATCAGGAGTGAAAAAGGGCGCGAGCTTTTGGCGCTTATGATCGAGAAGCGCGGGGCGTATCTGACTACGCGCGAGGCGATCACGTCGCTTTGGGAGTGCGAGCCTGACGAAAAGACGCGGGCGCGGTATCGCAAAATCGCATCGCGGTTGATGGCGGAGCTGAAAAACGTCGGCATCGACTACATCGTGGAAAGCGATCGCGGTGCGCGTCGTATTATCCCGGAGTTCATCGAGTGCGATTACTACGATTACCGCGATGGGTTGGTCGAGCCGTCGGGTGATTTGCTGCCCGAGTACTCCTGGGCGGAATATGTGAGGGTCGATTAGCCTTCAACACTTTGTTGAACGACAAAAAATAGTTTCGAGGTCGTTTGTCACAGTTTCGGGCGCGAACCGCTTCGGAAACGAACTGCTCAAAAATTATTTACCGGTATTTTGCGCAAGTGCGCATAAATCACGAAAAACTATTAACCATAAATAACTTCAAAAGTAATTAATTTCTTGCCTTCATCAGGTGATATAGCGATCTATCACAGGTGTGTCACGGCAAGTCACAACAAATAGTAACGCAAATAAATTGTCACATCCCCTTTGGAAAATGGGGATGTCGAAAATCGATACGAACAGAAATCCCTTGAAAAAAGGGTTCGGAATAGATGGAGGAGCGGTGACGGCGATGAACGATAAAGGCGCGAAGACATGCGCCGGCAAGGTATTCAACGTGGCGCTTGCCGTGCTGCTTGCCGTCGGTTTGTGCGTGAATGCCGGTCCGCTTTCGCTCATTGGAGGATGGGGCGCGCCTGCTGCAGGGGTGGGAAACGCGTTTGCCGCCGACGGCGATGGCGCGCGTACAAGCAGTGGCGACAATTCGTGGCAGATTGTGAGTGGGGAGTATGACGCTGAGCATGCGACGAGCCAGGGCTTATCCGATTCGGAACTGGCGGCGCGCAATTTCGCGGCATCGGATGACGGCGATGACGGTAGCCAGGTTCACGTAACCAAGACGGTTGAACCGACCGAGACCGAAGACGAATTTATCGTGCATTTGTCGGTGGACACAAGCGCCACGTCTGTGCAGGTGACTAATTACAAGAGCTTTTTCGAGAATGCGCCTTATAAGGCAACCACATCGAACGGGTATCACGACTATACGGCAGGCGCCGTAACGAAAGACGAGATGGGTGCCTTTAAAGTCGACGTCAGCGGGAAGACCCAGTATGGCAAGAGGGGGACTTTCGACATCTACGATCCGCAAGGGCGCAGGATTGTGCAGGACATCACCTTGTATTGGAGCCAGGCGAACAATGTCACCATTTTGCTGAACATTGGAGAGATGCTGGGCCTTGAGTTCAACGAATATATCCTGATGGGAATAGAGATCGACAAGGATAGCCGTAACGAATTACATCTCAATCAGGAGGCTTACGACCTGATCAACGAGGTTATCGAGGGCGAGACGAAATGGGGCGACCCCACGAAGCTCACTTCGGTTATCGATATCATGGGCGATAACGTTGAGTACATCGGCGGCGCGGCGGCTAGCGGCGGTACGGCAGACTACGATAGCTCCTCCCGCACCCTGACCTGGAACCCTCAATATGGCTCTGATTATGCCGAGGTTTACGAGAAGCCGGTGGTCGATACCGAGATCAACAGTGAGGGTGCCGTAACAAAGGTAACGGTTACCCAGCGCAAATGGCTCTATGGCGCGGCTTCCCTCACCTATCGGGTTCGCCTGAACACCCAGGCCGAAAACTTTGCGAGCTCTTACGACCCGGCCGTCGTAACCCATTCTTATCTCACCAACAATAAAGCGACGCTTTCCTACGAATATAGCGTTGACGGCGGATCGACTTATACGAAAAACAGCGTTGATTTTCCGAAGCCCACGGTCAAAGGCGTTCTCTACGACCTGCAAGCTTTGAAGACCAACGAAATAGCGGCCCCGCTCGCCGGTGCGACGTTCAAGCTCATGCGCAGCTGGACCGATTCGCTCGGGGTTGCTCACAACGACCTGGTTTCCAGCAGTTTAGTGTCAGATGCAAAAGGCTACGTGGAATACGACTCCCTTCCTTGGGGCACCTATACGCTTGAGGAAACGGCGGCTCCTTCGGGCCATACCCTTCCCTCGGAAGCTGATCGCACTGTGACATTTAATTTGTGCTATACGAGCAATTCCAGTGCGCTCACGGATTCGACGATCGTCGCTGATGCCAATCACGCGATGCTTGGTGGCGACGTGCAAACCGTTGTGAACGAGCGCGTCAAAACCGATGTAACGCTTCTCAAGGTAGATTCCAGCACATCCAACCCGCTCCAAGGTGCGAAGTTCGCCCTGTACAAGGATAGCGGTGACAACTCCTTCAGCGAGACAGATGACATTACTGAAGCAAACAAGGTCGACGAGCTCGAAACCTCTTCCGAAGGAACTGCCGTTTTCGGAAAACTCACGGTAGGCACGTACTACCTCAAGGAAACCTACACTCCCGCTGGTTACGAGCTTGACAGCAAGGTCTATCGCATCGACGTCTATGACGCGAAGGGCGACGCTGGCGGTGCGGATGACAACATGATTCGGGTCGGCGACGCCGATGGCTCGAACATGCAGGCTCCGAATACGGCGAATCAGGTCACGATCGCCGATCGACCGATTCCCTCGCTGCCGGTAACTGCCGGCCCGGGTGCACGCGGCGTCATCGATTGCGGGCTCGGGCTTATAGCCATAGGGGCGTTTTGCT
>CAVGAF010000038.1:12362-18341 GCA_963627055.1 Butyrivibrio sp. CAG:318 | reverse complement strand
CCAGGGCGCCCCGCTTTTTGCTTTTCGTCACTCACCGTGCCCGTTGCGGCGCAAACCGCAACCGCCGGCACGAAAGCGAATCTACTTCTTCATCTCGTCCATGAAGCCCTTGATGATGAAGGCCACGATGATGATGACGATGACCGCCACGATAACCGGGATGGACCAGGTAGGCAAGAATTCCATGTTCGTTCCCCCTTTTTGTCGTGCGCGTGTGCGCAATGTAAGTAATCCGTGAATCTGACAGGTAATACTAGCGCGAACGGGTTATCCATGCAAGCGCGTTTCAAGCGCATCATTAATCGTTTCAAGCGCCTTGACGCGCGCATAGCATTTGTCGTCCGACTCCAGCACAATCCACGGCGCGAACGGGGTAGACGTCAGGCGGAACATGTCCTCGACGGCGCTTAGGTACTGCGGATACTTGTCGCGGTTGCGCCAATCCTCGTCGGTGATCTTCCACTGCTTGGTGGGGTCGGCCTGGCGTGCCTGGAAGCGGGCGAGCTGCTCGTCGCGGCTCACGTCCACCCAGAACTTCAGCAGCACGGCGCCCCAGCGCACCATGTCCTGCTCGAATTCGTTGATCTCGTCGTAGGCGCGCGACCATTCCTTGTCCGACGCGAAGCCCTCCACGCGCTCCACCAGCACGCGGCCGTACCAGCTGCGGTCGTAAATACCCACGTGACCGGCCTTCGGCAGGCGCGTCCAGTAGCGCCACAGGTGCGGGTGCAGAAGCTCGGGCTTGGTGGGTGCCGGCGAGGGGAAGATAGTGTAGGCGCGCGCGTCGAGCGCTTGGGCGATGCGCTTGATGGCGCCGCCCTTGCCCGCGGCGTCCCAGCCCTCGAACATGATCATGAGCGGCACGCGGGCCTGATACATCTCCATTTCCAGGTTGTAGAGACGCTTCTGCTGCTTCTTCAGGCGCTTCTTGTATTCGTCGCGCGGAAGGGCGAGCGTGTGGTCGATCTGCGCGATGCGCGGCACGTCCTCGATGAGCGTAAAACGGCTCTCGGCCGGCGCGACGGCGTGGGCGCGGGCCGCCTCGCGCTCGGCGGCGGCCATGACGGCGGCCTGCTGCTCGGCCGTGCGCCCGGTCAGGGGCACCTCGTCGAGCTTGCCGGCGCTGTTGGCCTGCGCCTTGGCGGCCGCGGCGGCCGCCTGCTCGTCGGGGGCCGCCTCGAGCGCGCCCTTGAGCGCTTCGACAAGCGTCTCGGCGATCTGGATGTTCGCGCGGCGCTTATCCTCGCCGTTGACCAGATGCCACGGCGCGAAATCGACGTTGGAGCCCTCGAGCAGGTTGTCGTAGAGGCGGTAGGCCTCGTCGTAGCGCCCGAGCGTTTCCAGCTTGCCCTCGCCGACGCGCCAGGCCGTCGCCGGGTTCTGGCGCAGTTTCGTCAGGCGCTTCTGCTGCCCCTCGCGCGTCATGTGCACGAAGAACTTCACCACGATGTAGCCGTCGTCGGTCAGCTGCCGCTCGAACTCGGTGGCGCTGGTAAGCGCCGCATGCAGGGCGGAGATGTTGCGCTCCTTGCCCGCCTGCTTCACCGCCGCCGCGATGGAGGCCTTGGGGTGCTTGATCTTGCCGTTCTTGCCGCGGTTGATGGTTGACCTGCCGTATTCGGAATACAGCATGCGCTGCATGGCGGTGGTGTACCAGCCGCGATCATAGAACGTGATGGTGCCGCGCATGCCTAGGGCGCCCCAGAACTCCTGCATCATCGGGTAAAAGCCGCTCACGCCCTGCGCCGCGCCGGCAAACGACAGCTCCTCGGCCACGTTGAGGTTCTCGGTCACGTGCACGCTGGTGGCGCGCGCGTCGAGGTTGTACATCAAGTCGGAGATGCGACTTCCCTTGCCGGCGCCGTTCCACCCTTCGAACAGCACCACGAGCCCCACGCCCGCGCTGCGCGCCTGCTGCTGCAGCACGACGAGCTGCGCCATCAGCTCGTCGCGACGGGCCTTGTATTCCGCTTTCGGAAGGGTTTCCTGGGAAAAATCGACGGTTTCCAGCATACGGAGTCCTTTCCTTGTCCTTCGGCCCCGCAAAGGGCCCCTGCTTCTATCCTAGCACAGGCACCGTTTCCCACCGCGGGCGTTGACCTTCATAAATAAGGTGGAAACGTCAACGGAACGTAAAATCTTGCCGCGCGGGGCGCCTATCGTCGAAACGACGGCGTGCGCGGGCGGGGCGTACCTTATGATGGGCGAAATAACTATGCGCTGCAGGCCGGGCGCGGCTTCGGCAGAAAAAGGGCCGCGCCCGGGCGTGCGCGGCAAACGGAACAGGGTCGCGCCCGGGCGTGCGCACAGACGGGAAGAAGGACGGGGCATGGCAAGATACGGCGTCATCGACTTGGGATCGAACACCATTCGCCTGGTCATCTACGACGTGAAGGAGACCGAAAAGCGCACCTTTTGCGCGAAGGACTTCAAGCGCCTGGTCAACGCGAAGGAGATGGCGGGGCTCGCCGCGTTCGTGCAAGACGGCGTTTTCACCGAAGCCGGCATCAAGCGCGCCGTCAGCGTCCTGAAGACGCACGCGAAGCACGCGGCCTATTTCGACTGCAGGCGAGTGGACGTGTTCGCCACCGCCGTGCTGCGCAACGCCGTGAACTGCGCCGAGGCGGTCGCCGCCATCGAGCAGCGCACCGGCCTGGCCATCACGCTGCTCTCCGAGCGCGACGAGGCGCACTTGGGATTTATCGGCGCGGCGAGCAGCGCGAACCTTGAGCGCGGCACGCTCATCGACATCGGCGGCGGATCGACCGAGCTCACGCGCATCGAGGGCGGGCTGGACTACGACGACGTCAGCATCGGGCAGGGGTCGCTGTCGTCGTTTACCCGCTTCGTGCGCGGCATCACGCCGGCGCCCTTCGAAATGGACGCCATCGCCTGTTCGTTCCGCTCGCATCTAAAGGCGCTTGACAACCCGGATCGATACCGCTGCGAAGTGCTCTACGGCGTGGGCGGCAGCGCGCGGGCTGCGGCGAAGGTGGTGGCCCAGATCAAGGGCCTGGAAAGCCGGCCGCGCACCATCAGTGCCGAGGATATTGCGGGCGTGCTGGCGGCCTGCAAGGAAGACCCGAACGCCTTCGGGCACGCGGCGCTCAAGGCCAGCGCCGAGCGCGTCCACACCATCGTGCCGGGCTGCGTCATCCTCGACACGCTGTGCAAGCAGCTCGGCGGCACGCGCCTGGAGATCTGCAAGTACGGCGTGCGCGAGGGCTATCTCATCGAGCGCATGCTCGGCGGCACGTCGGCCCCGCCGCGCCCATCCACACACATCAGTCAAGCTGACTAGGCAATAATGTGCCCGCCTGCGGCAAAAAGCAGGTAAAATGTCAGTTAAGGCGGCATGTTTCCCCGCCGTGAGGGAATTTAAAGGGGACGCAAACGCCTATCATTGGTTCTACCTGCGCGCAACACGCACGCCGCGCCGCGGCGCGAACCACCCGCGCATGCCATGCACGCGCATCGCACGATGCCGAGAAGAGGAACGCCATGAAAGAAAACATCCCATCCACCGCACTGCAGTCCCCGTACATGCAGAACCGCGAGCTGTCCTGGCTCACCTTCGACGAGCGCGTGCTCGACCAGGGCGCCGACCCGAGCGTTCCCTTGCTCGAGCGCCTCAACTTCATCAGCATCTTCTGGTCGAACCTGCAGGAGTTCTTCATGGTGCGCGTCGGCAGCCTGACCGACCTGTCGCTTTTGAAGAAGCAGGTGCTCGACTCGAAGACGGGCATGACGCCCGCCGAGCAGCTCGCCGCCATCCATAAGCGCTGCCACGAGCTCTACCCCGTGCAGGAGCGCACCTACGCCGACGTGCGCGAGCAGCTTGCGCAGCACAAGGTGAAGCATCTGCGCCCGTCCGACCTTAACGACGAGCAGCGCTCGTTTCTGGCCGACTACACGCGCGTCAACATCATGCCGTTCCTGTCGCCGCAGATCATCAATTCGCGCCACCCCTTCCCCCACCTGGAAAACGGGTCGCTGTACGTCATCGTGCGCCTTGACGAGGAAATAGGCCCGAAGAAGACGAAGAAGAAGGACAAGGGCAAGAAGGCCGACAAGCCGGAAAAGGCCGCGAAGGCCGCCGCGAGCCTCGCAGAAGAGGCCGAGAACCTCGGCGCCGAGGGCGTCACCGTCGGCATCCTGCCCATGCCGCGCCAGTCCGCGCGCGTCATCAAGCTGCCGGGCGAGGGCTTCCAGTTCATCCTGCTCGAGCATGCCGTGGAAATGGTGGCGGCCGAAGTGTTCAGCATGTACACGGTCAAGCACACCAACGTCATCTGCGTCACGCGCAACGCCGACCTCGACGCCACGGAAGGCACCGACGAGTCGGACGAGGATTACCGCGAGCACATGAAGCGCATCCTGAAGAAGCGCGGCCGCTTGGCCCCGGTGCGCCTGGAGTCCGAGCGCCCGCTGTCGAGCGTGCTGCAGAAACTTATGCTCGAGCGGCTCGGCCTGAAGGAGCATCAGACCTATGTGACCACCGTTCCGCTCGACATGTCCTTCACCTGGGGCTTGGGCAGCCAGCTTGACGAGAAGGCCCGCGCGGGCCTGGTCAACGCGCCGTTCTCGCCGCAGTGGCCGGCATGCCTGGACCGCACGCGCTCCATCATCAGCCAGGTTTCCGAGCGCGAGGTGCTCCTGTCCTACCCCTACGAGTCGATGGACGCCTTCGTGCAGCTTCTGCGCGAGGCCGCAAACGACCCGAGCGTCATCTCCATCAAGATCACCCTGTACCGCCTGGCCAGCCAGTCGCACCTGGCCGAGGCGCTGATCGCCGCCGCGGAAAACGGCAAGCAGGTCACGGCGCTGTTCGAGCTGCGCGCCCGCTTCGACGAGTCGAACAACATCGAGTGGTCGCAGCGCTTCGAGGAAGCCGGCTGCAACGTCATCTACGGCTTCCGCGATTACAAGGTGCACAGCAAGATCTGCTGCATCACGCGCCAAACCGAGCACGGCCTGCAGCACATCACGCAGCTTGGCACGGGCAATTACAACGAGAAGACGGCCAAGCTCTACACCGACCTGTCGTTCATCACCGCCGACGAGACCATCGGGCGCGACGCGACGGAGTTCTTCCGCAACATGCAGCTGGAGAACGCTTCGGACAACTACGACATCCTGTGGGTGGCGCCGCTGCAGATCAAGCCGGCCATCATCGAGGGCATCGACAAGCAGATCGCGCTGGCGCGGGAGGGCAAGCCGTGCGGGCTGTTCTTCAAGACGAACAGCGTGACCGACAAGGAGATCATCGTCAAGCTGGCCGAGGCAAGCCAGGCCGGCGTGCCGATCACCCTGCTCGTGCGCGGCATTTCGTGCCTGGTGCCGGGCGTGGAGGGCTACACCGACAACGTGCGCGTGGTGTCCATCGTCGGGCGTTTGCTTGAGCATAGCCGCATCTACGGGTTTGGCGCGCCCGAGAACGCGCGCGTGTACCTGTCGAGCGCCGACCTGATGACGCGCAACATGGAGAAGCGCGTGGAGATCGCCTGGCCCATCCTCGACGCCGCGCTGCGCCAGCAGGTGCTCGACTACTTCGACACCTGCCTGAAGGACACGGCCAAGCTGCGCGAGCTTCTGCCCGACGGGCGCTACACGAAGCTCGGGGCGTTCCGCGCCGAGGGGGAGGCGCCGTTTGAGTCGCAGGAATACCTGATCAAGCGGGCGCAGGCGCGCCGAGCCGAAGCGGCTCAGGAAGAGGCGGCGCGCAATGCCAACGCGCGTCGGCACATGAGCGAGGAGCGCGAGGCCCAGCTTGCGCGCGCCGAGGCGAAGGTTGAGGCGGCGGCCCGCGCGGAAGCGGCAGCAGCTCGCGCTGCGGCGGATGCGCAGGCGGCGCTCGAGGCGGCTCGCGAGGCCGAGGCGGCCGTGAGGGCCGGCGAGGCTGCGGCGCCAAACGAGAAAGCCGCGCCGGCCGTTGCTGCACCGGCGGCTGCTGCTGCACCGGCAAGCGCACCGGCGGCG
>CAVGAF010000038.1:0-12343 GCA_963627055.1 Butyrivibrio sp. CAG:318 | reverse complement strand
CAAGCGCACCGGCGGCGACACCCGCACCTGCGGCCGACAAGGTTCCCGCGGAAAATAAGGCCGCGGCCGCCGAGCCGACCGAGGTCACGGCGCGCATCATCTCCGGCGTGCCCGAGCAGGCGCCCAGCCACACGGGCATCGCAACCCGCAAACCGAAGAAGCAAGGGTTCTTCGCCCGCCTATTCGGCAAGTTCGGGAAATAGACGCGAGTACGCAGACGCGCCAGCGCGAAAGAAGAAGGGGGCCGATCGGCCCCCTTTTCAATTCGGAAGACACGAATTGCGCACTGCAGTATGCCTACAAACCCTCATCGGCCACGACGCTTCGTGCACAAGCGATGAACTCCTGCGCGGCCAGCGACGCGTGCGCAAGGGAGGGCACCGCGATACCCAACTCCACGCTGCGCGGCGGCGAAAACGGCAGCTCCACCACGTCCCCCACCCAACCGCGCGCCATGAGCTTGTTGTTCAAGCTGATTCCGAGCCCGGCTTCCACCAGGCGATACGATGTGTAACTGCTCGTAGTGGTGCATCGGATGTCGGGATGCAGGCCTTCGGCAGTGAGTAGCTGCGTGATGTCGGTGTTCTGATTCGGCGAGGTTTCCACAAACGGGGCGCCGTCCAATTCGCGCAACGGGAACGCCGAATCGCCCGCGCGCGGGTGGTTCGCGGGAAGCCACGCAACCAACGGATCGGTGCGCAGGGCAATCCAATCGCCGCGAAAGGGGCGCTTGGCGAAGATGGCGCAGTCGATGGTGCGCTGCTCCACCCAGCTGACGAGCTGCTCGTTGCCCGCCTCCATGGTGCGCACGCGGATGTTCGGATGCCGCACCCGGAACACCTGCAGGATACGCGGCAGCCAGGTTGCAGCCGTGCTCGCATAGGACGCTACGGCAATTTCGCCTTCCAGCAGGCCCTTCGCCGCTGCCGTCTGCTGCCGCGCCCGTTCGGCGGCTTGTGCCACGTCACGCAAATAAGGTTCGAGCGCCACGCCGTCGGACGTGAGCACCACGCCGCGCGGCCCGCGGGCGACGAGCTTGATGCCCAGGTCGGCCTCGAGCGCGTCGATCATGCGCGAAACCCCGGAGGCCGTGTAGCCCAGATGGCTGGCCGCCGCCGACATGCTCCCCCGCTCCACCGCGCAGATGAGCGCGCGGCATTTTTCGGTATCCATCAAGGCCCCCTTTGCTGAATCGTCAAAGCCATCATACCGAATACTCGCTTCCGTCAAAGGCTTTCCACCGCTACATTCGTCAACGGCACATTCACGGGAGGGCGCGCGGCGTCGGCCCTCCCTCGCGAAAGGAATCCCATGACCCATCTGCAGGCTTCGCTGCTCATGGCCGCCGTCATCGCGGCACGCAGCATCGCATACGTGTTTTCGAAAACGCTGCTTGGGGAAGTGGGACCGTTCGACGTGATGTTTTTGCGCTTCAGCTGCGCTTTCGTGATTCTGGCCCTGCTGTTTCGCAAGCGTCTGCGCGCCGCCGACCGTGCGACATTCGTACGCGGCGCTTGTCTGGGCGTGCTTCTTTCGGCGCTCATGGTGCTCGAGATGTACGCGCTGCGCATCTCCGACACGCTGGTGGTGTCGTTCTTGGAGAACTCGGCCGTCGTGTTCGTTCCGCTTGTAGCCGCGGCGCTGTTCAAGGTGCGCCTGAATACGCCGACCGTCGCGTGCGCAGGCGCGGCGCTGTGCGGGATTGCGCTGCTGACTATCGCCGGCGGAGCGACGATCGGCGCGGGCGACGTCTACGCGCTGGCCGCGGCGATGCTCTACTCGCTGTTCATTGTCTTGTCGGGGCGTTTTGCGCAAAAGAGCGACCCCATGGTGCTGGGGATTTCGCAAATGGGCTCGGGCGCAGTCGTATGCCTGGTCGCCACCTGCGCATTCGATACGCTGCAACTTCCTGTGACGCCGGCGGGCTGGGGATGCCTGGTTACGCTGGTGCTGGTATGCAGCGTGTTCGGGTTCGCTTTCCAGCCGGTGGCGCAGCAACACATCAGCGAGGTGCAAGCCGGCATGACCTGCGCGCTTAACCCCGCGTTCGCCTCGATCATCGGCGTGCTCGTGCTGGGAGAGACGCTTTCGCCGGCGGGCATCGCGGGCGCGGCGCTGGTGCTCGCCGCGCTCGTGGTTTCCACCTGGGCGAGCCGCCGGCCGGCTTATTCCCCTCGGTATTCGCGCACGTAGCTGCGCAGCAGCTCCAGATAGTGCTCGGCGATGGAGGACAGCGGGCGGTCGGTGCGCTTGACGTAGCCGAGTTCCATATGCTCGTCGCTTTCGAGCGGCACGGCGACGATCTGACTGCCGTTTAGATCCTCGGATAGGATTCCGCTGGAAATGGTGTAGCCGTCAAGACCGATGATCAGGTTGAACAGCGTCGCGCGATCGGTCACCACGATGCTCTTGTCGACCGCCTCGGCGATGTGCAGCTCTTCGGCGAAATACAGCGAGTTGCGAATTCCCTGGTCATAGCTGAGGCGCGGGTACGGCGCCAGGTCGGCAAGCGTCAGGCGGCTCTTTTTCGCCAGCGGGCTTTCGCGGCTGACGAACACATGCGGCTTCGCGCAGAACAGGGGCTCGAAATGCAGGTCGGCCGACTTCACCACGTTCGAGATGACGCTGCCGTTGAAGTCGCAGCGGTACAGCACACCCAGCTCGCTGCGCTCGAGCCGCACGTCGTCGATGATGCCGGCGGTGGAGGTTTCGCGCAACGAAAATTCGTAGCGGTCGCGTTCGTAGGTGCTCACGAGGGACACGAACGCATTCACGACGAAGGCGTAGTGCTGCGTGGATATGCCGAACACGCGGCGGATGCGCTCGGCGCCCTTGTATTCGCCTTCGAGCAGATCGGCCTGCTCGACCACCTGTCGGGCGCGCGAGAGGAAGCGCATGCCGTCCTCGGTCGGGACCACGCCTGTGCGCGAACGCGTGAAGATGGTGATGTCCATCTCGCGCTCCAGGTCGGAGACCGCCTTCGACAGGCTCGGCTGCGCGATGAACAGCTTCTCGGCCGCCGCGGTGAGCGACCCCGATTCGGCCACTTGAATGATGTATCGCAGTTGTTGGAGTTTCATGGGCGTCATTGTAGCAAACGCGAGGCCCGTATCCATTCCTTTTACCTATGGATATCGCTAGAGAAGCGATAGTTTTCTAGATATGGCGCTTCTGGCATCCTTTCAACATCGCCCTACAACGAAAGGATGCCCCCATGGCCATCACCAACCCTCCCTACGCATACGACATCGTCGGCAGCTTCCTGCGTCCCGAATCCCTCAAGCAGGCGCGCGCCGATTTTGCCGCCGGCACCATCTCGGCCGATCAGCTGAGTGCCGTCGAAGACGAGGCCATCGCCGATTTGGTCGAGAAGGAAAAGCAGGCCGGCCTTAAAGCCGTCACCGACGGCGAGTTCCGCCGCGCCATGTGGCACCTCGATTTCCTCGAGGGACTGGAAAACGTCGAGCACATCGACGCCGAGACGTGGTCGGTCGAGTTCAAGGGCCCCAAGCCCAAGGGCGCGCAGCTGGTCTTCCGCGGGAAGATCGGCTTTGGCAACCATCCGTTCCTCGCCCACTTCGACAAGCTGAAAGAGATTGCCGGCGATGCCGAGGCCAAGCTGACCATCCCCGCGCCTTCCATGCTGCATCTCATCCCCTGCGTGCGCGGCGCGGCCGTCTACCAGCCGATCGAGCGTTATGCCGACGAGCAGGCGCTCCTCGACGACATCGTGGAGGCGTATCGCGACGCCGTGCGCGCGTTCTACGAACACGGCTGCCGTTACCTGCAGTTCGACGACACCAGCTGGGGCGAGTTCTGCGATCCGGCCAAGCGCGCCGCGTACGCCGAGCAGGGCATCGACGTCGATGAGGTCGCCCGCAACTACGTGTCCATGATCAACCGCATCCTTGAGACGAAGCCGGCCGACATGACCATCACCACGCACATCTGCCGCGGCAATTTCCGCTCCACGTGGTTTTCCTCCGGCGGCTACGAGCCTGTTGCCGAAATCCTCTTCGGCGGGGCGAACTACGACGGCTTCTTCCTGGAATACGACTCCGACCGTTCGGGCGATTTCGCGCCGCTTGCGCACATCAAGGGCCAGGTTGTGGTGCTGGGCCTGATCACCTCGAAGTTCCCCGAGCTGGAAAACGAGGAGGACGTCGTCGCGCGCATCAACGAGGCCGCGCGCTACGTGCCGCTTAAGCAGCTGCGCCTGTCCACGCAGTGCGGCTTCTCGTCCACCGAGGAGGGCAACGTGCTGACCGAAGACGAGCAATGGGCGAAGATTGCGCTGGTCAAGCGCATCGCCGAGCGCGTCTGGGGCGCCTAGGGCGCATAGGAGGCATTCGGCCGTCGAGCCCTAACGCAATTCACCACGCTGGCGGAAGCGGGACACCCCCGCTTCCGCCAGCCTGTTTCCAGAGGCGATTTCGGGCGCGGACGCGATTTCGGACGCCTGGGCAAATTCGGGCGCCTGGGCAAGATACAGTTGCCGTTAGGCCCCGTTTTGCGACTTAGATGTACTTGCCTTTGCCGTGGTCGGCCATGTGCTGGATGAGCTGGGCCACCCAGCCGTTGAAGTCGCGCTTGCGGGCGACGAGCTTGCCGTCGACGAGCTCCTCGTAGGCGACCTTGATGCGGTCGTAGCGCGTGACGGTGACGGGCTCCTCGTGCGTGAAGCACCCCTCCACCTGCTTGGACGCCGCCAGGCCCAGCTTGATGGCCGGGTTGAACATGACGTGCGGCACGTCCTTCTCGTCCACGTAGGCGAACAGGTTGCGCGTCACGCCGATTTGGTTGGCATGCAGGCATGCGGCTTCCTCGAGCGACGCCATGGTGTCGAGCAGATCCTGCGCGGTTTGCGCGTCATCGGCCGTGGCGCGCTCGCACGGCGTGGAAAGGGCGGCCTCGTCCTTCACCAGTTCCTTGATGCTCATGAATCCTCCGGTCTTGCGTTCGCAGCCGCCCGCAGGCGACGCATTCGGTCGTTTGCACGTTCGCGATTCTATCATGAACGAATCGCCCGAACGTATGCCCGCCGATACTCTATACCGACACCCCTGAAATTAAACGACGGGCGCACGAGGGGGCATGCTGGTCCTGGTTACGCTAGCAGGAAAGCCGAAGGCCGCGTAAGGGCCGCGGGGCGCAAGCCCGAGGGGCGCCGCGCCGCGCGGCGCGGGGGCTGTTCAGATTCCTCCTCTAGATTCGCCAGAATTTCCATAGCCAACGGGCGTTGCCAAGGTAACGGCGCGCGTTGGCGAAGAACGCCCGATAGTAGGCCTTCACGTCGGAAAGCTCCTCTTCGGTGGGCTTGTGGCCGCCGAAGCAGGTACGCTGGTAGATGTCGGTGACGCGCACGAAGTCCACGCCGCCGGTGCCTTCGGCAAACTGCGCGAGCCTGCGCTGGCTGCCCAGGGCGAATTCCATCGGCGTGAGCGCCTCCGGGCGCTCGACCTTCATCTTGCCAAATCGGCCATTGAAAAATGCGTACAACCTCGACACCTGTTGAGAAGGCGAAAGCCCCTCCCAACGCCTCAAGCGCCTCTCTCGCACGCTGCGCCTGGCGCATACGGCAGCCGCTACAGCCAAGGCAACAATAAGGACGGCAATCAAGGTGCCCAGGCGAAGCTGGTCGTAATTGACGCCGTCGAACTGCTGAGACCAGCTGTCCGGGTCGTACTGCGACATGAATTGCTGCACTGGAGACAGGGGGTTTGCCTGAGGGTCCTCGGACTGGTCCTGATCAGGGCCGCCCTCGGCATTATCACTGGAGTCCTTCATCTCGTCGTTGGTCTGGTCGGTCGTGTCGTCGGGGCTTTCAACCTGCTGCTTGTCGAACACGGGCGAATACTCAACGACGGGAATGGCGTAGTAGCGCTGAAAGGGTCGCAAGTCGACGGTCTGCAAGCCGGCGGGCTGAATCGCAAAGAAGAACACCGCCGCCGCGACGCCCGCGCACACGGCGATGATGCCCGCCGCATATGCGAGCACGCCGACGAAAGAGGTCTTCTTCACGCGCTTGGCCGACATGACGCTGGACCGATATGTCTGATAGACGAACAGCATTCCCAAGGCGATGTAGAGGGCAAGGGAGGTGGCGAGTCCGTGATTGTCAGCCCAGTCGCGGAACAAAAACTGCACCCAGGAGCACGTGAGCACGCTTCCGAGCAGGAGAAATGCCATGCCGACAACGTGCCGCGACAACAAAAACGCAAGCAAAGGCACCACCGCGACCACGACCGCGAAGGGAAGGTAGCTCTCAGCCACGTCGTTGAGCGCGCCGTCGGCAAACAGCGGCACGGGCGCCGTCAGCAGGCACGCTCCCGCAATAAGGATGGCAACCCATATGCACGAAAGGACGACTGCCGGCAGAACCGCGCGGCGCGAACTTCCGCCGAAGAAGAGGATTACCAGTTGGGGAATGCACAAACCGCCGACAACGAGCGCATTGCCGCGAATATCCGGGACGCTTTCGAAAGCGAACGACGCAGTCATGGCCAAGCAAGCGGAAATCACCAACAGCAGCAGAAAGTCGAAAACGCTCAGACGCAGGTACGTTGCGAGACGCTCGCCCGAGGCAACCTCGGGCGCCTCGCCCGCTAGTTCGGCTGCGCTGCGGCGACGCCACGCATGCCCAAGACGACTCCCGCCGTCGGATCCAGAAGCACCCGCAGCGCCCCCTCGCCCCACCTTCTCGTCAAACAGCGCGCCCATCATTCATCACCTAGCAAATCATCGGATCGGGAAATGACCTTATAGCCGATATCGGCGGCATCGAGGCGCGAAAGGGGCTCGCACCACCCCTCAAGCTCCCGGCCTTCCAAATCGGACGGGACGACGGCGATTATCATGGGGTTCCTCCTGCGCTGGCGCGCCTCGATTGCCGTCTCGATAAGGCGCGAGGAAAGGTTGCCCGTGCACATGACCAGGTTATTCTTCCCGTACCTGTGGCGAAGCTGCTCGGATAAGGCATCGACGCCCGCATGCGCCCTGCCGGCGTCGTTGGATATCGAGGGCATGTCGGCAACCATCTCGTCAAGCTCGGAGTCGCCAAACGTGCTGCGCAGGACCGTCTCCCCCTCGCGGTTCGTGTAACGAAGCTCGGTTTCGAAACCCTCGGCCTGCGCATAACGGGCAACGGAGATGGCGGACTCGACGACGGCGTCGAACATCCCCATCAGATACGGCGTCCGCTCTTCCGGCGCATAGAAATCCATGATGACGCACACGCCCGGATTCGTGCTTTCCTCGAACAGGCGCGTCATATACCCGTCGGTGCGCGCGGATAGCTTCCAATGGATGGTCTTCAACGGGTCGCCCGGCACATAGGGGCGCACATAGGCGTAGTCGAGCGAATCGGCGAAGACCGACTTGCGCGGCTGCTGGGCCTCGGTTTGGGAGTCGTTGGACAAAGCCAGGCCCTCAAGGGCGTGGATTCTTGGCGTCACATGGACGATTTGAACACGCCTACTTCCCGCCTCCGCGGTGAACAAGCGCAAGAAATCGCATACGACCAGGCGATTCATGCCGGCTGAGTACGTGCCGATATGTTCGAAGCGCGTAGAGAAGTGAAGATCGTAGCTTTCGAAGGGCGCCAGCGACAGCGTGGTCGAGGCCTCGGAAGCCACGCCGCCGAATAAATCGGAAACGTAGAAGAAGGCCTCGATCCTGAAGTAAAACAGAGGCGTCTTGTTCTTGAAATGGACGACGAAGTCGATATCGTCGCCGCGGCGGCAGTCATGCAGCTCCGATGCGGCATCGACCTCGAGCCCGCGTTTAAGCACCTGCAGGTACACGAAGGCGAGCGCGATGGCGCACAAGGCCATGACAAGCGGAATCCAACCTATGGCGGTAGCGTGGTAGTCGCCATCGCCGACCATGAATGCGACAAGTGCGAACAGGCCCAACAAGGCGATAACGCCGAGGGCCTTGAGCACCTTGCCTCTATTTGCGCGGGAAGAGGACATCGAGAACGAACCTTATCCCACGCGTCTATTCGGCCTCGGCCAGCGGCACGGCCACCGAATCCAGAATGGAAGCGATGACCGACGCGGCGTCGCGGCCGGCGACCTTGGCTTCGTGCGTCAGGATGATGCGGTGCGCAAGCACGTAGGGCGCCAGGTACTTGATGTCGTCGGGCATGACGTAGGTACGCCCGCGCATGAGCGCGTTGGCGCGCGCAAGCGCGATGAGCGCGATGGAGCCGCGGGGGCTCGCTCCGCAAGAGCACTCGCGCATGGTGCGCGTCGCGGCGCATACCTGCACGGCGTAGCGTGCCACGGCATGGGACACATGCACCTGCTCGGCGGCTTCCTGTAGGGCCACCACCTGCGACGACGATGCAACGGGTTGGATGCGCGCCTTGGCGGCGGCGCTGTCCATGACCACGCGCACCTCTTCGTCCATGAGCGGATACCCCATGGAAAGCTTGATGAGGAAGCGGTCGAGCTGCGCCTCGGGCAAGGGATAGGTGCCGTACTGCTCGATGGGGTTCTGCGTGGCGAGCACCATGAACGGCTCTTCAAGCTTATGCGTGATGCCGTCAACGGTCACCTGGCGCTCTTCCATTGCCTCCAAAAGCGCCGACTGGGTTTTCGCGCTGGCGCGGTTGATCTCGTCGGCGAGCACCAGGTTGCTCATGATGCCGCCGGGGCGGAACTCGAAGTCGCGCGTCTTCTGATTGAAGATGGAGAAGCCCGAAACGTCGGAGGGCATGACGTCGGGGGTGAACTGGATGCGCGAGAAGCCGCAGTCAACCGACTTGGAAAGCGCGCGCACGAGCGAGGTCTTGCCCGTGCCGGGCAGGTCCTCCAGCAGCACGTGCCCGCGCGCCACCAGGGCGCATACCACCAGCTCAATGGCCTCGCGCTTGCCGACGATCACCGTCTCCACGTTGTCGACGATGCCGGTAAGGGTCTGCGCCGCCGCAGCCGCATCGGTCTTCTCGATCATATTCGATCCTTTCAATTCGAAAACGGGGTTGAAGCCCGCTTTTGCCTATCCATCACCATAGGGCCGACGCCGAACAGCGCGCCGAGTGCCGCAAAAACCGCCGCCGACGCCAAAGCCGCCCCGGCCAATACCTAGCGCGCCGTCTTCACGCCGCCGAACTCGGGGGCGCACATGCGCATGACCTCTTGATTGTCGTGCACAAATTCCACGAGCTTGACGTTGATGCCATACGCCTCCTGAATGTTCTCGCGCGTGATGATCTCGTACGCGCTTCCGAAGCGCATCGGGTTGTGACGCGTGAGAAGGGCCACGTTCGCGCCGGTCATGAACGCGTGGTCGGGGTTGTGCGTGATCATGAGCACCCCGTAGCCCGCCTGCGCCAGCTCGCGCACCTTGCCGATGACGCGCACCGCGTTGCCGTAGTCGAGCGCGGCGGTCGGCTCGTCCATAATGAGCAGCTGCGGCTCTTGCGCAAGCGCGCGTGCAAACATGACCATCTGCAGCTCGCCGCCGGAAATGTCCAGGTAGGGCTTGTTGCGCAAGTGATAAATACCCATCTCCTTCATGGCGTTTTCGGCCACGTGGTAATCCTGCCGGCCGGGCTGGCTCGAAAGGCCGCGCGTCTTGCCGAGCCGCCCGAGCATCACCACGTCCTTCACCAGGAAGGGAAACGGCTGCGTCTGCTTTTGCGCCACATAGGCCACCTGCATGGAGAGACGCCGCGCCGACCACTTGGTCATATCCGACCCGTCGAGGGTTATCTTGCCATCGAGGTTCGGAATCATGCCCAAAATCGTCTTCACGAGCGTCGTCTTCCCGCAGCCGTTCGGCCCTAAGATGCAGCACACCTCGCCCGAGGAGACGGACAGGTTGACGAACTTCTGAACCGGATGCTCGCGGTCGTATCCGACGGCGACATCGCGCAACAGCAGCTTCACGAGCGTCCTCCTTCCCAAGCAATATTCTCAAAACAATCGATACGCACCGAAGCGCGCTTCCCAATGACTGCGCGCATGCCCATCACTCCCGCATCTGCCGCGACATCACGACCACGAGAAGGGGAAGCGCGATGACGCTCACAATCGACCCAATGGCCAGGCCGCTTCCCACGAAGGGGATCAGGTCGGTGATGTCGCGCGCCACGATGAGCAGAATCGCCCCGATGCAGATGCAACCCGTCATCTGCGCCCGCGCCTCGACGCCGAACCAGCTGCGCGCCAAAAACGGCACAATGAGCGTGACGAGCGACACCATGCCGACATGTATTTGGGCGGCCAGCATCATGATGGCGCCGCATATGAGGGCGACCGCGCGCAGAAGCGTCGGGGAGACGCCCATCATGCGCATCTCGTCCTCGTCAAACGACAGCGCGTTGAGCTTGAAGCGCAGCAGCCACACGGGAACGAACGACATCAGGAACGCCACCGCGAGCACCAGCCACGAAAGCAGAGAGGAGTCGACGGTGAGCATCTGCGAGAGGTTGTAAAACACCAGGTAGTCTTCGTCCTCCATGACGAACAGCGTGACATAGCTCACGATGAAGCCGAGCAGCTGACTTAGAATAGAGCCGACGAGCAGCATAGTGACCACGTCGAAGGGGCGGCCCTTGCCCGAGAGCTTCCTGCCCGCCGCGATGACGAACACGAGGATGGCCGCGCCAAAGCCGTAGCAGAACACGTAGCGCTCGGCCAGCATCGTCGGCGCGAGGGATCCGTAGAGCACGACCATGAGCATGAAGGCGAGCGAAATGCCGGTGGAGGCGCCCAACATGCCGGGACCGGCGATGGGGTTCTTGAACACGTTTTGATACAGCATGCCCGAAACGCCGAGCAGAACCGAACACGCAAGCGTAATGCCCAAAACGCCCGCACGATGCCCTATCGCCCAGTAACCGGGGACGTTCTCGAGGATCCACGTATTGTCATGCGCGCTGCAGATATTGAGCAGGGGCCCGAAGAAATTGCGCGCGTGCTCGGCAATCACGCAGGCGACCTGCACGGGATCGTACGTCGCGTACGCGCCGCTGTACGCATAGTTCTGCCCCGCGGCCCCCATGATGCCCAAGGACAGGAACAACAGTTCGACCAGGATGACGACGCACACGATAACCTTCGCACGCAGCGACCAGCCCTCGGCGGCCATGTGGGCCGAGGTGACGGCACTCGACAGCCACGAGCGCAGCGCAGGCGTGCCCGCGGCGGCCTTGCCCGTCTCGGGGATGTCGCGCGCGTCGGCGCTGCCGAGATTGTAGCGGGAAATGTCGGATGCGGTGGCGTTCATGTACCGCGGCTCGGGCGCGGGGGTTGCGGCGCGCCGTGCCTTTTCCTTATTTGAACTGGCCACGGACGCCCCCCTTCCCACGCAGGGCCGTCACCAGGAACACGGCGGCGCCGCCGATGGAGATGAACATGCCGACCATGGTCTCGTAATCGGAGCCGAGCGTGATCATGAGCAGCGTGTAAGCGGCGAGCACGAACACGGCGCCGAGCACCGTCGATGCCGGGATCAAATACTTGAAGTTCGGGCCGACGAGACGGCGCGCCAAATGGGGCACGAGAAATCCCACGAACCCGATGGTTCCGCAAAACGACACGATCATGGCGGTGAGCAGCGTGCACAGCGCCAACACCGCATACATCATCCGGCGGGACTCGACGCCGAGCGTGCGCTGCTCGCCCTCGTCTAAAGACAGCGTCATCATCGAGGAACGCAAGTGCATCACCACGAGGAACGTCACGATAAGCGGCACGCCGACGCAAGCAAGGTCCACCCAGGTGTAGTTGCGGTAAAACGACGCGATCATGAGGTCGGTGAGCAGCGTTGCCTTGTCGCCGTACTGGTCGACCGTCATATAGTAATAGCGCGCCGATTCGCACACCGCGCCGACGACGCCCCCCATGACCTGGCCCACTATGATGAGGAAGATGGCCGACGCCGCGGTGCGAGAAAGGCGCAGCACTAAAAGCACCAACGCCATGACGAACATGCAGCCGGCGAAAGAGCAGATGGCAAGGCCGTAGGAAGAGAAGATATGGCCGAGCACGTCGGTGGGGACCGAGGGCGCCGCGCCCTGGGCGGCACCCGAGCCAAGCCCCAGCGATCCCACGAATTCGCTGGAAAGCGAATCGTAGAAGAAGATGACGTACACCGTCAGCCCCAGCGTGGCCCCCGACATGATGCCGAGCGTCGAGGGGGATACCAGTGCGTTTCTGAACGACCCCTGGTACACCGCGCCGCACAGCGCCATGCCCGCGCCCGTGAAGCAGATCATGACGTAGCGGATCATGGTCGACTCGTAGCCAACCGGCCCGATCGAAGTGCCCGTGAGCACGCTCATGATGCCGTTGAGGTTGTCCTGCAGCGAGAGGATGAACCAGGAAAGCGT
>CAVGAF010000037.1:0-18362 GCA_963627055.1 Butyrivibrio sp. CAG:318 | reverse complement strand
CCGCCGGCTTTTGTTGCGCTTCATTTACGTGGCCGGGCGCGGTGGCTTCCCGGCGGCGGCGCATGATAGAATACCCCGCATGGCTGAACAGGGAAAACAAAGTGATTTCGTAGGCGATTCCGGCTGCGGCGATTCCGGCCTCGACGGCGCGGCCGGGCGCTCCGCGTCGTGCACCGTTGCGCCTGCCGCCGCGCCGATCGCCGCTCCCACTGCCGCGTCGGAGCCCCTGTTCACGCGCCGTTTCTGGCGCCTGTTCGCGGCCCTTTCCCTCATGTTCATGTCGACGTCGCTCATGAACGTGTCGTTTTTCCCGCTGTTCGATGGCTGCTTCGGCTACGCGCGCGACATATCGGTGACGGCGAATTCGGTATCGCTGCTGGCCATCGGCCTTATCGCCACCTTCAGGCCGGCGCTTTTGCATGTGCGCCGCCTGAACATCGTCATGCTCATTGCGCTCTTTGCCGGATGCTTGACGTCTTTCATTGCGCTTTCCGTATGCTCCCCGGCCCTTCTCGTGGTCGGCTCAGCGGTCATGGCCGTGGGCCGCTCGTGGTGCACGTTGTCGGTCGGCGTGGCGGCTTCCCGCTTGAGTTTGTCGCAGGCGGGCGTTCTCGTCCCCCTGGCGTTCGTGTTGCAATGCGCCGCTTCGGCCCTGGCGTGGCTTATACCTATGGTCGTCGGCATGATCCTGTTCTTCCTGTTCGTGCCGCTCGCATGGGCCCTGACGTGGATGGACGCGCTTCCCATTCTCGAGCAGACCGAGCAGGGCGAGGCGCCGAGCGACCTTTCCGTGACGCGCCCATCGTCGTTTTTGCCCCTGGCTAGCCAGCTGTTCGCGTGCATGTTCCTCTTCCGCATCGCCTTCGGCTGCTCGCTGCGCTTCGGCGAGGTCGACGGCGTGCCGCTTTCGTCGTTCGTCGCCATCGTCCCGGCCGCTGCGCTCGCGCTTCTGGCCCTGCTGTCCCGCAAGCGCTTCCCGCTCGATCTGGTCGTGCAGCTCTCGGTGCTGGCGGTGGTTGCGGGCTTCCTGGCCATGTCCATGTCGCTGGACGGGTCGAACGTGCTGAGCGTGACGCTGCTTTCCGCCGGCAACACCCTGTTCGACGTGGTGGCTTGGCTCGCGCTCATTGCGGTGGCCTCGCGCAATAGGCGGGGCGCGGTCGCGGTGTTCGCATGGGGCCGCGGCGTTTCCGGCTTGGGAACCACGCTCGGCGCGGCGGTCGGCGTGAACGCGAACGCGATGCTTTCCGCCGGATCCCAGATGTTCGACCTGTTCATCGCCCTGCTGGTGCTGCTGTTCGTCGGATACGCGCTCATCGGGTTGAAGAACTTCAGCTTCGCGGCCGTCATCGACGGCGTCACCCCGGCCGCTCCCGACGTGGCGGCGACCGCGCCGAAGCAGACGTTCGACGAACGCTGCGCCGAGCTGGCGAAACGTTACAGCCTGACGCCGCGCGAGCTCGAGGTGTTCCGAATGCTGGCCCGCGGCCGCGACCGCGCGTACATCCAAGAGCAGCTGGTGGTTTCGCGCAACACGGTGAAGGCGCACGTCAAGCATATCTATGCGAAGCTCGACATCCATTCCCACCAGGACCTCATCGACCTGGTGGAAAACGGCGGAGAATAGGGAAGGGGCTGCCATGACCACGGTCGGCGTGCTTTCCGATACGCACGGTCTCCTGCCCGACGCCGCGCTGGCGGCCATGGCGGGCTGCGACCACATCATCCATGCGGGGGACATCTGCAACCCGGGCATCCTTGTCGAGCTGCGCGCCTTGGCCCCGGTGACGGCGGTGCTCGGCAACAACGATTTCGACGAATACGGAAGCGACGTGGCGGCTTTCGCGCATCCGGTCATCGACGGCGTGCGTTTTTTGGTGGCGCACTATCCCAACGACGTGCGCGTCGGCTTCCACGGGTCGCGCGCCTTGGCTCCCGGCGACCCGTTGCCGCAGGTGTGCGTGCACGGGCACACGCACATCCCCGAGCTGTTGCGCGGCCGCGACGCGTATCCGGCAAGCCTGATCGTCTGTCCCGGCAGCCCCACGCGCCCGCGCGGCGGCTTCCCGGCAAGCGTCGCCTTCTTGGAAGTGGACGCCGGCCGCGTGCGCGCCGCACGGGTGGAATCGCTTGCCGGCGACGTGCTGTTGGGTCTGGACGTCTGACGCGCCTGACGCCCCTAACGCCCCTAACGCCCCCAAAGTGCATTGTCCCCCTGGCATTTTCGAAGTTGCCATAGTAAACTTTCCCGAAAAGTAAGCCGTAAAGAACAGTGGGTTGATGCGAATGGGCGAACGGGCTACCGACAAGTCGACGAGGTCTTCCTCAAAGCTGGTGCATGGCGTTTGGGCCGGCCTTGGCTTCCTCTTCTTCGCGCTCGGCATGGTCGGCGTGGTGCTGCCCCTCATCCCCACAACGCCGTTCGTCCTGCTTGCTGCGCTGTGCTTTGCGCGCAGCTCGGAGCGTTTGGATACGTGGTTCAAGGGAACGAAACTGTATAAGACGGTAATCGAAAGCTACGTCAGCAGACGCGCAATGACCGTGAAGGCGAAGCTGACCATCCTCATTCCCGTCACGGTGCTGCTCGCCATCGGGTTTGCGCTGATGGGACGCGTGCCTGTCGGGCGCATTATCGTGGCCATCGTGTGGGTGTGCCACATCGTTTACTTCGGCTTCGTGGTGAAAACCGACAAGGCCGCGCAGTCGGAATAGGCCGTTTCCCGCGAGAGCGCCGCCGCGCCGCAGCCCTGTCGTGCTGCCGCGTCGTCGCCCTGCCGCGCCGCCCGCAGGCGCGTTTTCCGCCGATGGACGCTAGCGCCGCCAGGGGGCTTGGCGTACTATCTTCTGGAACGAAAAGGCAAGCACGTTAGGAGCATGCATGGAACGCGAATCTGCGTGGAAGCGCTACGACGAGGACCAGCTGGCCGAGCTTGAGCAGCTGGCCAGCGGCTACATCGATTTCATCTCCGAGAACAAGACCGAGCGCGAATTCGCCGCGGCGGCCATCCGCAGCGCCGAAGCTGCCGGCTACGAAAGCCTTGACGCGGCTATCGCCGCAGGTCGCAAGCTTGCGTGCGGCGACAAGGTGTGGGCGTCGATGCGCGGCAAGGCCATCATCCTGCTGCAATTGGGCCGTCGCCCGCTCTCCGAGGGCATGAACATCCTGGGCGCGCACATCGACAGCCCGCGTCTGGACGTGAAGCAGAACCCGCTGTATGAGACTAGCGATTTCGCCTTCCTTGATACGCATTATTATGGCGGCATCAAGCACTACCAGTGGGTCACGCTCCCGCTGGCGCTGCACGGCGTGGTAGCGAAGAAGGACGGCAGCGTCGTGGACGTGAAGATCGGCGAGGATGCCGACGACCCGGTGTTTTGCATTTCCGACCTGCTGCCTCACCTGGGCAGTGCGCAGATGGGGAAGAAGGCCAACGAGGTCGTCGAGGGCGAGGCGCTCGACATCCTGGTGGGCAACCGCCCGCTGGTGGTGCGTACCGACGAGGATGCAAAAGGCGAAGGGGCCGAAGGCGCTGAGAGCGCGGCTGGCGATGCCGCCGACGCCAAGCCCGAGAAGGATCCCGTGAAGGCGTTCGCGCTGCAGATCCTCAACGAGAAGTACGGCATCGAGGAAGAGGACTTCCTGTCCGCCGAGCTGGAGGTCGTGCCGGCCGGGCGCGCTCGTGATCTGGGCTTCGACCGCTCCATGGTGCTGGGATACGGTCAGGACGACAGCGTGTGCGCCTACACGTCGATGGTGGCGCAGCTCGCCGTCGCCGGCGACGAGCTCGACCGCGCGGGCGTGTGCGTGCTGGTCGATAAGGAGGAGATCGGCAGCGTGGGCGCCACCGGCATGGCGTCGCAGTTCTTCGAGAACACCATTGCCGAGGTGATGGAGCTTGCCGGCGAGGGCGGCCCGTTGCCGCTGCGCCGCGCCCTGGCGGCTTCCGCCATGCTGTCTTCCGACGTATCGGCCGGCTTCGATCCCGCGTATGCGAGCGTGTTCGAGCCGAAGAACAGCGCCTATCTGGGCCGCGGCCTGGTGTTCAACAAGTACACGGGCGCGCGCGGCAAGTCGGGCAGCAACGACGCCCGCGCCGAGTACATGGCCTACGTCCGCAAGGTGATGGACGACGCCGGCGTGCAGTTCCAAACCTGCGAGCTGGGCAAAGTCGATGCCGGCGGCGGCGGGACCATCGCGTACATCCCCGCGAAGTACGGCATGGACGTCATCGACTCGGGCGTGGCGGTGCTTTCGATGCACAGCCCCTGGGAAGCCACCAGCAAGGCCGACATCTACGAAGCCGAACGAGGCTACGAAGCCTTCTTGCGAGCATAAAACGCTACAGCGTCAAAAAAGGGTCGAGCGAAATGCTCGACCCTTTTTTGCGCCCGAAGGGCACCCCCGCTTGCTTCCTACGCGATCACGCCGAGGTTGCAGGCGTTCATGAGCACCACCGCGGCGCGTCCGCGGATGATCTCCTCGCCCGGCACCAGGCTGCGCGTGCCGTCGGTGTTGTCATATCCGTGGACCAGGCCGCTCTCAACCGCCCATGCCATGGAGTCGGCCGCCCAGGTGGCCACCGAGGAAGCGTCGGTGAAGTCGGCAAGCACGCTGGCGTCGGCCGATTTCGTGTCCGTCCCGTTGGTGGCGGCGAAGTTTGCCAGGATGGTGACCATCTGCTCGAAGGTCACCGTGTCTTCGGGTGCGAACGAGGTGCTGCCGTCGGCGTTGACGTAGCCGTTGACCACGCCGTTTTCGTAGGCCCAGTTCGCTGCTGCGGTATAGAAATCGTTGGCGGAGACGTCGGTCCATTCGGTGCCGTTTTCCGCGCTGCCGGTATAGGCGGCGCTCTCATCGGGGCAGGCGGCGCGCCACAGGATGGTGACCAGCTGCGCGCGCGTCAACGAATCCAGCGGACCGAACAGCGTGGTGTTCGCGTAGCCGGTGATCAGGCCTTTTTGTGCGCAGAACTGGGCCGCTTGGGCATACCAGGCGTCGGGGGTCACGTCGGTGAAGGCCTGCATGCCGCCCGGCTGCCCGGGCTGGTTGCCGTCACCGGGCTGTCCGGGTTGGTTGTCGCCGGGCTGTCCCGGTTGATTGTTGCCGGAGTTGTCCCCGGCCGTGCCGGTCGCCGCGTCCTCGCCTGCGGCCGTGAGGGTGTACGTGCTGCCCTCGGTTACGTCGCCGGAAGAGAAGAACGCGTAGCTGGCCGCGCACGGCGCGGTTGCGGAATACAGCACGTTGCCGGAAGCATCGACCACCGACACCGCTTCACCTGCGGAAACAATGGAAGCTCCGCCCTGGTTGCCGCCCTGATCACCGGGCTGTCCGCTCGGCTGGTCGGGCGGGGTTTGCGAGCCGCCCTGGTCGGTGGAGCCGTTCTGGCCGCCTTGTCCGCCCTGGCCGGTCCCGCCGAACACCACGAACGTCTGCGTCCCGGAAATGGTCTCGCCCATGCCCGAGCTTCCGCCCGCCGCGAACACGGTGCCGCCGTCGATGGTCAGCGTGCCGTCGGAGTCGAGCGGCTGGTTGTCGGCCGCGTTCGCCGTCCAAACCTCGGTGGTTCCGCCCGTGAACGTCAGCGTGCCGTTGGAATCGAAGCCGTCGCCCTCGGTGCTGTACGCGTAGATGGTGCCGCCGGCGATGTTCATTTCGAAGGCGTAGTCGGTCAGATCGGAATTGGCGGCGTTCATGCAGTCGTCCGAGGACAGAATGCTGATCTCGCCGGAATAGATGTTCAGCGACGCGGCCTCGAGCCCCTCGTAGCTTTCCTTCACGTTGACGACCGGGCCGGCCGTGCCTTCCGCGCCCACGTTCAGCACGTAGTCGCTGTGGATGCCGTCGTCGGCCGCGCTCACCGTCACGGTGCCGCTTTCGATGTCAAGCGTCTGCTCGGCGTTAATGGCGTCGTTCACGCTCGCGGTGATGTTGAGCGTCAGGTTGCTGATGGTCAGCGACGCCTCGCCCTCCTCGTCGGTGGTGGCGCCCGACTTGATGCCGTTCTTGCCGTTGGCAACGACGTTCAGCGTGCCCGCGCCCGTAAGCTCTACCTGCGATCCGTCCTTGCATTTGATGACGGCGTTCTCCGCGTCGGCGTTGTCGGGGTAGTTGTCGTCGTTGTTCGCGGCGGCGTCGGTGAGGGTGTTCACGGTGCCGGCGGCGGCGACCACGGTGACGCCGGTGGACTTGTTGCAGGTCAGCGGTGCGGTGGTGGAGCTGGTCAGCGTCAGGCCGTCGAGCACGATGGTGACGCCCGTCGTGCCCTTCTTCACCTTGATGGAGCCGTCGGCGCAGCTGCCGGAAACCACGTACGTGCCGGCTTCATTGATGGTGAGCGCGGTGCCGCTGACCTTGTAGCCGGTGGAGTCGCCCTCCTCGACGGAGATGCCGTCATCGGAGAACGTGAACGCCGTGGCGGTTTCCGTCGCGGTCGCGGAAGCGGTTTCCGCAACCGACACGCTCGCGGTTTCGGAATCGGAAGAAGTCGCGGAAGCGTCGCTTGCGGTCGCAGTTGCGGTGGTCGAGCTCGAATCGCTGCTCGCGACGCTGGTCGAGGAAGTTTCAGATGCCGTCGAGGTCGCGTTTGCGTCGGAGTCCTCCTGCGCCGCGAGGGCGGTTGCGGGGAGCTGCCCCAAGGCGAGCACCGTCGCCAGAGCGCAAGCGGGAATTGCGTTCGTGCGTTTATTCGAAGCCATGGTACGTTTCCTTTCGTGTTTGCAGGCTCGTGTCGAACCGGACCGAGTTTGCGGCGAACCGGGTTGAGTGCCCGATGCGCTGCGGTTCGACGCTGCAAACACTACCGGCCGCACCTGAAAGAAACCTGACCCACGCTGAAAGCAACCTGAAAAGCCCCGGCCGCTAGGGTCGCCCACCCCTGCTCAGTGCCCCCCTCGCCTCGCCCCAGCCCTGCCTGGTTAATCTTGCGATCGACTAATCATTGCTGCAAAATTACCGTTCTCATCAGGTTTTTGTAGGCGCGTTCGCAAGAGCGCCCACTCCGGAGAAGCCGGAACATCGGGTGGGGGGCGGCTATCGCTCGATGTACCCGGCGCGCACCTGCGTTTGGCCGGCCGTCCCTCGGGGCGCCTGCACGTCTGCGTTGGGCCGACCAGCCATCGGGGACGTCTGCGCAGCCTCGGAGGCCGAAAATTGCCAAGAATTTCGAATCGAGGGGGAAATTTTGGGGTATTCGACAAGAGGCAAAGATGCGGCAAGGGGTGACGCACCGTCCTGATCAGGCATTTCTCTAAACGGCCGATTCCCCGCCGTGGCCAAGCGACGGTCGGTGAGGAGAAATCGGGCCACAAAGGGGCCGATTTCTCCCCTCGATTCCAAATTCTTGGCAGATTTCTGCCTCGAAAGCTGCGCAACAGAGTTTGCGCGCCCGCTGCAGGCCCTTCGTGAATTGGCTCCATGGGACCAAAGGCGATGGAGGGAATGCGTCAAAGGTTGTCTCGCATTGCTGCTTAGCCCATTCTTCTAGCCATGGGTTTTCCGCCTATCGTGATTCCTCCCGTTGAATCTCGACGGCGGTACCGGAAACTGTGATGCAGAAGACGTATGGTAGGTAGACCTGCTCGCCCTTTGAGCCGGTTTCCGGAATGAGGGTGGTGTAATTGTAAGAGACTCCAACAATTGCGTTGCAGCCTAGGTCGTGGGCAGCTTCTTTCAGCTCCTGCATCGCGTCGCGCCGCCCTCTCCTAAGAGAGGAGGTCAGCGCAGCGCCGACATCGAGACTCGCGCCGGTAAAGTATCCGTAACTACCTCGGGCGAACTCGAAAACGGAATCGCACGCTAGGTAGTCCGCATAGCGCACGATTCTGTAACCCTGAAAACTGTTGCACGAGGTGACGGGCATCGCTGTTAAGGCTGCACGCTTTTCCCGATTCTCCGCCAACTTGGCCTCGTCTACCGAATATGTATTTGGGTCGTATGTAGGCTTTACCCGGGTTGATGGCCTATGAATGGAATTCTTATAGGCGGCCACGGCCTCCGTAACGTATTCGTCCGGGATTTCGTAATCGCCACCGAATATACCCTTCGGCTCTTTAATCGGGTAGCCGTTGTTCCGGCAGAACTTAATGAATTGATTCGGCATGAGATTGTACTCGTTGCAGAGATAGGGGATGATCATGTCGGGTCTTTCTCTCGTCGTATGCTGGCGATGCCAATATTTCCTTTGCTGATGATAGCGAGTCACTTTTTCTGCAGGCGGGGAAGCTTACAAAACGGTTGGCTTTAGACGCCTCTCCCGAAACCGTAACCCATCGATTCCGTTCCCACCACCGATTGGTCGGTGAAGCCGGCGATGCAGATGTTTCTTGTGCCGTTAGCGTACGATCCCATTTCGTAATCCGAGGTCAGGTAGTACATTCCATCCTCACCCAAGCAGAAACACTCTTCGCCTTCGAGGCCTGGCGTCGTCTTCTTCAGTTTCCCCTGGTTGTCGGTCAGCGTTTTGCGTGTTGTCTCCAGTACCTTCGAAGGGGTTGTCGAGGAAGTCTTTGGATTTGCCGTAAGGTACGTTTCCTCGGCTGCGCACGTGAGGTCGATTAGCTCGCTCTGGTCAACTCCTATAACGGAAGACATGGAAACCTGCTCGCCGGTTTCAAGGCTGAATGCGATTCCCCCGCGTTCAGACCCGCCATGTGCGCCATAAGTGCGCGGATAAACGTATGATAAGTCGAAGAAGCAGACCACGGAGTCGGTCAAATACGTTATGTAGATTTGCCTGCTGGTGCAGATATTCGTAACTACCTCCTCATCCGTCGAGCCATTTGCCTGCTGCTCGGCTTTGCTGCTCGTTATGGAAGCCGTGTCTTGCACCGATTGTTCGATGGCTGCGTTAATCTTGTCGACCGCATCGCTTTCGCGGGAGGGAACGAGCAACTCGTAAGAAAGCTTCGCGGTTTGCAATGTCGGGGAGCCGGACATCGGGTCGCCCGGCGCAGCAACAGTCATCGTTTCCGTTCGGGTGGTATATGTTATCGGCTCCTGAGGCTCTTCGGCCTGCTGCGTTTCGCCTTCTGCTTGCTGCTCCTGCATGGCTGGGGCGATGACCTGCGTGTACACCTGGTACGCGGCGAAGGCGACCGCGGACGTGAGCGCCAGTGCCAGCGCCACCAGCACGACGAGCGGCACCCGCCTGCGCGAGCGGTGCTTCGTCGACTCGACGGCCGCAGCGAAGGAACTCGCGGCGGTCCCGCTTTCCTCACCGGCGGGCTTCGCGGCGTCGGCGGCCGGAGTTTTGGCCGCCTGGGCGGGGGCGCACTCGGTCGGGGTCTCGTGCGCGCCCGCGGCTTGCGGCGCGCAGCGTTTCTCGACCTGCGGGGACGCATCGTTCCCGACTGCTGCCCGCAGATCAACCTCGTAGGCGTCCAGGCGCGTTCCGCATTCACTGCAGAAACGCGCGTCCGATTTCAATTGACCCCCGCATTGAGGGCAGAAGTTATAGCTGCTCATCGGTTGCCTTCCGGTTCGTTGCGGCATTCGTTAGGAAAGTGGAATCCATTCAATGTTGAGTGTTTCTTGGCAGGCTTCCAGGCACTCGGCTTTGAGGGTGTCGCTTGCGGTCTTGTTGCTGCTGTTGCTGCTTTCGGTAACCTCTGTTGTTCCGTCGGGATGCGTGATGGAAACATCCCCCGAGGCCGCCATCGGCGTGCTTATCGACCCAATCGGCTTAATGCATGACGGTTCATTCGGCGAGTATACTCGTGCTCCATTTATGTAGTAGGTACCCTCGCCCATTGCTTTTTCGTAGGTGGCAGACCCTTGTGCGCCGATCTCGAAATACAGCGTGAACTGAACCATGTTGCCTTCTTTGTCCGAAGACAGCTGGAACGAACTTAGGCACCTGTTCCCGACAATCGAAAGGGTCCTGTGTTCGTGCGCTGTTTCGGCCACCAGCGATGGCTTTCCATCTACCAGGGTATATACCGCAACAAGGCTTGAGTCGGGGTTGCTGACGGTATCCTCAGTTGCCTGTTTTACCAGCAGTACGGGCGTGTCGTTGCCCTCGTATGCCGCGAATGCGTAATAGAGCTTCTCTCCCTTTGAAGAATCGAGAACCCCTGAGTCGCAAAGTCGATCTGTGTAGATGTACGGATGCGACGCAGTGAACTGATTTTGGTCGTATGACTTTCCTTGTGCGGCATAGTCCGCCAGCGCCGACTTGTAGTCGTCGATGACTACCTGGTACGCGGCTTCCGCCTCCGCTGTCAGCTCGGCATCCGTCTGGCCTTCGGCTTCTCCTGCCTGCCCGCTTTCCCCGGTCTCGTTCGCCTGGGTGGACACGGCGGCTTGCTGCGCCTGCATTGCCGGGGCGATGACCTGCGTGTACACCTGGTACGCGGCGAAGGCGACCGCGGACGTGAGCGCCAGTGCCAGCGCCACCAGCACGACGAGCGGCACCCGCCTGCGCGAGCGGTGCTTCGTCGACTCGACGGCCGCCGTCAGGGAACTCGTAGAGGGAGCGTCAGCTTTTCCGCTCGCCTGCTGGCCGTCTCCTGTCGCTTCCGCGGATGCCCCCTCAACATGAGCCTTCGTCGCTACGTCGCGCTCGCTTCCTGCGTTGGCCGGCGCGCCATCTGCCGTGAAAGCACCGGTCGCCTTCGCCGATCCGGCGGCACCAACCAGCTCCGCAGCGCCCGTAGCGCTCGCTGCCTTTATTTCGTTCCCCGGAGCCCCTTCGACCTCGTAGGCGTCCAGCGGCGTGCCGCATTCCACGCAGAAGCGGGCGTCCGACATCAGCTCGGCTCCGCATCGGGGACAGAAATTGTAGCTACTCATTCGTTTTCTCCTTGCTAGCTGATTTTGCGGTCTTACGCTTCTGCGAATTGGTCGTCTCCCATAGTCCCTCCTTGATGGTGCGCTCAAGCAGCATCCTGCCTTCTTCGCTGTCAGTGTCTTTGACGCGGTGCTTCAGCGCCGTCCAGGTGGATAAGTCTTTGCGCACCTGCTTGGCGCCGAAGCGCGCGCTGCGCGTCGGGTAGGCGACGGCCGCAATGGTTTCAACGCTTTCGCCCTCAATGAACAGTCTGCGTGCCTTATCCCGCGCGAGCCTCGTCCGATTGTTCTTCGCCTGAGTCTTACATGCTTGGCTGCAAAACCTGCGGGCAATGCCGCGGTGGCCTGAAAGGGAGAACGGGCTTCCGCATTGCTGGCAATATCCGATCTTCACGTTGCCCAGTCCTTTTGCGAACCGGTACCACAGATAGGAAAGGCGGGTGTCGAATCGAAGGAAATCGTCGCCTTCGGCCGACCGGAAGACATCGACGCGAACGTTCTGCAGATGGACGGACGCGATAACCTGGACGAGCCTGGCGAGTGCATGCTCGTCGTTGCTGTCGATTGGGGAAAACTCCACCAGAAGCCGACCTTCTTCCAAAAGAGGGCTAATTTCGTTCGCGCTCGTATTGCCGGCAAGCTTGTCGCTTTTGTTCTGGTCTATCTTGTAAAGCGTCTGAAGGATTGCCGAGAAGTCGGCGGGGGAAACTTCCTTCTTGAAGGAGATGAGCGTAATGGTGAGATATTCCCCGTCGTCTTCGTTTTCTATCGTGACGAGCGAATAATCCACCTCTTGCTTGTCTTGAAAGCGCTGCGACCAGGGCATATGCGGAAGATGCGACCGGTATGCGTCGGCTTCCGAGGAGGTCAGGAGCTGCGACAGCGCGAAAACGGAGAACTTTCGTCTTGACCGGGTATCTTTAATGGTGGATTTGACTACAAGGGGGGGGGTAGCTTCAGTGCCCGCTCCGCCGTTTAGCTGCATGGGGCTTTTGTTGCCGTTTGCGACTGCCTGAATAAGTATGGCCGCCTTCGCAATGCCGGCGGCGTCTTGCCATGCCGCCACGTGCTCCGTGAGCGAATCGCCGAAGAGAGGGCCAATGTTCTTTGCGACCTTAAGTAGGTCGTCGGCGGTGATGAAGGCCAGATTCTCCAGGTCCGTGCGCGTGTGCTGGGGCGCTTCCTCGTCTTCACGCTGGCGGCTTATGCATGGTTGTGGAAGGAACACCAGCGAGGGCGTCTTCCCGTCCTCTCCGCCTGGAGAAAAAGAAACGCGTTTGACCTTGATTTCGCCTCGGGCGTTTTTGATCTGCTCAGTCGGTTTCATGTCCCATCCCGTTCGCCGCCCTGCCGCTTGTGCGCCGCGGGGCGGAATTTCCTTTCGAGTAAGTCGTTAATCAGGGTAATTGTTTCAAGGATAGCTAACAGATGTTTTGAAAGGGTAATTATTTTCGCAAGAAGCCGATTATCTCGGGCAAAGGGCGTCCGGACCGGCCTTCTGCCTGCTGCAATGGTCGGCGCGAATTATTACCCCGTCAAAATCTCTATAACGGACTATTCGGTTTTTCTACCATCGCATCATTCGTTAAAGACGTCGGGAACGATTCCCCGACGCAGATGCGCAGGAGGTTTCCGATGTTTTGTACCAATTGCGGCACCGAAGTGCCCGATGTTGCCGCGTTCTGCCCGGAGTGCGGAACCCGCGTGGCGGTAGCGCGGCAGCAAGACGGGGCGAAGGGTGCCGGCGAGGCTCCCGCTAACTCCGCTAACCCTGCTACCCCCGCCAACCCCGTTAAACCTTCGGGACCGCAAGTGACGATCCCCTCGTTTTCCGGCAACGTCTCCCCGGAAGCGCTGACCGGCTTTTTGAAAGACGGTTCCGCCGTGCCGGACAAGGCGGTCGCCGCCGTGCAGGTGGTCTTGGCTCTGTTGAGCTTGCTCCCGATGTTTTCCCTGGACTTGATTCTGTATTCGGCGGAAAGCCCCGTGTTCATGCTGTTTCCGACGCTGTCCAAGCTTTCGAGCTATGCCGGCTCCAGCTTCGTCGCCGTCGTGTATGTGTGGGCGGCCGTCATCTCCATTATTTGGCTTGCCGCGGTTTTGCTTTCGGTGCTCGATGTCGTGTGTGCGGTAAAGGGGGCGAAGACCTGCGGCGTGGGGTCGGTCCTGTATCTCGCGCTCGGCATTGTGGTGCTCGTTTCCTGCTTCGGCGTCAACGCTTACGTTGCGAGCCAGTCGATCATCTCCATGAATGTCCTTTCCGCGACCCCTTGGGTGTGGGTTCTGACCATTCTTGCGGCGGTCGCCGTGGTCTTGCTGGCCAAAAAGGGCGGTTTGTCGAAGCCGGCAATCAACATTCATCGATAGGCGCGTGTGTTCAGGCGTTCAGGAAGATGTTTTGAGGTGAACCATGTTTTGCACGAATTGCGGTAAGCAAATAGACGACGATGCGAAGTTCTGCATCTATTGCGGGGAGAAGAAGCTGGATTTCCAGCCAGTCCCCGCGGAAGCTGAGGGGAGCGCGGCGGCTTCCGGGGGCGTAGAGGGTGCGGAAGCGCCCGCCCTCCAGGATGGCGAACTTGCGGGTGGCGTTGTTGACGGCGTTGATGACGTCGCCGGCAGCGATTCTGTCGGCTTCGTTGCTGACTCCTCCACCCCTGCCGCCGTCGTCGACTCCGTCATCCCCGCCGAAGAGCCGGCGAACGCGGAAGCGGCTTACCCGAACCAGACCAGCCCCAGCGTCGTCGCCTTCAAGCCGGCGACGGTTTCCGGGCAGAAGGGCGTTCGCGGTGCGAAGCCGGCCGGCGACAGCGTTTCCCGGAAGACGGTATGCATCGCCGTTGCGGCTAGTTTTGCAGCCGCGTTCGTGCTGTTCGCGGTCGTTCCCCGAGCCGTGGGGCTGATAGGGGGTTCCGACAGCACGGCTTCCGTCGAATCCCAAAGCGCCCAGGTCCAGCAGGAGTCTCAGTCCTCGCAGGAGGAAAAAGCGACCAGCTCCGATTCCGCTGCCGCCTCCAAGCAGGAAAGCTCCTCGAAGGCTGACGACAGCAAGAAGGCGATCGAGGTCAAAAGCGGCATAGACCAGTACTCGTGGTCCGAGCTGGCCGCCATCGCTTCCGAAATAGAGAGCGGCGCGAAGACCCGGGACGAGGCGCTGCAGATTGCGGCAAAGTACAACCTCGTCGCGTCGGACGGAACCTTGACGGGCGCGAAGAAAACCCTGCAGACCACCATGGGTGACACGGACGTCTTTATCATCGACGTGTATAAGGACAAGGGCTCGACGGGGAAGAACGCGGCGTTTACCTTTATGACCTCGGGCGTCTTCATGAATCATCCGATGAACGACGCCGCCACCAATTCGGGCGGCTGGAAGTCTTCCGGAATGCGTTCCTGGCTGAATTCAAGCGTCTTGCAGGCTTTCCCGGAAGAGCTGCGCTCTTCCGTTGCCCCTGTCAACAAGAAGACGAACAACGTCGGCAGAACCACGAGCGTGGACAGCGTGGGCACCACGCTGGATTCGGTCTGGCTGTTCTCGTGGGTTGAATGCTTGGGGCCGATTGCCTGGAACACGGGTTCGGAGCAAAGCTATATCGACGACGTGGATAACCAGGAAGGCTCTCAGTACGCATGGTTCTCCCAGCAGGGGGCGGATGGCGTTCAGGGGCACCCGTCGCTTGATCGGGCTCTTGCCGGGTCGGACGAGGCTGCCGTTTGGTGGATGAGGTCCTCCGCGCCGAACACGAGCACGTCGTTCGGCGACATGGGTCCCGAAATCGATAACGGTGGGAATGCCTCGACGGCCGAAGGCGTCGTGTTTGGATTCTGCCTATGAGAAGGTTCAACCACATTGCAACTGTTGGGAGCGTCGCAGCCGCGATGCTCCTTTTCGCGTGTTTGGCCGCCGGCTGCGCATCCGAGGGTAACTCGGCTTCAAGTGGGGCGGAGAGCGACGTGCAAAGCTTGTCGGAGCTGGTTGGCGATCGGCCGGCGTCCGATTCGGCAAGCGGCGTCCCGGCGGGCGGTGGGTCCTCTTCAAAGGCGCGCGACATGAGCGGCCTGCAGGGGTCGCTTGAAGACCTGGTGCAGTCCTATAGCGGGTCGTATGCGGTGGCGTGTTCCGCCGTTGACGGCTCTTGGTCCGTCGGTGTCAACGGTTCGGACTCGCTCGTCTCCGCCAGCGTTATCAAGCTGGCTATTCTGGGAACCTTGCTCGACCAGGCGCAGCGGGGCATGCTGTCCCTCGACGACGCCGTTACGGTTAGCTCTTCCGATATCGTCGGGGGAACGGGGGTGATCCAGGCCATGGGTGCCGGCGGGTCGTATTCGTACCGGCAACTTGCGACATACATGATTCAGGATAGCGACAACGTCGCTACGAACCTGATCATAGATGCGGTAGGCATGTCGTCCGTCAATGAGTTCGCGAACAGCATCGGGTTGTCGTCCACGGTGCTCAACCGGCGCATGATGGATTTCAGCACGGGTACCGAGAACTACGTTTCCGCAGACGACGTCGCGAAGATTTTAAGCCTCATAGGAAACGGCGGTTTCGTGAGTGCGGACATGAGCGATTTCGCCCTTGGCTTGCTGGAGGGCCAGCATGATACGTCGGGTTTGCTGGAAGGCTTGCCGGATGGAGTGGTGTTCGCGCACAAGACGGGCGACCTCGACAACGTCTTCAACGACGCCGGCATCGTTCTGGGGGACGAGCCGTACATCATGGTGGCTCTGACCAACGATGCGTCCGCAGCCGATTCCCAGGAGTTCATGACAACGGTAGCCCAGCTGACATCCGAAAGCGCCTAGCCCAAAAAAGTACCCCTTCAAAATACCTGTATTGGAATATCTGCTTTTCATAACCTTGTTCTTGAGGGAAAAGAAAGCGCACCGTAATGCGCGGTCGGAACCGAAAGGATTGGTATGAAGTGCGGAAACTGTAATGTTGAATTTCCTAATGGAGTGAACTTTTGCCCTGCATGTGGCGCTTCGGCAGCTGGTTCCATGTCTGGCTCCTTGCCGCAAGATATCGAATCTTCAGAGGCGTCGGTAGCAGGTGCAGAGCAGTCCGCTCAGATGAGCGACGTGTCGGTTGGCTCTGGTTTGGCGAGGCTCTTGGTTGCATTTGCGCTCAGCGCATTTTGCTTGTCTATGGTTATGTGCACAGTCAGCATTGATTTGTCGCGTCTACCGGAGATTCTCCCGACCTTAAGCGCTGACAGCAGCAAGGACTATCTAATGTTTTCGTATGCGTTCGTCCCGTTTATGGGTTTGGGCGCAGCAGTTCAGCTCGTGAGCTGCCTTACCGGTAAGCAAGATATTTTGTTTGGCAAAGCTTATCGCTACCCTGTGCGGGTTTTGGCTCTTCTGGTTCTCTTGTTCCCGCTTGCTCAATATCTGTATCTTGGCAAAGATTTTAGCGATCCGGCTATATCGCATCTTTTTGTGTCGCGAATCGCGGGTCTGGTTCTTCTTCTGGTGCTTTACTACAGATTGCTGACAAAGCGCCAGCATAACTGGCCAAAGGCTCTGTCGGTCGACATGAACCCCTTGGGGGAGGCTTTGGTGCTTTCCTTCGTCGCGGCTATTGAGCCTCTCCTGACGCTTGGTCTCGTCTACGCTTTTTACATGGGTCTGCTTCTCGTCACGGGAGTTGTAGCCCTCTGGATTGTATCCAAGCTGCTCAAACTGATGCGCTTGATCCCGTAGTCTCTTTCTTCTTGGCAGTATGGTTTGTCGTTTTGATGGATAGGATTAATGATGTCGAATCTTAAACAAACAGGCATGTGCGTTGTTTTGGCCCTCGTTTTGACGGTCTCTATGGCGGGAGCGGCTTCGATGCTTTCGAAAACCGAAGTGTCGCAGCAGGGAGCCGCGCTCGCAGCGCAGGCCGCAGGGGCATTTTACACTTTCGTTACCACCGTTCACCCCTAGCCCACGAAGCAAAAGGGGGATGCCCGGATCCGATTTATCTTCTCCGGCCGGGTTTGCTTCAGAGGCGAGGTCGTCAGGCTACTGGGTTGCCCGAGATGCCGAACCTAAAAAGTACCCCTTCAAAATACCTGTTTTAGGTCGAGCAAGTCTCATACATTATTTCCCGTGGAAAAGGAACGCTGGCCGGCTAAGCCCGGCCAACAGGGAAAGGATCACTATGAAATGTAAGCAATGCGGCATAGAAATGCCCGAAGGGGTGAAGTTCTGCCCCTCGTGTGGCGCTTCGACGTCGGGCGATGAGCCGAAGGCAAACGAGGCTCCGAAAGCCGAGCCGGCGAAGGTCGAGCCCACCGCTGCTGCCGGCAATGGTTCGACTACCATCTCTATCGACCCCGCAGCCGCCGCGGGCTTCCTGAAAAAGAACAAGAAGGTGACGATCGGTGCGGTTGCCGCGGTGGTCGTGGTGGTAGTCGCCATCATCGCGTTCGTCATGATTTCAAGCAACGTCCCCGAGGACATCGTGAAGAACGATCTGATGGAGACCGACCTCGTGAAGAACGGTGCGGTATCGTCGGACTATGTCAACGAGGCTGATTACAGCATCACCGAACTCAAAATTGAGAAGCAGGCGGATGAGGATATCACAGGCGGTATTGATAAGGTTCTTGCGGGGTCAGATAAATGTCGTCGGGTCGATTTCTCGGGGAAAATGTCGAATGGCAATTTTGAAACCTCCTTCAGGGGCCATTCCTATTACGTGAAGAGCGGCGATACGTGGTCGAAGTACACCGGCGAAATCAACGCCGAAGGGACGAAACCCTTGAAGGGTGTTGATACCACCTTTGTGCCTTCGGCTGGATTTACCGGCACTACTGCGAGATCGTCCTCGGATTTTTCTTCGACGTTCGAGGAATCTGACGGTACCTATACATCGGTTGCTACGGAGAGGCTGCAATATACTTACTCATTTGTGACCGACACGGCAGTTAGCACTTCCACGTTCGAGTTTGATTCGGATAAGGGGTGGCAACGTCAGGGCGAGGCTGATCTGAGCGATGTAAATCACGAATGGTACTTTAACGGAAAGACCTTTACGGCCACGAGTACAATGAGCGGGGATGGAACCACTGTCGCGTCGATTGCCTTCACTGAATGCTCTGGCGATTCGGCAAAAGCGACGTATTCGCTAAACTTCACTCCGAAGTCGGAGAAAGGGTTTCTCGCCTCCTATAATGCAGTCGATCTCAAGGGGTCGATGTCGGGTACCTTTAAGCATGAATTTGGGAAGAATTCGTACGAGATCGAATTAAGTGATTCAGGGAACTCTGTTACGTACGAGTTCTCTGGAACCGATCAAAGCACTTCGTCGTCGCAGCAGAAAACTGCTTATAAGATGTATGGTTCGGTGAGCACTAATGCGGTGTACGAGACTTGGCTTAGCGGTGCTACGACTAAGCTGAAGCTCTCTTCTGTAAGCTTCGAGGAGAAGACGGCGGTGTAGCGAACAGTCTATCTGCGTCAATTAAGCGGGGCGAGTCATCTCGCCCCGCTTTTTTTCGCGGGCCGAAGCGGACATCTCGGTGGAATCCGCCCCACCCCCCTTCCTTACCTGAAAGTAACGGAAGTGGCGCGTTTTGGTGAA
>CAVGAF010000036.1:0-18912 GCA_963627055.1 Butyrivibrio sp. CAG:318 | reverse complement strand
CGATCACTTCCGCGTGGTGTACCTGCCGCGCATCGAAGTGCTTTCGGAGGCGATGAGAAACCTCGGCGACTTCCTGTCGTACTACCGCCAGGCGTAAGGCGCGTGCGCGCGGCAACGATCAGGGTGCCGTCCAGGTAATCGCGTTGCCGGGATGCTCGCCTCCATAGAGGTCCACCACGATGAAGCGCGTCTGATAGGTTCCCGGTGCAAAAGCCGCTTCGCTCACGCAGGTTTGCTCCCCTACGGTGACCTCGCCGCGCACGCGGCCGGTGGAAGAGAATAGCGCGCCCACGACGTCGCCGGGCGTAAGCGGCGCCAGCGACCGGTCGGAAAGCCCCGTCACGCGATCGATGCCGTTCCAGGTTCCCAAGATCTCGTAATGACCCGCCACCGACTCCTCGTCGTCGTAAATCCAGGCGAAGCGCAGGTTCGTCTCCGACCCGTTCACGGTGATCGGCGCCGTGTAGACCAGGTAATTGTCCTTGTATCCCGCCTCGATCAGGCGCGCGTCGAGCTCCAGGCCGTCAAGCGTCATGCAGGCCCTGGCGCCAAGCGAGGTGCGGAAAGTCCCGCCTTTCCAGTCGTCGCCGATATCGACGTCGGTTTGCACGAGCGGCGCCCCGTCAATCCGCGTGGTTTCGACGTAGAGGTCGTACACGTCGTCAAGCGATTCCGCTGCGATGGCAATCTGCAGCTCGCCGGCATCGTTCACCGAGCCCGCGTCGGAAAACGCGATATCGGCCGAACCTGCTGCGAACAGGCGTTCGAGCATCGCCGCATACGAGGAAAGGGGCGTCGCGGACGCGTAGTCGGACAAGGCGCGGCCATCATAGGAAACCGGATAGTAGATGGAAAGCCCGCTGGCGTCGGCCACCGCATTGCCCGCCACCGAATAGGTGATCGCGCCCTCTATCGCCTCATCGAGCGCGGCGAACGACTCGCCGCGGCCTTCCGTTTCATGGCTCATCGTATGCGCGACGCCGTGAAGGTCCACCAGGTTCGACTTCCCCTCGGCCTGCGACGAGCCCCCGAACGACTCTGCGGAACGCACGCCGGACGCCAGGAAGAACAGCCCATCCTGCGCGACTTCGAAGCTATCCAGCGAAGCCGCGGCCGCATCGAGCGCCGCGGTCACGTCATCCACGCGCGACAGGTCGACGACCGAAAGCGTCGCGCTCGCCCCGTTGCCTCTCGCCTCGCACTTCGCCAGGTAGCCGTCGCAGATGTCCCGCGCCACCTGCCCGGCATCGTCGGAAGCGGCGCGCAACGCGGAGGCCAGCGCCGTATAATCCCAGCCGGCACCGGGCTCGATCTCCTCGGACGCCACCAAATAGCGCCCGTCGTCGGCGCAGGTCGAGGCAACCTCCAGCGAAGCCATCAGGCACGCGTCGAACCCGATGATGTCGTAGTCCCCGCCGCCTTGCGCCGCGCGCCCGGCCGCCAGAGCCTCATCAAGCTCGAAAAGCGTCAGGGCGTCGTAGCCAGCCTTTTCGTCGAAGCACACGCCCTTCGCAGGCCCCCCGCCGTGATCCCAGAACACGACGGCCGTATGGTCCGCCGGATATTGCCCGGCGCAATACGTAAGGAAATCGGTCAGGGTGTCGGCCGACCCCATTGAGCGCGCTGGCTCGGACGACACCTCCTCGAGCACGTGGTTGCGCACGACGAATCGCTGATTTTCGGCCGCGTTCACCGCATCGGTTCGCCATGTGCGCGCCCCGCCCGTCTGCACCACGACTGTCACGTTTTCCGGAAGGTCGGCCTCGCAAAGCTCCGCCAACGTGTTGGTCGCCCGCGCATGCTTCGTCTCCAGATCGGACCCACACACGTACAGGCAGACCGTCCAGCTCTTGCTCTTCTGAGGCGCACAGCCCGCAAGCCCGCAAACGGCAACGGCGCTCGCCAGGAGCGCCGTTGCGAGGGTTATTGCAGTAAGCCGCCTCATCACTTCACGGATACGTATTTCAGCACGAACATATCGGCCGGGTCGGTGTACGATTTGGTATGATACTTGTTTTTCTTGATCTTGCCATTGCGCACGTACCCCTCGAAATGCGTCTTGAGCGACGTGAAGGCGTTGGATGTTGCAGTGGCCTCAGCAACCACGAACGTGTCCATATTCCAGTTGTTGTCATGGTAGCCAAGATGAGCGCTGGATTCAAGTTGCTCACTTGTAATCAGGTATTTCGCCGTTGAGAAACCGACCGACGAAAGCTCTTTGCCGAGAGTCTGGCCCCCGGATAGCCGCTGCAGCATAGCCTTCACCTCAGCAGTCGTCGCGTACGTAGCGGCCTCGGAGGGAAACCCGTTCTTTCGAAATTGGAAACTCTTAGACGAGTCGTTCGAATATTTCGCATCATGCACGGCAAACGGCGTTGATGCACGATTCCCCCCGTTTTTACGGTTTCCATAGGATTTCGCGAAGGGATCGGTCCACTTCGTTGTGGAATATTTCCCCAGAGAAGCCGCGTACCACTTACCCGTCGTGTTGCAGTAGTACGAGACCTCGGCCGAAGCATCCTCGGAAACGCCCGTCTTATGGGTATATACGTTTGCGTCGATGGCATGCGTCTCGTTGATGAGCTTGGATACGTTCTTGGTTTGCGTGTCAAGCAGATCAAGGTAGTTCGTCCTGCGCTTCGCCTCATCCTCTTCGCTGCCATAGGCAAGGTCGATGATTTGCACCGCGTTGGTCCACACCGATGCGAGCAGGCCACGGAAGTTCCGACGCTGCATGTATGTTTGCGCTCCCCAGTTGTACGACTGAGCCATAAGGTCATCGTAGACGGTAATAAGGTCGCGATTATCCGCCGAGCTCGCCTTCATTATGGTGTTGTACAGCACGTTGAGATCGGTGGCGATATTGTCGATGCATACCCTGTTGCTTTCCCTGTTCGCGAACTCCGCCAAAGCCTGCTTGCGCTTCGCCGGGTCGGCCTGCTTGCAAACGGAGGCGTACTCGTTGCTAAGCAGTATCGTCCGCCCGCTGATTCGAGAGATGCACTCTTGCGCGTCATTGATAATAGTTGCGTTCTGACCCTTGACGACCGTATTGGAAAGCTCATTGATCTGCGTCGATATGTTGTTCAGCTGCGTTTGCACCTTCACGATCTCGGCCAAAAGCTCGTTGGTGGTGGTGTCGTAGAGGCTCGTCTCCAGGCCGGGATCAACGACGTTCTTGCACAGCTGCTGCCAACCGTAATCGGCAAGAGCCGAAAGACCCTTTTTGCCAAGGGGCAGCAGGATATCGTCGGTAGCACTGATGCCGAGATAGTCGAGAATGCCCCTATCCTCTTGCAGGTCAACTAACGTCGCCGCCGGAGCCACATCCGCCTCCTGGCCGAGCTTGTTCTTCACGTCCTCAGCCTCAATGGCCACCACGGCATCGTCGGATACTGCGCTCGCGTCGAGCGTGATGGAATAGGTGCCGTCGGAATTCGCAATAAGCGCCTTGGGCTGCACATCCTTCCCGTCAACCGTGATGCTCACGTTTTCGGCGGCAAGCGAACCGGCGCCATCATGAAGCTCAGCCGTAAAGACAACCTCGCCGGCTTTTTCATTCGAGAAATCGAAGGCAATCGCAAGCCGCGGTTCGGGTACGTCCGCCAAGCAGATAACATTCGCCTGCGATTCATTGACTTCGGCTTTCAAGATGACAACTGCATCCTTAAGCGTATCGAGACCGTTTTCGGCAGGAAGGGAAATAGAAACCTCGGCTTCCGTGCCGCTCACGCGGCGAACGTCCGCTATGGCGCATCCGTCGGCGCCCTCGAGCACAAAACTTTCGGCCGAGAGATCATCGGAAAACGCGAAGTCATCGGCTAAGAGCAGCGCCTTGAACGTAGTGCCGTCAAGCTGGGATCGATCGAAATCGATGGTCAGCGTCGGTTCGACGAAGATGGCGGCAACGAGGTATGTGGCCGCAACAGCGTCGTTGTCATGTTCCGCAGGCGCATCATCCTGGCTAGACCATTCGACGAATTCCTCAAGCGCGGCTATCTCCTCATCTGTCGCATCATCGTTCTTGTTTAGTACGATGTCTGAGCTGCCGTTTGCATCGGATCCCTGCTCGCTCCCACCGGTATCAATCTCCTCATCGGTGAGCGTTGTCTCCTCGAGCAGGAAGCTCAGATCCTCCTCGCCGCCGTCAAGTAAAACGGTGTCACTTGCCAGTTCGACCATCGCGACGGAGGCGCCGTTGTTGGCAAGGCCCTCGGGACGGCTCGCCTTCACAGCAATCGTCACGTCGTCGGCGCGGCCGGCTGAATCGACCTGCCAGCCGTCGAGCGCTCCGGAAAGGGTCACATCGGCCGCGTCGACATCGCGCGCAAGCGTGCCCTGTTCCAACGTGATGTTGAATTCCAGCGCATCGGCATTCGAATGAAAGAAGGGCGTGTCGAGGGAGAGCACCTCGGAGCCGTCGTCGAAATCCGCCCAGCGGTTGTCGGCCGATTCGTTCTTGACCTCGACCGACGAGATTTTTTGCCCTTGCTGGCACGCTGTAAGCGGCACCGACAGCCCCACCGCCAGAACAACCGACATCCCAGCTTTGAATAGCTTTCCGACCATGGCGCCCCCGCCCTTCCCTGCACATCCGGATAATTTTCCCGATTGTACGCGAAATCGCTAGGGGGCGGATGACCCCCGGAACGAATGATGGCATACGGGGAACGAAAAACGTCCCGGGAACGTCATGCAGGCCGAATTGAGCATGGGTATTCTCGCGAACGCACCAACTCTACGAGGCGGAGACGGCGTGTTCCCTGCCCCAGGCGCGAATCTGCGCGATGCCCTCGTTCGCTTCCGAGATGGACACCACCTTGTCGAAGTGCGCCGCCAGCTGCACGACGTCGGGCACGGACGCGTGCCCGAACGCCACCAGCTCGGCATAGTCCATGATGGATTGCTCGATGTCGGAGTACGAGAAGCCCTTCGTCGCCGTCACCAACACGTCGATGTCCTCGTCGGGATACTCGGCGTGCAGCGACCTTTGGCAGTAGTGGCGCAGCGCTTCGGCGCGTTCGGCACGGTTCGGCAAGTCGACGAAGAACACCTCGGAGAAACGCCCCTTTCGGAACAGCTCCGGCGGCAGCTTCGACACGTCGTTGGCCGTGGCGACCATGAACACCTTCGCCTGCGATTCCTGCAGCCAAAACAGGAACTGGCCGAGCACGCGCTTGCCGACGTCCGACTCGTCGGAGCTGGACGCGAGCGCTTTTTCGATCTCGTCGATCCACAGCACGCAGGGGGCGACGTTGCCGATGTAGTCGAGCGCCTCCTGCATGCGTTGCTCGGTCTCGCCGACGTACTTCGCATACACCGAGCCCATATCGAAGCGCAGCAGGGGCAGCTCCCAGCGAGACGCGATCATCTTCGCCGAGAACGATTTACCGCAGCCGGGAACGCCGACGAGCAGCACGCCCTTGGGTGTGGAGAGCCCGTATTCGGCAAGCGTATCGCCGGAGGCGAAGAAGACCTCGCGCTTGCGGTCAAGCCAGTTTTTCAGGGTGTTCAAACCCGCGACTTCAAGGCCCGGTTTGCAGGCGACCGGGTCGACGTTGGGCACCGCCGCGAAAAGCATTTCCTTTTGAGAGGCAACGGAGAACACGTCGGCGGGCCCGAGTTTGCCCTGGGAGACAAGCGTGGCTTCCAGCAAGTTGAGCACCTGCGCCTCGGCCAAGCCGCGCACGAGCGTTGCCATGCGTTCGCAATCGCGCTCGGACCAGGACACCTTCGTGGCGTGACGCGCACGGAAATCGTCAACCAAGGCACGGCGTTCGCGATGATCGGGCAGGTCGAGATGCAGGCACAACCCAAAGCGCGACAGGCGTTGCCACACGGGCTCGGCCGCAACGGTGACGATGGTATTGCCCGTTTCCTTCGCTAGATAGACGGCGGAAAGCAGTTCGCGCGTATAGGCGCCGTCGGAATCGATCTTGTGCGTGTCGCCCAAGACGAACACGCAGTGCTTCGACTTCTGGAACAGGTCGTTGACATAGGGAAGCGGGTCCGAATGCACATCGACCGGCATCCGACGGTCGGGGCCGAGGTGGACGACCTGGCGCGAGTCGGTATACAAAAACATGTCGAGCGCGCATTCCTCGGCAAGCTCGCTCACGATGCGCACCGGGCGGTGACGCTCGGCGGATTGCACGGTAATAAGCGGAATGCCGGCGGCAATATAGTCACGCAAGGCCTTTTTCGTCTCGGTGAAATTCATCGTGTGGTACAGCGCCTTTCCTTCAAGCAATGCAGATAATAGCGGCCGTCGTCGGTGGCGGCGGCGGGAGTCATGCGCGTCGCGTACGACAAAGCTCCGGACATGTTCTGCCGAATGTCCTGCTCAAGATCGTCTTTCCAGTCGACGGGAAGCCCCTGGGTGCGGCGGAAGAACAACAAGCGCTCGCATGCGTTGCAGTAGCGCGAGCACAGCAGGAATACGCCATAGGAATCCTGCGGGGCAAGCGTGCGAAGCTGCGTGAACAGCGTCTCGTCGAGCGCGTCTAGGCAGCGGACGCAATATTCGCAGATAAGCTGGTATACGCGCCCAGCGCTATGCGGTTCGAACGAGCCGGCGGCGAGCACTTCGGTTACGGCAGGCGCGCAGTCGGCACCCGCCTGATCGATAAACCATGCCCAGTCGCTATATGTTGCCAGTGTTTCAGTCATCGTTTCCAGTGTACCCTTGCACCCCTTTTAGCCAAGCTTGCACGCCCAATTGACCAGGGCATGAACATATTGCAGGGAGTGCGGGCGCGTACAAAGACCCGAAACCCCGGTCCAGATACGACCGGCAACCGGCAAACCGAACATCGCACCCACATGCCCAGAACGCAGGGCACACTATCCCTGGCCAAGGGCACGAGTCGAACCTACGCCGTCTCTTGCCGATAGGCGGCGATCTCGTCCAAAAACACCTTCCCATACGACTCGAGTTTCTTCGCGCCCACGCCGCTCACGTCCAAAAATTCGTCCTCGTTGGCGGGTAGCCGCGCGCACATATCCCGTAAGGAAGCGTCGCCGAACACCATATACGGCGCCAATCCGCCTTCTTGCGCAATCCTTTTGCGCAAGGCCCGCAAGCGCTCGAATAAATCCTGGTCATAGGCGGCATTCGAGCCGCCGAGCGTTCCCGATCCGCCAAATGCGCCGCCCCTCGACGGCTTGCGTGCGCCATCGCGGTAGACCTGCTTCATGCGCAGCGAGAAGTCGGGGGACGCGACCTCTCGGAATCGCGTCCCAAAGCCGACTTTCGGAAACTTGCCCTCGGTAACGGAAAGGTACTCCCCCGCCGCAAGTAGCTCGATAATCTCCTTCGTCTGCGCTTGCGACAGGGCGACGGTGTTGAGCGATCGCGACCGATCAAGTCCGAATTGCGCAAGGCGCTCCTTGCCGGTGCCGCGCAGCACGTCGACGACGATTCCCTTGCCATACTGCCCGCGCAGTTCCTGCACGCAGCGCATGACCGCCTTCGCCTCGGCCGTGACGTCGATCGCCTTGAATTGACCGCAACAGTTCGAGCACTTGCCGCACCCGGCCGCGCCAACAGCACCCGTACCGCTCAGGTCCGCCTCCCCATCCCCGAAATAGCGCAGGATATAGTCGCGCAGGCAGTCGCAGGTAAGGCAATACCCCTCCATGGCGGCGAGCATGCGTCGGCGTGCCGCGCGCGCCACCTCGCGCTCCTCCGGCGTCAGCGCATCGTTTTCGGCGTCCTGCTCAAGGAAGAATCGGCACGTCGCCAAATCCCCGTCGCTCCAGTACAGCACGCATTCGCTCTCAAGCCCGTCACGTCCGGCGCGCCCGGCCTCTTGATAGTAGGCCTCAACGCTTGAGGGCATATTGAAATGCACGACATAGCGCACGTTGGGTTTGTCGATTCCCATGCCGAAGGCGTTGGTGGCGACGATGACCTCGGCGTCTTCGTTGATCCAGGCGCGCTGGTTGCGCATGCGCTCGTCCGCATCAAGGCCGGCATGGTACCGAACGGCCGAAACGCCCTGTGCCGCAAGCGCTTCCTGCACCTTCTCGACGTTCTTGCGCGTGTTGCAGTACACGACGCCGGTAGCCCCCGCATGCGCTTTCACGAACGAAATGACCTTGGCGAGCTTCTTCGAGGGTTCCGCATGCTCGACGGAAAACGAGAGGTTCGGGCGGTCGAATCCCGCGACCAGCTGGTAGGGGTCGCGCAGCCCCAGCAAACGGACGATATCGCGCCGGACGTGCTCGGTCGCCGTAGCGGTAAGCGCCACCACGGTTGGGCGGCGGGGCAGTTGCGCGATGAAGTCGCCGATCGCCAGATACGAGGGACGGAAATCCTGACCCCATTGAGAGACGCAATGCGCCTCGTCAACGGCAAGCAAGGGAATGTCCGCACGCGAGGCGAACGCAAGAAAGCGTACATCGTCCAAGCGCTCGGGCGCAACGTAGAGCAAATCGATATCCCCCGCCGCCGCCGATTCCAAAACCGATGATTGCTCGAGGGGCGAAAGCGTCGAATTAAGATATGCAGCGCGAATGCCCGCTTCGGTCAGGCTGCGCACTTGATCTCCCATAAGCGAGACGAGCGGGCTTATGACAAGCGCGACTCCGGAAAGCACGACACCGGGAATTTGATAGCAAACGCTTTTGCCGGCTCCGGTCGGCATGACGGCAAGCGCGTCGCGCCCCGCAAGCAAAGCTTCAATAACATTGCGCTGACCAGGCCTGAAGTCTTTATAGCCGTAATGCGTCCGCAAAACTTCGCACGCTTGGTCCATCAATGAGCCCATCCGCACCCCTTCTTGAAAAGCACGTCGCGCATCTGCGAACGAGACGACGCGACATCGATTGCCCTTTCCCCAACTATACCATGCAGATGCGCTGGATTCGGCACGAATCGAACAGCTGTTCTATTTCCCGAAATTTTCTCCTCGCGCCCTTTAGCGCGCAATGCGAAACCGGTTTACACGCTAAAAAGCGCCCGCGACGCCACCATTGGGCGTCGCGGGCGCAAGGATTGCGCAATAGGTACGCAAGCTTCACCGCCCATACTGAAACCTGTGCGACGGGGGCACCGCCGACGAAGCGAAAACAACGGGACGGCTTGCCGCGGCGGGCGCCCCCAAGCCGCACAGATGACGAAACGGGCGGGCCACCTCGCAAACTCACACGGCTCGCCCGCCACTTTCCCACCGACGAAACTACTTGGAAGCACGCTGGGCCTGATATGCCTCGACGAGCCGCTTCGTCACATCGGCCGGCGCCGGGTCGTAGCCCTCAAGCTCCACCGAATAGCTGCCCGAACCGCGCGTCAGCGCCCGCAGATCCTTCGTATAGCTAATGACCTCGGCGTACGGTACGCGCACCATAATGACCGTCTCGCCGGCGTCGGTCGAATCGGTACCCACAATTCTCCCGCGACGCGTGGAAATGTCGCCCATAATGGTGCCGGCGTACTCCTCGGTCACCACGATATCCATCGTCGCCATCGGTTCCAAAATGATGGGGTCGGCCTGCTCGCAGGCAGCCCTGAAACCAATGCGCGCGGCGGTTTTGAACGCCATTTCGTTGGAGTCGACGGAATGATACGAGCCGTCGAACACCGAGCAGCGGATGTCGACCATGGGATACCCGGCCAGGAAACCTTCCTGCATAGCTTCCTGAACGCCCTTGTCAACTGCGGGAATGAGCCCGCCCGGAATGGCGCCGCCCTTGATCTCGTCGACGAACTCGTAGCCTGCGCCCGGGTTGGGGCTGAGGCGCAGCCAGCAGTCGCCGAACTGGCCCGCGCCGCCCGTCTGCTTCTTGTGGCGCCCCTGCGCCTCGGCGGTCTTGCGAATGGTCTCGCGGTACGGAATGCGCACCGGCACAAGCTTCGCCTCCACCTTCGCCTGCTCCTTCATGCGCGCCAGCAGTGTCTCGATAGCGGCGTCGCCCATGGCCGTGACCACGGTCTGATGCGTTTCCTCGTTGCGGCCGATGCGCAGCGTCGGGTCGTTCTCGGCGGCCTTCGCCAAAAACGCGCCCACCTTGTCCTCGTCCTTCTTGTTGGCAGCCTCGAGCGCAACCGGATACTGCGGCGTCGGCATGGGCAGCGGGTCGATGGCGACCGACCCCGAAAGCGACAGCGTGTCGCCCATGCGCGTGTCGGCCAGCTTCGGCACCACGATGATGTCGCCGGCCTTCGCGCTCTTCACGTCGGTGGCTTCCTTGCCCATCATCACGTACAGATGCCCCAGGCGGTCCTTCTTGCCCGTGCGCGCGTTCACCAGCTCCGCGCCGGGGGTGAGCACGCCGCTGATGATCTTCAGGTAGCTCAGGCGCCCCACGAAGGGGTCTGCCACGGTCTTGAACACGAACGCCGCCGGCTCGCCGTTCTCGTCCACGTAGGTTTCCTCGCCGTTGGCCAGCTGGAAGGCGCCGTGGTGGCGCGGGTGCGGGAAGTACGTGCAGATATCCTTCATCACGCAGCGAATGCCCTGCTCGACAATGGTGGAGCCGACGTAGACGGGTATGAAAAGCTCCTGGGCGATGGCCTTGTCCAGAAGCTTTTCCAGCTCTTCCTGCGTCAGCTGCTCGGAGCCGTCGAGGTACTTCATCATCAGCTCGTCGTCAGCCTCGGCCACCAGGTCGCACAGACGGTCGCGCGCAACCTGCGCGGCCTCGGCGTAGTCGGGCGGAATTTCCTCGATGCGGTCGTCGGTGGTGCCGTCCTGGTCGAAGTAGCGCGCCTTCATGCGCAGCACGTCGATGACGCCCTTGAAATCCTCAGCCACGCCGATGGGAATGGTGACCGGCCCCAAACGGCTGCCGAAGCGCGCGTGCAGCTGCGCCATAATGGTGTCGAAGTTTGCGTGCTCGCGATCGATGTGGTTGATGAACACCGCGCGCGAAAGGCGCATGCCCTCGGCCTCGCGCCACAGCTTCGTGGTCATGACCTGCGGCCCGGCCACGGCGTCGATAACGAAGAGCGCCATTTCAGCGGCCTGCATGGTGGCCAGCGTGTCGCCGATGAAGTCGGGATGGCCCGACGTGTCGAGCAGATTGATCTTGTAATCGTGGTACGGAATGGGCGCAATGGACGTCCCCAGCGTGAACTTGCGGCGAATCTCCTCCTCGTCGTAATCGAGATAGGACTTGCCGTCATGCGTCGTCCCCATGCGTGAGGTGCGGCCGGAAACGTGCAGCATCGCCTCGGCGAGCGACGTTTTGCCGGCGCCGTCTTGGCCGACGAGCACGATGTTTCGAACATGTTCGGTAGCAGGAGCTGCCATGAATACCACCAACTTCCCTGTCGGGTGGCTGCGGAAAGCGCCGAGCGCGAGCGCGCAACCACAAACGAGCCTCAACCGATGAAACGAAAGGCGCCAGCGGTACGCGTGAGCGGAACAGATGTTCGCGCGCTGCGTTGCGTGGAAGCGGTGTGAAGAAACGCCGCTTCGCCGGCGCAAAAACACGCTGGAATCAGTGTAACGCAACGCGCGCGACAGTACCCAAAACAGCCCCGATAAGGACACGCCCCGACGCGTGCACGGGAATCGGGGCGTTGGCGCGGCCTCTTTCGAGCGGATCGGCGTAACCGTTTCCCCGATTAATCGGAAACCGTTACCTGGGAAATACTCGCTCAGAACAAAGAAATGGCGAAGGTTCGCTCGTCGGTCTCACCCGGTTGCAGGATGGTCATGCCGGCTTTGTGCTCGAAGACGTCGTCTTCGTCGTGCGCGGTGGTATGCCCCGTCCAAGGTTCCAACGCGACGAAGGGCGACGCGCCCGCCGCCGACCACACGCCGATATAGCGGAATCCCGGGAAATCCATGCGCACGCCGTGGCCGCTTCGCGTGCCCAGCAGCGTCAGGGTTGAGCCGGGAACGTCGGTGAACGTGAGCGCGTCATGGTCGAACAGGCTGTGCGAAAGCGCCACGGCATCGGATGCGGCAGGGCACTCGAAAGCATCTTCCCAGCTCATAAGCCCATCGTCACCGATAACGGGTACGTTGCAGCTCCATGGGCGAGCGAATTTCACCACGTAGTCCTCGAACGTCTCGGCGACCTCGGGCGATCCGTCTTCTTCAGCCGGCAAGGGCACGTTGAACGCGGGATGCCCGCCTACGCAAAACGGCAGCGGCACCTCGCCCACATTCGTCACGCGAAACGTCTGCGAAAGCGCGGCCTCGCCCGTCAGTGCGTACGTCATGTTCAGCCTGAAACGATACGGATAGGCCGCAAGCGTCTCGACGCAGTCGCGCAGCTCGAACGTCACCGACGATCCGTCGACGGCGCGCTCGACCACCTCGTGCAGGTAGTTCCGTGCAATGCCGTGCCTGCCCATCGTGCACGGCCCCTGCGCGGAATCGGCCCGCCCGCCACGTAGCGAACCCACGATTGGGAACAAAACCGGCGCGCGCCGGGGCCAGAACTCGGGGTTTCCCTGCCAGAGGTATTCGCGCCCGTCTAGCTGCAAGCTGGAAAGCTGTGCGCCGAAAGGGTCGATGGCGGCGCTCATGCTCCCGCGACGCAACAAAACGAATTCGGACAAGGAAACCCCTTTCAATGAAAACCTGCCCTAGGGGCGCTTGGTGCCGCAGTTGCTGCAGAAGGCGCCGGTGTTGTGGGCACCGCAGGAGCAGTCCCAGCCGGCGTCTGCCACCGGCGCGGGAGAACCGCAATTGGAACAGAACTTGCCAGCATTCTTCGCGCCGCAGGAGCAAGTCCACTCGCCCGCCGCAGCCGTCGGCGCAGGCTTGGGCGCGCCGCAGTTGCCGCAGAACTTGCCCGTGTTGCTCGCCCCGCAGGCGCATGTCCAAGCCCCGGCGCCGCCGGCAGCACCGGCAGCCCCGCCCGGTGCGGCGAACCCGCCGCCGGCAGCCACGTTGTACTGGCTTTGCGGGACTCCGCCGCCCTGTTGGTTGAACAGGTTGCCGGCGTTCATGCCGCCAGACATGCCCGCCATGCCCATGCCCATGAAGCCCGTCATCGCGCCGGCCTCGTTGGCCGCAGCGGTGCGCATCGCGTCGGACTGCGCCGAGACGATGTTGGCGGCCGCCATGGCCGGGTCGCGCATGACCGCGGCCTTCTGCAGGTCCTTGATCATCCGCTCGTCTTCCTCGGAAGCGGCGATGCTGTTCACGCCGAACGCCGCCACCTCGATGCCGCGCAGCTGCCCCCACTGCTCGGAGAGCACCTCGTTCAAGGCGGCTGCAAGCTCGGTGGTGTGCGCGGGCACGGCCGAGTAGCGCACGCCCATGGCGCTGATCTTGGCGAATGCCGGCTGCAGCGCGGTCAAAAGCTCGCTTTTCAGCTGCGAGTCGATCTTGTCGCGCGTAAACGCCTCTTCGACGTTGCCGCAAACGTTTTTGTAGAACATGAGCGGGTCGACGATGCGGTAGGAGTATTCGCCGTTGCAACGCACCGAAATGTCCACGTCAAGGCCGATGTTCGCGTCCACCACGCGGAACGGCACCGGGGTGGGCGTGCCGTACTTGTTGCCGATGATCTCTTTCTTGTTGAAGAAGTAAATGCGCTGATCCTTGCCCGTGTCGCCGCCGAAGGCGAAACGCTGCCCCACGCGCTCGAAGCTCTTCATCAAGCGCTCGGTAAAGGTTCCCTCGCCGAAGAACAAGCTCGGTTCGGTGGACTGGTCGAACAAGAATTCGCCCGGCTCTCCGCAGGCGTCGACGATGGCGCCCTGCTCGACGATGATCATGAACTGCCCGTCGTTGACGGCGATGATCGAGCCGTCGGAAATGATATTGCTCTCGCCCTTGGTATTCGAGCTGCGCCCCCTATCGGAGGTGCGCTTCTGTCCCTTGACAACCAGCGTGTTCGCGTCAAGCGCCTCGGCGTAGAAATAGTCGCGCCAGGAATCCGCCAGCACGCCGCCCGCCGCGCCGATGCCCGCCTTGATAAGACCCATGTGTTCCTCCTTGCGTTCGAATGCCCACTTAGTTGATTAATCGACTGCCTCTGAAGTTACCTTACCCTGCCCCGTGCCCTTGGCAGCGAAAGCGTTTACTGCCTGTCATCGTTGTCGGGCTCCACGCGACGGCGCGTCACGAACGACCTCACGAACGCATCGCGCGACCCGGTTATGGTCACCCCGCCGCCGTCGACGTAGCGAAACGCCGTGGTCTGCTCCTTGGCCGTTTTCATCTGCGAATAGAAGTACCAGCACACGCCGCCGGCCACTGCCAAGGGGACCACGACGTCCACGATAACCTTGCTCAAGGTGTCCTTGAGCTCGAGGAAGGCCATGTCGATGCCGACGCAGACGAGGCACATGGCAACGAAGATGCCCAGAAACCACAGCACCACTTTCAGCGGGGAGACCGGCAGATCGCCCACGAGTCGTCCCGTCTGGCCATTCATGGCGAACAGATAGTCGTCATCGTTCCACTGGGTGTGCAGCATCCATACCGGCAGCAGCGCCTGCGAGACCTCGCCAATATGCGTCTGCGAGCTGACATTTCCAGAATTGACCTGGTCATAGCCGGTGACGCTTTGGCGAAGCTGCTCAGCGAGCGTGTTTTTCATGCGCTCCTCGGCGCGATCTGAGCACTCATCGGCATCCTGGTCGTAGCGTTCCGCGGAATATCCGGGCAGATACGCCACGGAAAACGGCACCAGATCCTCGTAGTCGAAGGGCTCGATGGCGTCCATATGGCCGTCGGGCATCTTCGCCGAGCCGTCGGCCGGGATGCGCGTGAACGACGAATTTCCCTCGCGCCAAGCGCGGAAGACGTCGGTTTTCGTCACCTCGTCCTTGCCCTCGCGCCAGGTGCTGATGTTGCGCGCTTCGAAGGTGCCGCTGCCGTCCGCGCGGCCGTTATACAGCCAAAACGGCACGTAAACGCCCTGCACATGCGCCACGCGATTGGCCGAGGCGAATTTCGAGGGAAGAAAGCGCTTGCCCTTGTAGTAGTTGGTGAGCGCGGCTTCGGCGGCCTGTTTGTCCAGCTTGAACGGGATGACCGAGTCGGGCTTGGCGCCGCCGGCAAACGTGCCGGGAGCCATGGCCTGGTTGCCGCAGTAGGGGCACTCGTCGATGGCCGTGGTGGCGTCGACGGTCAGCTGCGCGCCGCAGCTCGAGCACACATAGCTGCGCATGCCGGCGCGCTCGTCGTCGTTCCAGCTGGCGCGCGAAAGATACGCTTCGATGGGAGAAGCTGCCTGGTTGCTGACGTCTACCGCCGCATCGACGGTTTCCTGCGTGAGCACCGCAGACGCACCCGCAGCTTCGTCGGCCATCTGGTCGAAGGCCGAGCGATTCCCGGCGGCGGCTTCGGCCGCCGCGTGCTCGGCGCCCTCGTCGGCAGCCCGTTGTTTGGCGGCGTAGGCTTCCTCGATTTGCCGCGGAGTGAACGACGAGCCGCAGTAATCGCATTCGAGCAGCCCCGATTGCCCCACGTAATGGACGGGGCCCATGCAGTTCGGACATTGGTAATTGACGGACTCGGAAGCCATGGCGCTACCCTTCTTTCAAATACGGAACGGGCGGTTTGCCTATACGTTCAAGGATAGCAGACGCTTCTGCGGCGAGAGATATATCAACGAAAATCGCGGCTCGCGAAAAACGGGCCGGGGGCGCATTCGCCAGCCGCGCCCCCGAAACCTAGTGACAATTTAGTCGATCTTGAAAACCCAGTTGTGCTTGTCCTCGACGGCGCCGTCCTGGATGCCGGTGAGGGTTTCGCGCAGCTTCTTCATGACCGGGCCGATCTCGGTGCAGCCAGCCGGGAACGTGACGGTCTCGTCCGCGCCATACACCTTGTTGTCGATCTGGCCGACCGGCGAGATGACGGCCGCCGTGCCGCACAGGCCGCACTCGACAAACGCGCCGGAGGCAACCTCTTCCCAGGTCACCGGGCGCTGCTCGACGTTCAGGCCCAAATCCTGCGCCACCTGCACCAGGCTGCGGCGCGTGATGGAGGGCAGGATGGAGTCGGTGTGGGACTGCGGCACTACCAGCGTGCCGTCCTTGGCCACCAGCAGGATGTTCGCGCCGCCGGTCTCCTCGATGTAGGTGCGGCTCTGGCTGTCCAGGTAAACGTTCTCGGCATAGCCCTCGCGGTGCGCCTCCATGGTCGGGCGCAGCGACATGGCGTAGTTCAGGCCGGCCTTGATGTTGCCGGTGCCGTGCGGAGCGGCGCGGTCGTACTCGGAAACGCGCAGCTTGATGGGCGCAAGGCCGCCCTTGAAGTACGGGCCGACGGGCGTGACCAGGATGCGGAAGATGTATTCCGGCGCAGGAGCCACGCCGATGACCTCGCCCGAGCCGATCATGAAGGGACGCACGTACAGCGTGGCGCCCGAGCCGAACGGCGGCACCCATGCGGCGTTGGCCTTCACGACCTCCTTCACGGCCTCAACGAAGCGATCCTTCGGGAAACCCGGCATCTCAAGGCGCTCGGCGGAGTCGAACATGCGCTCGGCGTTCATGTCGGGGCGGAAGCAGACGATGGAGCCGTCCTCGGTGGTGTAGGCCTTCAGGCCCTCGAAGACCTCCTGGCAGTAGTGGAAGATGCCGGCGCACTCGGAAAGGTGCAGGTCGTGGTCGCCGGTCAGGCCGCCCTCGTCCCACTCGCCGTCCTTCCAATGGGCTTCATAGCTGTAATCGGTTTTGTGGTAGCCGAAGTCCAAGCTGCCCCAGTCCAGGTCCTTCTTCTCGACCGTCATCGTGATGCTCCTTCGTGAAACGTGCAGGTAATTGCCAGCTGCCCACTTTACACCCATTGCCGGCGGAATTTGCGGACTATCCGGCTTGCGGCGCCCGCCAGGTCCAAAAAGCCCGCGCGAATTAACACGATGGAAACAATCCCCGTACGGCCACGATAAAACCACCACGAACGGGCGGTACAATCGCGCCTTGCTGTTACCGTTTCGTTACCTACCTATTGGGCAAAGGGCCCGAAGGGCGCGACGGCAAGGGGAAATAAGGAACCTGGAGGAAACACCATGAGCGCATGGGTTAATAAGATGCTGGTCGCCTACGACGGATCCGCGCCGTCGCACAAGGCGCTTGAGCTGGCTCGCAGCATTGCCGAGCAGAATCCGCAGGCGGAAATCCTATTCGTGCACATCGTGCCGATCATCGGCATGGGCACGGGCGCGGAAGGCGCTCTCATGCAGGAGGCGACCGAGGTGCTGCACGAGATGGAAGACCTCGCGGCCGAAATGCCCAACGCGGCGCGCGCCCGCCTGCTTAAAGGCGCTTCCGCATCCGCCGCCTCGATGATCATCAAGTGCGCCAAGGACGAGGGCTGCGACCTCATCATCATGGGCAGCCGCGGCCAGGGTGGCGTGAAGGGCTATTTGGGTAGCGTCAGCTACGCCGTGGTGCAGGGCTCCCCCGTCGCCGTGCTCATCGCAAAGGACACCCCACAGCAGAAGAAGGCGAACGCGTAAGCCATGGCTCAAGAAAAACTCTGGACGAAGGATTTCGTCTTAGGGGCAGGCGTGAATTTCGCCATTATGACGAACTATTACTGCCTGATGGTCGTCGTGGCCGACTACGCCATGAAGCAGTACGGCTCCCCCGCCTCAGTGGCCGGCCTGGCCGCGAGCATCTTCATCATCGGCGCGCTGGTGTCGCGCATCGTCACCGGCGGCATCATGGACCGCGTGGGGCGCAAGCGGCTGCTGCTCACCGTGTCGGCGCTGGAAGTGGTGTTCTCGGCGCTGTATTTGGTCGGCCTCGACCTGGGCGTCCTGTTCGTCCTGCGCTTCTTCCACGGCTTTTGCTACGGCGCCGGGTCCACCACGGTGGGCACCATCGTCACCTCCATCGTGCCGAATTCGCGCAAGGGCGAGGGCATCGGCTATTACATGCTCTCGGTCACCGTCGGTGCGGCGGTGGGGCCGTTTTTAGGCATGTTCCTCACGCAGGTGGCGGGATACCAGCTCTTGTTCGCGGCGGCGACGTTCATCGCCGTGGGAAACTTGGTGTCGGTTGTGCTGCTGAAGGTGCCGGAGGGAAGGCGGCCTTCCTCGAGCGCGGCTGCTGCGGCGAAGGCGGCGCGGGTGCGTAAGCACAAGTTCGGCGTGAGGGACTTCCTGGAGTTCACCATCATGCCGCTGTCGTCGACCTGCGCGGTGCTGTATTTCTGCTACTCAAGCCTGCTCACGTTCCTGACGCCGTTTTCCGCGGAAGCCGGTCTTGAGGCCGCGAGCAGCTTCTTCTTCGTCGTGTACGCCATTGCCACGTTTGTGACCAGGCCGTTTACGGGCAAGTTGTTCGACGTGAAGGGCGACAAGTACGTGATGATCCCCTCGTTTGCGGCGTTTATCGTCGGCATGGCGCTGCTTTCGACCGTGCACCATCCCGTCGCCATGCTGGTGGCGGCCGGGCTTTTGGGCTTCGGTGTGGGAACTATCCAGTCGAGCGCGCTGGCGCTGTGCGTGCGCATGGCCCCCGACAGCCGCATCGCGCTGGCGAACAGCACGTTTTACATGTTCCTTGATCTAGGCGTGGGCATCGGGCCCTTGGTGCTGGGCGCCATCGAGCCCGTGCTGGGCTACCGCGGGCTGTTCATCAGCATGTCGGTGGTGGCGGTGCTTGCGATGGTCGGGTACCTGGTGGTCGGCCGCCGCGGCGGCACCATGCGCAAGCTCCTGGAGGAGAATTAGGCGAAGCGTCCGTCGAGGGCCCCTCGGCTACCAATTTCGAAATATCGTGCCTAGCGGCAAGCCTGCGACATGGTAAACTCGCTTCGTTGTATTTCCTGTGAAGAAGGGGAAGATCGATGTCACGGAAAAGAGTTTTCACCAACGGCAAAATCTACACCGTTAACAAGGAGCAGCCTTGGGCAGAAGCTGTTGTCGTCGACGGCAACAAAATCGCCTACGTCGGCTCAACCGATGAAGCGCTCAAGCGCGCCGAAGGCGCCGAGGTCACCGACCTTGAGGGCAAAATGATGCTTCCGGGCTTCATCGACG
>CAVGAF010000035.1:17021-19435 GCA_963627055.1 Butyrivibrio sp. CAG:318 | reverse complement strand
TTTGCGGTATACCCCGGAATCGGAGTTGGAGATATCGGGCGCGGTGATACCCCGGCATCGATATAAAGTGACATCGCGCGCCTTGTTCGCTCGTCGGCGCCGTGGTTTTATGGAACGCGTCAAAAATTCGCCGGGAGCGCGCCGCTGATGCCTATCAGCCAACGTCTCCCGGCGCCAGCGAACCCGAGGAGCAAACGACCCATGGCGAAGAAGAGCATCCCCTACGACCAGAAGTACTACGATCCCGAGATCGAGACCATGCCGCGCGCCGAGCTTGAGCAGCTGCAGCTTGGCCGCCTGAAGGAAATGGTCGCCTACGCCTACGAGAACGCCCCGTACTACAAGCGCAGCTTCGATGAGGCCGGCGTTTCGCCCGCCGACATCAACACGCTTGCCGACATCGAGAAGTTCCCGTTCATCAACAAGGCCACCGAACGCGCCACGCAGCATGTGGGCAGCTTCTTCGGCGAGCTGTGCACCGTGCCCGAGGACGACGTCATCTTCATGGCCACCTCTTCCGGTTCCACCGGCGTGCCCACCGTCAGCCCCTTCACGCAGGAGGACTTCGACCTGTGGCAGGACACCGAGGCCCGTCTGTTCTGGCAGGCCGGCATGCGCCCGAACGACCGCTACGTGCACGGCCTGAACTTCGCGCTGTACGTCGGCGGCCCCGACGTCATCGGCGCACAACGCTTGGGTGCGCTCGCCATCTGGGCCGGCGCCATCCCCTCTGACCGCTTGATGTTCGTGCTGCAGCAGTACCAGCCCACCGTCATCTGGACCAGCCCGTCGTATGCCTGGACGCTCGGCCAGAAGGCGAAGGAAAAGGGCCTCGACCCGCGCACCGACTTCAACATCCACACCATCATCGTTGCCGGCGAGCCCGGCGGCTCCATCGCCTCCACCCGCGAGGCCATCGAGGAGCTGTGGGGCGCGAAGGTCGTCGACTTCTTCGGCCTCTCCGACATCTACGGCGCCTGCGCGGCCATGTGCGAGGCGAAGGACGGCCTGCACATCGTCGAGGACCAGATCCTCGTTGAAACCGTCGACCCCGTAACCGGCGAGGTGCTCGAGCCCGGTTCGGTCGGCGAGCTCACCTACACGACGCTCATGAAGAAGGCACGCCCGATGATCCGCTTCCGCTCCGGCGACATCGGCTACGTCTCCACCGAAAAGTGCTCCTGCGGGCGCACCCATGCGCGCATCCACGTGACCGGCCGCAAGGACGAGATGTTCATCGTCGGCGCCGTCAACGTGTTCCCCTCCGACGTGGAATATGTCGTGCGCAAGGAGGAGGGACTCACCGGCGAGTACTCCATCCGCGTCTACGACGAGAACTTCTCCACCCGCTACGAGGTGTCTGTCGAGCGCGCGCTGGGTTCCGACGAGCCCTACGACCAGGTTGCCAAGCGCGTCGAGAAGGCCCTGAAGGCGCACACCGGCGTGCGCCCGGCGAAGGTCATCGTCTTCGACGCCGACAAGCTGGGAACCTCGAGCGAGCATAAGGCCAAGCGCTTTATCGACGAACGCGACTCCGCGAAATAAATCTGCCTTCATCTGCAGGTTCAACCAATGGGTCAAACGGCTTCGCGCGCTTTTGACCCGCGAAAACGGCCGGCGTACACTAGGCGGTGAACCATCGCCCGCACCGCCGGCCGTGCTCTTCATGAAAGGGGATCCATCATGGCAGTCGACTTCTCCGTTTCCGGTCAGCATTACCTGTTCAACGTGCAGACGTTCGCCCATACGGTGCTCGCGCTCGGCGGCGACGAATACCGCTACGCCCTGCGCGACCGCACTACCCAAGGGGTCATCGACGACGTCGCAGGCGGCGTGAGCGAGCTCGGCGTCGTGTTCGAGACGTCGGAAACCGCCGAAGCGCTTAACGAGGCGTTTGCGGCGGCGGGGCTGGAGTTCGTGCAGCTCAAGGAATCCGCGCCGCGCGTCGCCTTGCCGGCGAGCCATCCGTTGGTAAACGCCGCCAGCTTGAGCATCGAGGTGCTCTCCGACTATCCGTACGTGTATTTCGACCAGGGCGAGGACGCACCGGAGGCGTTTTACGAGGAAGCGCTCGGCGCGGCCCCGCGTGCCAAGAGCATCGCGACCACCGACCGCGCAAGCCTTTCGGAGCTTATCGTGGCATTGAACGGCTACACGATCACATCCGGTATCCTGGTGGGCATATCCGACGGCGCGGGGCTTAACACCGTGCCGCTCGAAACCGACGTGAAGCTCTATTTGGGCTACGTCAAGCGTGTCGGCGAGCCGCTCGGCATGATTGGCCGGCGATACGTGGAAACGCTCCAGAAGAATTTGGAGAAGTACGCGCGCTTCTAGGCGCGGCGCAGGGGACGGCGATGAGGCGGCGGCGAGTTTCGGCTTGTCGCCGCCTTGCGTTTTGCTTCGATCGCGTG
>CAVGAF010000035.1:14722-16897 GCA_963627055.1 Butyrivibrio sp. CAG:318 | reverse complement strand
CGCGCGGCGGACGGGGCGCATGGTGATTGCGAAACCAAGACGGGAGTTATTTCATGATGGAAGTGCTATGGCATGGCCGCGGCGGGCAGGGGGCCTTCACGGCAGCGCGCCTGCTCGGAGCGGCGGCAACGCTTTCGGGGGAGAAGTTCGCGCTGGCGTTCCCCTCGTTCGGGCCCGAGAGGCGCGGGGCGCCGATGCGCGCGTTTACCAAGATCTCGCCGGTGCCAATCGGTGACCGGAGTGCGGTATCCCGCGCGGATTTCGTCATCTACCTGGATGGCACCTTGCTCGACGAAAACTGGGCGGACGAACTTGCACCGGGCGGTTTGTGCCTGGTCAACACCAAAGACGCCTTCGACGACCCGCGCCTGGTCGCCATCGATGCCGACGGCATCGCCTCCGAGCTTTTGGGCCGGCCCATTCCCAACACGGTGTTTCTGGGCGCCCTGTCGGTTGCGTGCGACCTCGTATCGACCGAAGACGTGGCCGAGGCCATCCGCCAGTACATGCCCGCGAAGCTGCACGGGCGCAATATCGCGGTGGTCGAGCGCGCAGCCGAGCTTATGCGCGGGCTGCTCGCCACGCGCACGGGCTCTGGCGAGGACGGACCCGAGGCTTGCCGCCCGTCGACAGCCGCTAGCGTGCCTGCGCAGGAATCCTCGGACGCCGAGGGCAAGAACGCTGCCGCCCCGTCGGCGGCGCATGCCCGTTCGGCCCATTCGCCCGCAGCTCACATCTGCACGCTGCGCGACGAGGTGCCGCAGGTGAGCGACTTCGCGAACACCACGTGCTACGAGGCCGGCTACCTCACGCAGATCAACGCCGGCTGGCGAAACGTCCGCCCCGTCATCGACGAGGCGTCCTGCACCGGCTGCATGCAGTGCTACCTGGCCTGCCCCGACGGCGTCATCTTCAAAGTCCCCGCGCAGGGCGAGGCGGGCGCGACGGGCAAGACGGTCGCCATCGACCTGGACTTCTGCAAAGGCTGCGGGGTATGCGCGGCCGTGTGCAAGTTCTCGTCCATCGAAATGATTCCCGAAACGAAAGCCAAGGAGGTGCTGGCCTAACATGAAGCGGTTCCTTTCCGGCGACGAAGCGTTCGCCGAAGGCGTGCGCTTGGCGCGCCCGCAGGTCATATCGGCCTACCCCATTACGCCCCAGACGGTCGTGGTGGAGCGTCTTTCCGAAATGGTGGAGGAAGGATCCCTCGCCGCCGAGTACGTCCATGTCGAATCCGAGCATTCCGCCCTGTCGTGCGCCATCGGCGCCGCCGCCACCGGCGCGCGCACCTTCACGGCCACGTCAAGCCAGGGTTTGCTGTACATGGCCGAGTGTTTGACCTATGCGGCCGGCGGCAGGTTCCCCATCGTCATGATGAACGCGAACCGCGCGACCGCCCTGCCGTGGAACATTTACGGCGACCAGCGCGACAGCCTGGCGCTGCTCGACCATGGCTGGATCCAGGTGTACGCGCAGGACAATCAGGAGGCGCTCGATTTGGCGCTCATGGCCTACGCGCTCGCCGAGGACGCGCGGGTGCGCACGCCGGTGATGGTCAACCTCGACGGTTTCGCGCTCACGCATACCTACGAAAGCGTCGATATCCCCGACCAGGACGCGGCTGACGCATTCCTGCCGCCCTACGACGCCTCGGGCAACTGCTTCGATTTCGCGCATCCCGTCAACATCGGATATTCCGCCGGCCCGGAATTCAACCGCTACTACAAGCATGCCGCGCATGAGGGAATGCTGGCGGCTGAAGAGGTGGTCGCGTCCGTGGAGGAGCGCTTTTCCGAGGTGTTCGGGCGCAGCTACCCCGGCATGGTGGAAACGCTTTATTGCGAAGACGCCGAAGTGGTGCTGGTGTGCCTGGGCTCGATTGCCGGGCTTGCGCGCACGCGCGTCGCCGAGCTGCGCGCGCAAGGCGTGCAAGCCGGCCTTTTGCGCATCCGCTATATGCGCCCCTTCCCGGCCCGTGCCGTGACCGAGGCGCTTGCACAGGCGAAGGCGGTCGGCGTGCTCGAAAAAGACGTGAGCTTCGGCGCCGAGGGCACCGTCATGACCAATGTCTGCTCGGCTCTGCAGCAGGCAGGTGCAGGCGTGCCGGTATTGAACTTCGTCGGCGGCCTGGGCGGGGACGACATCTCGCAGCAGCAGATGGCGGGCATGTTCGAG
>CAVGAF010000035.1:0-14511 GCA_963627055.1 Butyrivibrio sp. CAG:318 | reverse complement strand
GCGCGCAGTGTTCGGCAAACGACGAAGGGGGGCGCTAAGCCATGGCGATCAACGCGAAAACCATCACCGACGACGAGTTCTTCTTCGGGCATAAGGCCTGTGCGGGTTGCGGCGGGTCGCTGGCGGTGCGCCATGCGCTCAAAGTGCTCGGGCCGCAGGCCGTAGCTGCGCTGCCGGCGGGCTGCATGAGCGCCGTCGGATTCAATTTCCCGCAGCTTTCCTTCGCCAACAACGCGATGATCACGCCGTTTGCCGCCACCGCCGCCGTGCTCACGGGCATCGAGGCGGGGCTGCGCGCGCAGGGCAAGAAACCCGAGGGCTGCACCGTCGTCGGTTTCGCGGGCGACGGGGGCACGGCCGACATCGGCATCCAGGCGCTTTCGGGGGCCATCGACCGCAACGACGACGTGCTCTACATCTGCTACGACAACGAGGCCTACATGAATACGGGCATCCAGAAAAGTTCGCTGACCCCCTTCGGGGCGAAAACGACCACGACACCCGCCGGGAGCCGCGCGCATGGCTGCCTGACGCAGAAGAAGAACATGTTCGAGATCGTCGCGGCGCACGGCATACCCTACGCCGCGACGGCGAGCGTGGGGTATCTGCCCGACTTCCTGCGCAAACTCGAACGCGCGCGCGACATGCACGGCATGCGCTACCTCCACGTGATCGCGCCGTGCCCGACGGGCTGGGGCTGCCCCGAGGCCGACATGGTCGATATCGCGCGCGACGTGGTTGATTGCGGCCTTTGGTACCTGGCGGAATACGAGGGGCCCGACGCGTGCGGGGTGCCGGGCGGGTCGTTTACGCTCAACCGCGACCCGAAGGAATTCTCCAGCGTCGAGGCGTACCTGCGCCGCCAGGCGCGCTTCAAGGCCTTGACCGACGAAGAGGTGCGCATGGTGGAAGCCGGACGCGACGCGAAGTGGGAGCAGATGCGCCGCGACTGGAAGTAGCATCCCCAAAAAAAGAACGTCCGCTCGGCTAGATTTTCTTGCCGAGCGGACGAAGAGCATCTCGCGCTCAAAGGCGCTCTCTGATACGGGCCGACGGCGCGCGGGTAGCGCGCCCGGCCCCGCGGAATCCCAGGCGCTCTACCCCTGCACTCCCCCGACTCCACCGTCGGGGCTTTCGTTGCCGAGGGCTTCAGCGGCCTCGGACTGCTGCTTATTGAACTTATCTGCGGCGCGCAGCTCGGCGGCTTCCGCGCACTTCTCCTCGACGCTTTCCTCGTCGCCGTCATGCTCGAAGGCCTTCGTGTACGGCGCGATGTCGTTACGCGTGAGCAAAAGCTTCATCTCGCGCTTCAGTGCACGCTCCAACCCGCCGCGATCCTTCTCGGCGCACGTGGCCACCACGCGCACGGTCATGGTGCCGTCCGCCAATTCCACCACGCCCTTGTAGAACGGCCCGTCGAGAATCTCGGGCACGCGCTCGCGCACCTTCGGCAGCTCGCGCGACAGCACGTTCTCCAAATACGGCAGGCTCTCCCCCGTCGGCAAGATGATGTCGACGTTGGCGTAGGAGTCCAGCTTCGTCTTGTTCACCACGTTGGAGATGCCGCTGTTGCGCAGCACCAGCACGTCCCCGCTGCCGTTCTTGATTTTGGTGGTGCGCACGCCGATGTCCATGACGGTGCCGGTGTTGCCGCCCACCTGGATGACGTCGCCGACGCGGAACTCGCCCTCGAAGATGATGAACAGGCCCGACAGGATGTCGGTGATCAGGTCCTTCGCGCCGAAGGACAGCGCCAAGGTGATGATGCCCATGGAAGCCAGAAGCGTCGCCGTGTCCACGCCCAGCACGCCCAAACACCAGTACAGCATGAAGATGATCATGCCGTATTTCACGATGCTCGACAGCAGGCGGCACACGGTTTCGCCGCGCGCGCCCAGCACGTCGGCCAGCAGGTGCAGCAGCCACTGCGCCACCGCGGCCACGGTGATTGCCACGCAGGCGTACATGACGGAAGCCGTGATGGCGAAGATGTTGACGCCGCGCTCCCATTCGCCGCCCAGGATGTAGCGGAACACCGACGTCTGAGAGAAGATGGAGTCCTCGAACACGACGGCGAAGCAGACGGCGAAGGCCGCCACGCCCAAGAACCACTTGATGGTGGTCGCGAGCTTCTGCTCGGGCGTCTTCTCGCGCCAACCCAGCGAGCGGTTCAGCCAGCGGCTCACCGCGCTCTCGCTGCGTTTCGTGCGCCCGTCGGCCATGGTGACGTCGACGATGCGACCGTCGGCCGAGGACGAGGCGGGGGCCGAGGCGGAAGCGCGCCCACCCGTCGGGGCCGCGCCGTCAGCCGCCGCGCCGGCCCCTGCCGTCTGGCGCCGCTCAAGCGACAGCACCACGAACACGAACGCCAAGCACAGCGCCGCGATGACGCCCGTCGTCACCGACAGCGGCCCGCGTTCGGCCATGAGCTCGCCCTCGGGGCCGGCCACGTAGAGATAGCAGTCGTCAAGTTCCAGGCAATTCGCGAAATACGTTTCGCCGCCCAGCGTCACGTAATCGGAAAAGCCGTCCTTGATCTGCGCCTTCGTCAACCCCAAATCGGCAGCGGCCTTGCCCTGGAGCTTGGAGTTGGGATAGTACGCGACCGTGTTGTCGCCGTCCTTGTTCACCGCGAACGCGAAGCCCTCGGCCCCCACCTTCACGCCGTCGAGCACGCGGTCGATCTTCACGCTGGCCAGGAGCGTTTGCAGACGCGTGGTGCGCACGGAAATCTGGACGATGCCGTTGGCGATGCCGGAGTTATCGTAGAGCGCCACGCCCAGGTACTGCTGCACCTCGCCGGTGGTCGCGTTGACGGCCGGTTCCTGCACGTATTCGTCCTTGCCGCCGAGCAGGCAGCGGAACTCGTAAGACGAATCGCCGTAGGTGGTCGACAGGCTGTAGGTGCGCTGAGACGTGCTCGACGCGGTCATGGAGCCGTCGCCGTCATAAACGTAGATGGTGGCGATCTGCAGGACATCGACCAGCTCGTGCAGCTTTTCGCGCGTAGCCAGCGAGGGGTTTTGCTGGATGATATAGGCGGCTTCGTGGCACTTCGTGATATAGCGCGTGGAATACTGCTGCTTCAGCTCGGCGGCGCGGGCATTGTTGCGGTCGAGCGTCTCGGATATCTCGGTGGCGCGCTGATTGTTCGTCACCGACTGATTGGACAGCGCGAACAACGTCTGCATGTAGAAGGCGATGCCCACGACCACGAAAAAGCCGACGACGGAAAGCACCACGGCCTTCTTGCCGATGGAGCGGTTGTACTGGTAGGGCCCGAAGGCGCCCAGGCGCTCACCCGTGCCGGCGCGCTCGTCGTCGCGCATCACGTAGATGCCGTAGAGCGCCACGGCAACCATCACGCCCAAGAACACGAACAGGATGACGCCGACGGTGATGGTGCGCGCGGCCGTCATGTCCGACTCGGGCACGGCGTAGACGTAGTAGGTGTCGTCAATCTGCGAAACGCCGCAGTACAGCGCATGTCCGGCGAACGTGGCGCGGAAGAAGTTGCCGTCCTTCAGGTCGGACGCGTCGAAGCCCTCCGCCAAGGCGTCGGAGCCGACAAGCGCGTCGGAGGGATTGTACGTGATCTCATAATCGTCGGCGGAGACGGCCATCACGTAGCCGTTCTGCCCGATGGTGACGTCCTTGAGCACGCTGGAGACCGACCCGGTGGTTTCCACCAAATCGGCCAGCTGCTGCGGGTTCTGCTCGATGACCACCATGGTGTCGCCGTCGAGTGCGCAGGCGTAATAGCGGTCGTACCAGCCCTCGTCGGGAAGATCGATCTCGACGGCGTCGGAGGCTTTACCGGTATCGAAGGTGGCGCGCAGCTCGTCAAAGCGCGCCTGGCTGAAGTCCGCCTTGGTGTCGGCCGCCTTCGCCACCACGGCGCCGCCCTTGGTGACCACCATCATGTTGTTCACATTGAACAGGTCGGCGTATTCGGCCATCTTGGCATCGGTCGCCTCGAAGCCGACGTTGTTGTTCACCATGAAGCGGATGGTTTCGGCCTTCGACTGGTAGATCGCGTCGTAGGTTTGCGTGTTCTGCGCCGTTTCGTCGGCCGCTTCCTGCAAAAGCTCCGGCAGCGTTTCCATCTGCTGTTGAATTTCGGAATCGCAATTGGCCAGCTGGAGCTTTTCCTGCATGTTGTTGAGCAACGCGCCCATGACCACCATGCTCACCACGATGGCGCCCACTAGGATTGCGGTCTTCTTCTTGAGCCGTTTCGACATGAGATCGCCCTTCCTAATCCCGTTTATCGACGAGCGCCGCCGGGGAGCCGTCGTCAATCATCTGCGGCAAAGACACGGCGGCCCCCTCGGTGGGCGACGCGTCCCAATAGTGCTTGCTATCAGGCATAACGGTATCCTTCATCCGTCCCGGGCGCGGCGTGGCGGGCAGCACCCGAGGTCAATACGGTTAACGATTCAATCGATAGCAACTATAGCAAGGCACGCATGCATATCCGCGCAGGCCAAAAGCACGTAAACGAAAGTTGAAGCAGAAAGGCGGCGGGCGGGCGCGGGCGGGCGCGGGCCCGCATTCCCCCTCGAAATGACCACGTGGCGCAAATACTAGCGGGCGTATATACTTTCCCAATATCTTTTCCCGCTTGCCCGAACGCATTCAACCCGTTTGAGCAAGCAAAACCAACTGAAAGGAGCCAGACATGACTTCCCGCTGCTGGCGAAAAATCTCATTGGCGCTGGGGCTTGCCCTTTTGGCGGCCCTGCTCGTGCCCACGCTGGCGTTCGCGGCCGAGGACGCCGACACGCCCGAGGGCGGCACGACCGACTTCGACCCCGCCGCCGAATACAGCGACGTCGTTGCCGGCTCGTGGTACGTCGACGGCGTGACGTTCTGCGCCACAAACGACCTGATGACCGGCTACACCGAAGGCCCCGACGCCGGCAAGTTCGGCGTGGGCCGCACGCTCACGCGCGCCGAACTGGCCTCTATCCTGTGGCGCGTGGCCGAGCCCGAGGCCGCCGGCACCTACGCCAAGGACGCCGACAACGCCACCGGCATGCCCGACGTCGCCGACCGCGCTTGGTACACCGGCGCGGCGAACTGGGCCGTTGCGGCCGGCGTCATCCACGGCTTCGACGTGGCCGACGGCGCCGAATTCCGCCCGAACGACCCGGTGAGCGCCGAGCAGCTGGCAACCATCCTGGCAAACTACGCCGACCCCGCCGGGGCCGAAGCCGCCGACCAGTCCGTGCTGGCGGGATTTACCGACAAGGACGCCATTTCCGACTGGGCGCGCGCCTCCGTCGCCTGGGCGAAGGCCAAGGGCATCGTCAACGGCTACGATGAGCAGGGCGCACGCTCCTTGAAGCCCGCACAGGAAATTCCCCGCGAGCGCGTTGCCGTCATGCTGGCCAACGCATTTAAGGGCGGCGTCATCAGCTTCACCACCCACACCGTCAGCTTCGACGCATGCGGCGTCGATTGCGCAATCGACAGCCAGACCGTCCGCGATTACGCCTGCGCCACCCAACCGGCCGTGCCCGCCAACAACGACTACGAGTTCGTCGGCTGGTACACCGACAAGGGCTATACGCAGGCCTTCGATTTCAGCACGCGCATCACGTCCGACCTCGTGCTGTACGCAAAATGGAACGTCAAGGGCTACTGGCTGGCGGCCGCGGGCGCGCAAGACCCGACCGCTTCGGTTATAAAGCCCCTGTCGCAGATCGACGCCGACGTCGCGGCCATCAAGAGCGGCGATGCGGCCGTGATGGCGGAGTACGCGAAGTACCTCGCCGACGATTCCGTGCACCTGTACACCCGCTGGGCGGGCTCGACCACCGACGCAAGCAAGGAGGCCCAGGACGCCAACAAGTATGTGGAGTTCCGCGTGGTGCAGGTCGGCGCTCACGACAAGGAAGGCTGCAGCATCACGTTCCAGGCAACGCATGTGCTGCCCGAAGCCGCCTCCATGAACAGCAAGGAAACGAATACCGGCGGCTGGGGCGCGACCGAGCTGCACGCGAGCATGCAGGAAAGCGGCGCCATCTACAAGAACTTCGACTCCGCCTTCACCGACAAGATCCTCACGGTCGGCAAGGCGTCCAGCAAGGGCGACCTGAGCACCGATCTGGTTTATTCCCAGGATAAATTCTGGCTGCTGAGCTACAGCGAGTACACTGGCGTCGGCGTCAAGGATTTCGCAGCGTTCGAAGGATCGCAGTATACGTACTGGGCCGACAAGGGCGTGACGCACGACGGCGAGCAGAAGTGGGAATGCCTCAAGTTCACCACGCGCGCGGGCAACAACCCCGCGAACCTGCAGCAGGATATGCTCCGTTGCTGGGAACGCTCGCCGCTGCTTAACGAGAAATGGCCCGGGTCCTTTGCCGAAATCTACTGCCCCGAAAAAACCGGCAAGCCCGGCTACGGCACGAGCGCGGATTACGAACTCGGCGTGATTTTGGCGTTCTGCTTCTAGCTGAGCAGATAGGGCTATCGCAGCCCATCGGGAAGGTCACGTTTTTTGATCGTTAGCAAGTACATCGTCTGGTACGCCGTCATTGCTTTTGCAGGATGGGTGTTCGAATGCATCCTCAACGTGGTGCGCGAGGGCGCCTGGGAAAACCGCGGTTTTCTCTTTGGGCCCTCGTGCCCCATCTACGGCGTGGGAGCCGTGATCTTCCTCATTGCCTACGACAACGCTTTCGTTGCCAGCGGGGCGTTTCCCCTTTGGGCGGTTTTTCTGACGGCGATGTTCGGCAGCGCCGTGCTCGAATACCTCACGAGCGTGGCGATGGAGAAGCTCTTCGGCGCCCGCTGGTGGGATTACAGCAACATGCCGCTCAACCTCAACGGACGCATCTGCTTGCCGGCGTCGCTTCTGTTCGGCGCGGCCGGCGTCGCAACCGCCGTACTGCTCGTACCCCTCTCCCATGCGGCCTATGAGCTTATCCCCGACCCCGCTTGGGAGATAGCGGCCATCGCCATCGTGGCCGTGGTCTCCGTTGACGCGACGCTTGCCTTCAGCGCGCTCACCGAGCTGCTGCAAAAGGTCGAAGCGGCGGCCGACGCCTTCGACAAGACGATGGAAGCCAACGTCGCCACCGCGCAAGCGAGCCGCCGCAAAGTTGCCGGCGCGGCGCGCAGCGGCATGGAGCGCGCCACGTTCTCGTTCAGGCTGCTCAACACGCTCACGTTCGGTCGCATAACGAGCAAGCTGCCCGCGCGCAAAGACGAAATCGAGCCCGCGGCCCGCGATTTCGTGGAACAGCTTAGCTCGAGGCAGCGCCGCGTACTTGCCTCCATCAAGGGCTTCTCCAACGCCAAGGCTTCCAAGCTTGGCGAGGCGGGACGCAAGGCCATACACGCCGCAAGGGCCAAGATGGCCGAGAGAGCGAGGCCGAAGCGGTGACGCGCGCGCAAAAGAACCGCGCGCGCAAAGAGCAGCAGGCCAGGCGCTTCGAGGAGTTGAGCTCCCCCATCCGCAAGGCGGCCGGCGTGCAGAAGATGCGCGAGTACAGCCAGCACGGCAGCGTGAGCACCTACGACCACTGCATGCGGGTTGCGCGCTGCGCCTACAAGATGAGCTGCGCGCTGCCCGGGCACTTTGACGACGAAGCCATTGTGCGGGCGGGCATCCTGCATGATTACTATGGCTACGACTGGCATCACACGGACAATTCCAAGCATGCGATCAATCATCCCGTCATAGCCATGAAACGCGCGCATGAAGAGTTTGAGCTCAGCCCGCTTGAGCGAAACATCATCAGCGCGCACATGTGGCCGCTGCCGCCAACGCGCATTCCCAGAAGCGCGGAGGCATGGCTCGTGTGCCTGGCGGACAAAATCTGCGCACTGCAAGAGACCATCGCCATGCGCTAAGCCCGCCGTCGGGCGCGCGGTCAACCTCGACGCGGGTTGACGCGTCAGAGGGATTTCCGTAGGCCCGAGCGCAAGCTCGGATGCTCCGGCAAAGCCGGAGCATCCCGCGCGCTACATGCTGAAGAAGCCGAACTGGGCCGCCACGTAGGCCACCAGAATGATGACCAGCAGCACCGGCGCGATGTACTTCACCATGACGGTGAACAGCTTCTCGGCCTTGAAGGCACTCGAGCTCTTCACCTCGTCCACGATGGCGGCGGGCTTAATCACCCAGCCCACGAACACGCAGGCCATCAGCGCGGCGATCGGCATCATCACGGAGTTGGAGATGAAGTCCAGGAAGTCGAGGATGGTGCTGCCCGGGCCGAGCGGCTCGATAACGGCCAGCTGGCTGTAGCCCATGTTCACCACCACGGCGACGACGGCAATGAACACCACCGAGATGCCGAGCGACTTCTTGCGCGTCAGGTGCGTGGAGTCCTGCACGATGGACACGCAGGTTTCCGTCAGGCTGATGGCGCTGGTGAGCGCCGCAAACACCACCAGCAGGAAGAACAGGAAGCCCATGACGGTGGCGACCGGCCCCATCTGCTGGAACACCTCGGGCAGGATGATGAACATCAGCGACGGGCCCGACTTCGACGCAACCGCCTCGGCCGACCCCATGGCCACGAACGCGGCAGGCACGATCATCAGGCCGGCCAAAAACGCGTAGCCCGTGTCGAACACCTCGATGCGGCGCACCGACTGCTCCAGGTCGTCCTTCTTCTGCATGTAGGAGCCGTAGGTGATCATGATGCCCATGGCCAGGCTCAAGCTGTAGAACATCTGGCCGAGCGCGGCCACCACCAGCTGCACGCTGAACTTCGAGAAGTCGGGCGTGACGTAGTACAGCAGGCCGTCGATGGCGCCGGGCATGGTGAGCTCGTAGAGCGAAATGCCGACGGTCATCACGATGAGCACGGGCATCAGCACGCGGTTGGCGCGCTCGATGCCGTTTTTCACGCCCATGGCCACGATGCCGAACACGATGAGCAGAAACGCCGCCATCCAGATGAAGCTCTCGCCGCCGCCGGTGATGAAGCTGGTGAAGTAGGTGCCGCCGTCGGCAAGCGCCGCGGGGCCGTCGGTGAGGTAGGCGCTCGCGTACTTGAGCACCCAGCCGCCGATGACGCAGTAATACGGCACGATGATGAACGGGATCGCCGACGAGAAAATGCCGATGAAGGCGTATTTCTTGCCGAAATGGCGGAACGCGCCGATGGCGCTCTGCCCCGTTTTGCGGCCAATGGCCACTTCCAGGATCATGAGCGTGAAGCCGAAGGTGAGCACCAGCACCACGTACGTGAGCAAAAACACGCCGCCGCCGTACTTCGCCGCCAGGTAGGGGAAGCGCCACAGGTTGCCCAGGCCGATGGCCGAGGCCGCCGCCGCCAAAATGAACGCCCACTTGCCCGACCAGGACGCGCGGGCGCCGCCCGTTTTCGTTGCCATGTTCTCCTCCGATCCAGGCGACCTCAAAGCCGCCGAAGAAGCGCCCCAGCGGGCGCCGAATTATCAGCACGCATGCGGTTTATGCACGCATTCCCATATAAATTCAAAATTATATCCGGTTGTCGGCAATACGCAAAACGCAGGCGGCGAAAGCGCGAGGAAACCCGATGCGAACGGCTAGCGCGGCAGCCGGCACAGGCGGCGGGCCGGGCGTCGCCTATTCCTGCACCTTCAATGCCAGGGCCAGCGGCACTTGCTTGATGCGGCGGACGTGCGCTAGCGCCACCGCCAGGTACGTCGCGAACCCGATGGCGATCACTTCCACGATGGCTGCCGCGGGCACGTAGATCTCGATGTTGCCGCTGTAGGCAAGCAGCATCGAGCGGAAGATGAGCGTCAGCCCGCCGATGATGAGCGGCTGGCACACCACCAGCGACACCGCCACCGTCAGCGTGATCGAGCGCACGTAAAGGCGGCTGATCTCGCCGTCGCGATAGCCGAACACCTTCATGTAGCTGATGGCGCGCGCCGACCGGTCGATAATCGACTTCGTGAGCAAGTACATGAACACCAGGAAGATGAACACCGAAAGCCCCACGAGCATGCCGATCATGCCGTCCATCATGTCGACGAACTGGTCGCCAATCGCGTCCATGTCCGAGGGCGTCAGGTCGCTGGCCAGGTATTTCGCGTCCAGCTCAAGCGCCTCGTCAGACGCATAGGCGTTGAAGTAGCCCTCGTCGTTTCTAAAGAGGCGGTTGAAGTCGTCCAGGCTTACGTACACGGCCATGTCCGACTTGGTTCCCCAGGCATACGCCGCGCCCTCGTAGGTGACCTCGTGCGTTTCGTCCTCGTACTTGTCGTAGAGGCTGATGGTTTGCCCGTCGGCGAAACCGAACTTGTCGATAAGGCCGCCGCCGAACACCACGCGCCCGTCGCCCACGTTGATGCCGTCCCAGTAGCGCGATCCCGGTGTCACGCCGTAGACCGTGACGGACTCGGTCCCCTTGTCATCCCCGCGGTCGTATTCAAGCTGATAGACGGCGTATTTCTCCGCCTGCGCGATCTTTTCCGCGCCGTTGTCGGCGCTGTTGACGGGATGCATGCTCTCGGAAGCCTGCGAACCCGCGGCCTCGCTCGCCGCCCCAGCGGCCTGCGAGGCCGCACCCGCGCCCGCCGCCCCGTCGGCCTGCGAGGCCGCGCCCTCAAGCTCCAGCGGGGCCTTCAGCGTATAGAGATGCTCGGCCACCACGTTGTTGCGCAGGTTTTCCGCGTAGTGCGTCATGGTTGGCAATATCGCCAGAGAGAACAGCAAGAGCATGCTGGCGAACCCGATTCCCACGAACAACGTGGCGAAATTGCCCAGGTTGCGCAGGAAAACGCGCAGGCGGAACCGCGCGGGAAAGCTCATCCGCTCGGGCAGCGGCAGACCGCGTTTGACGCCGCCCTTGCTGGTCTCGTGGCGCAGGAAGGCCAGCGGCGTATGGCGCATCTTGCGCACCAGGCCTGCGAGCGTGACGACCACGAGCACCGCCACCGGCACCGCCGTGGTTTGCGCGAAGACGCCCCAGCTCCAGGTGGCGTAATAGGGCGGCAGGCTGTAGCTGCCGTAATACAGGTCGCGCATGGGCTCGCTCATCCAGGTGTAGCCGACCACGTTGCCCACCACGGCCGCCGCGATGCCCACCACCGCCGGCAGCGCCAGGTAGTGCGCCACCAGCTCGCGGCGACGGTATCCGCTGGCCAGCAGCGTGCCGATGATGGCGCTCTCCTCCTCGATGGTTGCGGAGGTGAGCACCACGAACACGAACGCCATAATGGCGATGATGATGTAGAGCAGCGTGATCCACATCGACGAGTCGCCCTCGACATCGTCGGCGGCGTAGCCGATGCCCTGGTTGGCGTCCGCGTCGGTCAGGTCTTCGACGCTCGCGCCCGCCGCCGCGAGCGCACGCACCATATCCTTCTCGATGTCGCCCCGCTCGGCCAGCGTCAAATCGGCGTTGTCGAAGCTAAACGAGTACAGGTACGCGGGATCGCGCCCGTTTTCGCACAGCGCCGCGAACCCGCTTTCGGCCACCTCTGCCACGCCGAACGACTGCGTGTTCACCGTGAAGTCGGAATTGTTCTCGAATAGAGCCTGGTTGTCGGCGGTGGTCATGATGCCGCACACGGTGAAGTCGCGCCCGGCCAGGCGCACGGTGTCGCCCAGCTTAACGTCGTTGTTCTGGGCGAACACACGGTCGATGGCCACCTCGTCGTCGGCCTGCGGCGCCTCCCCTTGCGCGTAGGCCGCCAGGTCGATCTTGGTGCGGTGCGTGTAGACGCGCAGCGTGCGCGACCGGTCGTTGCTGCCGTCGGGCTGCGTGAAATCGCAGTCGAGGGCGAAATTCTCGTAGATGCTCACGCCGCCCGCGTCGCTGTCCTCGGCCACAGCGCGTACGGCGTCAAGCTGCGCGTCGGTGGCCTCAAAGGCGGTCGTGAAGCGCCCGTCCTCGATGGCGTACTTCGCGGGCATTTCCCGAATGATGACGCCGATAGAGTTCGCGGCGAGCAGAAAACCCGACGTCAGCGCGATGCTCACGGACATCAGCAGGAAAATGCCCAGGTATTTCCCCAGGTTGTTCCTCAGTTCGCGCGGGAAGCGCTTGATCAGCGGCGATGCCATGGCGCCCACCTACCAGGAAAGCTCGCGTGCGGGGATGCGGGCGTCGTTGACGCTGTCCTCGGCCAGCACGCCGTCGCGCAGACGCAGGATGCGGTGCGCCATGCCCTTGATGGCGTCGTTGTGCGTGACGATGACGATGGTGCAGCCGAAATCGCGGTTGACCTGCTCCATCAGCTCTAGAATTTCCTTCGAGGTCTGGTAGTCGAGCGCGCCGGTCGGCTCGTCGCACAGAAGCAGCCCAGGATTTTTGACCAGCGCACGACCGATGGCGCAGCGCTGCTGCTGTCCGCCGGAAACCTGGCGGGGGAACTTGCTGCGGTGCTCGTAGAGGCCAAGCGAGCGCAGCAGGTTGTCGATGGGCAGAGGGTTGGCGGAAAGGTGCGCCGTCACCTCGATGTTTTCGCGGATAGTGAGGTCGGGCACCAGGTTGTAGAACTGGAAGACGAACCCGAGTGCGCTTCGGCGGTACTCGCCAAGCTGTCGGGGACCAAGCGCGGTCAACTCCGTGCCGCCGACGGAAACGGTGCCGCCGTCGGCCCCTTCCAGCCCGCCGATGAGGTTGAGAAACGTGGACTTGCCGCTGCCCGAGGGGCCGAGTAGCACGCAGATTTCGCCTTTATTCACGCTGGTGGTGATGTCGCGCAACACGACGGTGCGGGCCTCGCCCTCGCCATAATGCTTGCAGAGGTTGTTGACGACCAGGTAAGGGGCGGTTGCTTCTCCCATAGCGGCTCCTTGCATCGAATGTGTCCCGCATGGGCGCACACGCAGTTCGCTTTGGGAAACAATGTAGCACAGGTTACCTATGGTTGACAATTACGAGCGGCCACCGGGTGGGACTTGAACGTCGAGCGCGGGTAGCGTGCGTCGGCCGATCGGGCCTGCGGCATCCCGACATCCCCGGCGGCCTGGTCGACCTTTCAATCGTCCCTACTTCCTGCTGCGACGTCTTGCCAACCTGCGTATTCAGCTTGCTCGCCAGGAAAAATGTGTCGCGACCTTCGGTTGCTCCCTATTATGGTTCGAGCTTTCGCTCGAACCTACGAAATTCCAGGTCAGGATTGATTTCCGGGCAGATTAACACACGCAGAACCACATACCCGAATCTCGCGTTCACGAGAGCGCGCTTCCGGCGCAACCGGAATATGCGGCGCCGCAAGCTTGAGGGCAATCGGACGGCGGCTACACCTTACGCGGTAAAACGCTTCGTGCTTCCCCAATTCGGCTTCGCGGTCGGCTCGCCCTGCGCGACAAAAAAACGTCCCCCGCCCCTTAGCTCGACTTCGCAGGCCACTCGCCCTGCGTGGCGGAACCCTCCCGCTTCCTTAGTTCGGCTTCGCGGGCGGCTCGCCTTGCGCGGTGCCCGAGCCGCCAGCCCCACCAGCGCCCGAGCCGCCCGGCGCATCCGGGGCTCCGCCTTGCGAGGCACCGCTGGCCGCCGCCGACGCAATATCGAACGCGCTGCCGCCGCTGGCGCCCTCGCCATCGTATTCCTGACCGTTCACATACAGCTTGTAGCCGTTCAGATTAATGGTGCCTTGCACACACGTCAGGCTGGATACGTACGAATCGCCCGTGAGCGTCCACGTGCTGTTCGCGTCAAGCTCCACGTACACGTCGCCGGTCTGCCCGTCAGGGTTCACCGCGCCGGTGAACGACGAGGCGTCGTTGAGGTAGAGGTTCAGCGTGGAGCTGTCGTCAACCAGCAGGTTCCCGTCGATGACCTGCCCCGATGCGTTCAGATTCACATGCCCGCCGTTGCTGCCCGCGCTTCCCCATCCCGCCGCTGCGGCACGCAGGAACACGCCCGTCGCGTCGTTGTTCACGATGCTCGCGCCCGTCAGCGAGATATTGCACGCCGTGTTGTTCACGAAGAAGATGTCGCCGTTTTCGTTTGTGAGCGACCCGCCGGTCATGGCAAACGACGACGTGCCCGAGCTCGCGTCGCCCGACATGGACTGGTAGATCATAACGGCCTGGTAGAAGTCGGATTTGTTGCTGTTCTTCGTCGTATTCGATGCGATGAGCTGGCAATCCGTCAGAGCGACGGAGTTCTTGCCCTCCACCACCACGCCCTGGCTGGCCGTGGACTGCAGATACGCGCCGGAGACGGAAATATCCGCCGTGGAGTAGATGACCGGCGAGCCCGTGCCCGCCGTGGTGAAGTAGCCGCCGTTGACGTTCACCGTCCCGCCGCCGCGATCCGAGCGGATGGCGGCCGACGAGTTGCCCGTGGTTTCAGCGGTCACGTCCGTGGCGTTCATGGTGCCGCCACCGGTGGTCATAAGCCCGCCCGAGCAATTGCCCGTGGTGCGGATAATGGAATGCGACACGTTCACCGTTGTACCCGTGCCGTAGGAGAACACACCATTGGCGTGCGTGCCGTTCGTGCTGATAAGAGCGTCGCTGAGCGTAAGCGTAGCGCCGTTGGTGGCGAACAGGGCCGCGTTTTCGCCATAGAAATCGGCCTCGTCGCCGCTGGA
>CAVGAF010000034.1:0-19763 GCA_963627055.1 Butyrivibrio sp. CAG:318 | reverse complement strand
TGGCTGCCAGCCATGCGCTCTCCCAGCTGAGCTAAGGCCCCGAATCAGGTGCGTTTCGTTATTATACGGGAACTTGAAATTCGCGCAAGACCCTTTTTGAAAAATTTTAGCGGTAGCAGGTAGCGGTCATGCGCGCGACCCCCCGCCCGGTGTCATCGGCGACATCTACCGTGTAAAAGCCCAGCTTGCGGCCGGATTTATCGACGTTGCAGGTTGCGATGAGCTTCGTGCCCTTCGCCCCTGAGAGGAACTCGATGGTGTTGCTGACCGAGACCGTGGGCGCCTCTCCGATATTGCAGGCAATGGCGAGGCAGAAATCAGCGAGCGTGAAAATGGCCCCGCCCATGACTCCGCCGGCGGCGTTGTAATGGATAGGCGTCAGCTCCATTTCGCATACCGCATGTCCCCGGCTGCCCTCGAGAACGCGGCAGCCGGCAGCTTGGGTGGCGAACTTGTCGTTGGCAAAGAGGTCGTTGATTTCGGCGAGCGTGGGGTGTTCGGGCAGCGGTTGCATGCGGGGTCCTTTCGGTGTGGGCGGACGCTTAATCTACCGGCGAGGCGGTGGTGCCGAAGAGCTCGAGCCACTGACCCTCTTCCACGGTCACTTCCTGCGATATCCCGCGCAGAAGGTAGCGCTCGTCGAGAATGGAGTCGTCGTCGAAGTCGAGGTCGCCCATGATGTAGGCGGCGTAGTCTTGCGTGGCGCTCTTCGGCGCCGTATCGCTGACGCTGACGCGGTACGTTCCTGCCGGAATATCCCTGCCGACGCGGTACAGCCCGCTGGCATAGGGCGCTTGCGGGGCGAAGTCGGCGTCGCCGGCGGGCAGCATGCGCGCGTCGGGCACGTGGGGGAGGAACACGACGATGTCGCCCTCTTCCAGATCGCCGAAGTAGTTGCCCGTGTAGCTTACGGCGCTCTTGAGGCTGAAAGTGCCGGAGCCTTCAGGCGTGAAAAGGTAGTAGCTGCTTTCCACGGAGACGTCGCCCTGCATGAAGTACAGCCCCGAGGAAATGTCCCTGCCGACGACGTAGACGCCCTCGGAAGCGCGGTTGCCCTCCTGCACATCGCCTGTAACATCCCCGGCGGCATCCTTGATGTCGTCCATGGTGAACCCGCCGTACAGGTCGCTGTCGGGCAGCTCCTGCGAGTCAAGGCCGTAGCCGTAGGGGTCGTCGTATTCGAATTGGTGCAGCGTATCCTCGCGATTGTGGGTTGCGGCTCCCACGAGCGTGGTCACGGCGGTGCAGCCGACGCATCCTCCCAATCCGAGCATGAAGGCCAAAACGCAGGCGAGCGCGATCCAGGGCCATATTTTCTTTTGCTGGACGGGGGCTTGGTTGGGCGGGTAGGGGTAGCTGGGTTGCGGCGCTTGCTCGGGCGCAGGTGTCGGCGTTGGCTCAGGTGCTTGTGCGGGTTCGTTCCCGCTGGTGTTTTGGTCGGTCATCGGCAAGACTCCTCACGTGGTTTTCGCTCGCCATCATAGCACGTCGCCTCCTTGGCGCTGAGGGCTGTTAACGTTATGGAACCTGTTGGGCACACTTTGATGCACCCTGCGCATCCAATGCAGAAAAGGGGGTCGTAGGAAAGCGTGCCGTCTTTCGCGCTCGGCCCTCGCGCGCCGGTGGGACAGGCCTTCGTGCAGGCAAGGCAGTCGTCGCATCCCGGGCCGGTGGTGGAAACGGTGAAGGCGATGGCGTCGCCTGCCACGGGGTTTGCGGAAGCGGCGGCGAGCAGCATGCGCCGTTTCGGGTGCATGATCTTGCGGGCTCTGCCGCCGTGTGCGTAAGCGTTGAACTGGGTCGAGCCGCGCACCCCCAGACGCGCTTCGGAGGTTCGCCGTTCCTGCTGCTCCATCAGGTCGTGCAGATGTGCGTCGCTTCTCCTGCGGCGGTTTCCGCTTGCGGCATCTTTGAGCTCTTCCAATATGTCCGAGAAGGCATCGCGCTTCTCGCCGCTTTCGCCCGCTTGTGCGAGGGAGGCGAAAAAACCTTCGTCGGATTTTCGTGGAAGCGTCTCGGAGAAGCCCACTTGCGCGCCGCTGGCCTCCTCTGCTGCCGCTATCGCCTGGGTGAAGAGGCCTTCGGCCCCTCGGGTGCCTGCGGGGCATTCCTCGCAGCGGCCGAAGTCGAGCGCGACGGAGAGGTTCGTGCCTTCGCAGAGCAGTTGCGTCCACAGCTCCATCGGCAGCATGGCCAGGCAGGGGACGACGACGACGTTCGAGGCTGGATCTTCGTCGGCGGTGTTTTCACGACAGGTGATGACGACCTCGCGCCCACTGTCTGCCAGGGCGGCCCGACGGGCGGCGGCGTGGACGCTGGAGAGCGTTTCTCCCGTGGCCGAGAACGCATCGCAGGCACCTTGGCAGATGCCGCAGGCGATGCAGGCGTCTGCATCGATGACGGGCGGCGCGAACGAGGCGGGGGCGGTCGCGCCGCTGGCCGGTCGCCCCGCCGTCGGCGCTTCGGGCAGCGCGATGGCGTCTGCGGGGCATACCTCGCCGCACCGCGCGCAATCGATGCCGTATGCGCGTATACAGAAATCCCGCAGCACCAAGATGCGCTGCGGGATTTGCGGGCTTTTCTGTTCGCCGTGCTTCGCCATTTAGGCGCCGAACACCTCGGCGGTCACCTGGTCGATGCGCGCAAGCACGTCTTCGCGGGGCAGAAGCTCGATGGACTCGAACAGCGGCGGGGAGACCATGTTGCCGCAGACGGCCACGCGCAGGGGCTGCAGCACGAACTTCAGCTTCATGTCCATGACCTCGCCCAGCTCGCGGCAGGCGGCCTCAAGGCCGGCCGCTTCCCAGGCGCGGGAAGTGTCTGCCAGGATTTCGCGGCACTTCGCCAGGGCCTCGTCGGCGCGGGCGCCTTCCTTGAGCAGCACCTTCTTAACCGACTTCTCGTCAAGCGCGGCCACCTTGTCGCCCCAGAACATGTAGGCGAGCTTCTCGGATACCTCGGTCATGCGCCCGAGGCGCTCGGAGACGAGCGGATAGAGCTTGGCGTACCATTCCGGGCGCGCGTCGATGTCGGCCTCGCTGGCGCCGGCCTCGACGAGCCACGGGCGCGCGGCGGCGACCCAAGCCTCGGCGCCCATGCGCTGGATGTACTGGCCGTTCATCCATTCGAGCTTCGTCTCGTCGAACACGGCGTCCTTCTTGGTGATGCGGTCGAGGCTGAAGCGGCTGCACAGCGTCTCGCGGTCGATCAGCGTGGTCTCGCCGTCGAGCGACCAGCCGAGCAGGGCCAGGAAGTTCACCATGGTGTCGGGCAAGAAGCCGCGGTCGCGGAACTCCTCCACGCTGGCGGCGCCGTGGCGCTTGGAGAGCTTGTGCCCGTCGGCGCCCAAGATCATGGACAGGTGCGCGAAGGTGGGCACGTCATAGCCGAGCGCCTCGTAGATGAGGATTTGGCGCGGCGTGTTGGACAGGTGGTCGTCGCCGCGGATGACGTGCGTGATGCCCATATTCGCGTCGTCGCAGACCACGGCGAAGTTGTAGGTGGGCGAGCCGTCGGTGCGCACGACGATCATGTCGTCCATGACGTCGGCGGGGAAGGACATGTGCCCGTAGACCGCGTCGTCGAACTCGATGGGGCCGTGGTCGTCGGGCACCTTCAGGCGCCACACGTGCGGCTCGCCGGCCTCGATGCGGCGTGCGGCTTCGGCGGCGTCAAGGCCGCGGCAGGTGCGATCGTAACCGGCGTAGCCGCCCTCTTCGGCCTCGGCCTTCGCGCGCTTTGCGTCGAGTTCGGCCTTCGTGCAGAAGCAGGGGTAGACCATGCCGCGCTCTTTAAGGCGCTCAAGGGCGGCGGCGTAGGTGTCGAGGCGCTGCGTCTGGAAATAGGGGCCGGCCTGGCCGCCGACCTCGGGGCCTTCGTCCCAGGAAAGGCCGAGCCACTTCATGGCGTTGAGGATGACCTGCGTGTTCTCTTCGGTGGAGCGCTCGGGGTCGGTGTCCTCGATGCGCAGGATGAAGGTGCCGCCGCAGGCTCGCGCGAACGCCCAGTTGTAGATTGCCGTGCGGGCGCCGCCGACGTGCAGCTTGCCCGTGGGGGAGGGCGCGAAGCGGACGCGCACCGGTTTGCTATCTGCCATGGTTGGTTTTTCCTATCTTCAATCCAATGAGTACCGAAAGTATAGACAGCACGCCGGTCACCGCCAACCAGATGCCTCCCATCCCCATCCAAAATTCGGTTGGGTAGAGGGTGATCAGCAGGCTGTCGTAGGCGAAGGTCCAGGTTCCCGCGCTGAAGAAGAGGCCGTGCAGCGTGTTGAACATGCCCAGGAAATCGACGGCCGCCCACACGCCGAGCGCCGCGAAGGCCGCGATCACCAGCCCTCCCGCGATGGCGCATACGTGCCCGAGCGCCCGCTTGCCGATGCGCACGCGCACATGGGCAAGCCCCGCGATGCAGATGACGGCCGCCGCGATGAGCGCCGGCTTCGCCACGCGCACCACGCGAAACACGTCGTCAAGGTGGCTGCGCGCCTCGTCGGTCAAGCTGCGCGTCTCGCTTGCGCGGGTGGCGGCAGGCGCGCGCCCGTCGGCCTCGATGGCGTCGTTGGCGGCGTCGATGGCGGCGTTGAGCTTGAGCGGGTTGTTGTCGTCGAAGGTGTAGTGCTTGCCGGCGACGGCCATGGAGACGCGCTCGTCAGCCGAAAACGGCGTGTCGGGCTGCTCGCAGCCCGAAAAGGCGCGCGAGAGCTGCTCGGTGGCAGCATCGGGCACGGCCACGACGGCGAATCCCGCCGCGATAAGGCACAGGCTCAAAAGCAAAGTGGACCCGAAGGCGACGATGGCGTTGATGACCTTCACGCGGCGCCCTTAGTCTACCCAGATGGTCGCGCAGGTGATGCCCGCCATGGGCTTGGAAATGGTGGGGTAGGGCCCCAGTCGGCTGAAGATGCCCTGGAAGCGCCCGTTGTAGCAGTACAGGCCTTCCAAGTTGTTGTACAGCACCGGCTCGCGCGGCACTTCCGCGTCGGTGAGGTTCGCGATGTCGTTGTCGGGCGGCAGGACGAGCGTCTTGTGCGGGGTGATATAGCGCTGCACCAGGAAGGGCGCGCCGGCCGCCCCGTTCGCGAAGCGCTCGATGATGCCGTCCCACTCTTCCTGCGTTTGGAAGCAGCCGGCATAGACGTCGGCCGCCCCGTAGGCGTCGGTGGGCTTGATGATCCAGGCGTCCTTGTTCGCGCGGATGGCGTCAAGGTCGACCTCGGCGGCGTCGAGGTGGCGCGTCTGCGGCACGGTGCGCTCGATAAACGCGATTTCCTCGGGCGTCAAGAACGCCTGCGTCTTGGGATGGAACAGCGCTTCCATGATCTGCTTGTCGTGGACGATATGTCCGGCGAAGCTGCCGATGAGCGCCACTTTCTGAGCGCGCACGGCCTCGATGAGCGCCTGCGATTCGTCCCAGAACTCCAGTACGTCGTTGGTGACGCAGCGCCGCCAGATGGCGTGCACGGGCTGGCCCTGCGCGTCTCTGAGCACCTCGCCGTCGAAGGCGAGGTCGCGCACGTCGCAGACCGTGCAGGGATAGCCTGCCTTCGTGAAGCGTTCGGCGAACAGGTGAAACTCGTCCACGACGCCGTTTTGCAGGTAGTCGCAGATGGCGAAGCGGGGGGATTCCACGCGATGCTCGTAGGTGTTGTAAATGTTCACGAACTCGGCAACCCATGCGTCGAACAGTTCGCAGGGGCGCACGTCGTGGCGGCGCGCGAACTCTTGGAAGGTGGCGGTGCTCTCGAGAGAATGGGTGATCTCGCGGTTCTCGTTCATGCCCGAGCTGCCGTCGCCGTTGAACTCGCAGAAGGCCACATCCCCGGTGTCCTCGTCAAGGAAGATGTCGAAGCGGGCGAAGGGCAGAAGCGCGTCGTAGCCGCGCGGCACCAAGATGAGCTCGGCTAGGCGCGGGTCGTAGTCGAAGATGGTGCGGTAGTCGGCATCGTCGAGGTAGCGCTGCATGACCTTCGTGAGGATGCGGTGCGTGGTCTCGACAACCTCGCGCATGACCTGGCGGCTTTTCGCGTCGTAGAGCTTCGGCGCGAAGCTTGTGGAGACGACCTGGTGATGCACGATTGCCGTAGAGGAATCCATGTAGGCGCGCGCGGCGCGGCGGCCTTCGATGTCGCCGTCAAGGGAAGCGGCGATGTCGAGATATTCCCGCGTGTACGCGGCGTTTTGGAAGACGGGCGCGTCGTGTGTTGCAGTTTCGGTCATTGGGAAGCCTTTCCTGCGAGCTGGTTGGAGGGTTTTGCTTACGGTTTGAAGGGCGCTTGTGCGCTTCGGTGCCGCGCGTATGTTGTTTCTTCGCGCCCATCCCCCGAAGTTGCCGGTATGTTACCATACCCAGCTAGCATAAACGCGGGCGCGCATACGGAGCTGCGCCCGAACATATCCGTTTATCGAGAGTCGGGGGAGAGGGTTGGCTCGATGATCCCGACACCAACCTGGCGTATGGGGCGTCAAGGTGGTCCTGCCGACAGCGATGAAGAAGGAGCTTATCGCATGAGCGATGCACGCAACACGTATCTATTCACCTCCGAATCGGTTACCGAGGGGCATCCCGACAAGATGTGCGACCAAATTTCGGACGCCATCCTCGACGCCATCCTTAAGAAGGAGGCCGAGCTCGAGCGGGAAGGCTACATTGCCCCGAACGGCCAGCCGGCCGACCTTTCCAAGGTGCGCTGCGCAGTGGAGACGCTTTCGACCACCGGCATGGTCGTCGTCGCCGGCGAGGTGCGCACGCAGGCCTATGTCGACGTGCCCGCCATCGTGCGCGAGGTGATCTGCGAGATCGGCTACGACCGTGCGAAGTTCGGCTTCGACGGCAGCACGTGCGGCGTGATGAACGCCATCCACGAGCAGTCGCCCGACATCGCGCAGGGCGTTGACGAGTCTTTCGAGGCCCAGCACGGCGACGCCGCCGACGAGTACGAGACGGTTGGCGCAGGCGACCAGGGCATGATGTTCGGCTATGCCTGCAACGAGACGAAGACTTTAATGCCGATGCCCATCTATCTGGCGCAGCGCATGAGCGAGCGTCTGGCGGCCGTGCGCCGGGACGGCACGCTTGCGTATTTGCGCCCCGACGGCAAGACGCAGGTCAGCGTTCGCTACGTCGACGGCAAGCCGCGCGACGTGGAGAAGGTCGTCGTGTCAACCCAGCACGCCGAGGACGTGGACAACGAAACGCTGCGTGCCGATATCGTCGAGCACGTCATCAAGCCGGTTCTCGCCGACGAGGGCGTGTCGCTGGCTGAAGGCGCCGAGCTGCACATCAACCCGACCGGCCGTTTCGTTATCGGCGGCCCCATGGGCGACTGCGGGCTGACGGGCCGCAAGATCATCGTCGACACCTACGGCGGCATGGGCCGTCACGGCGGCGGCGCGTTCTCGGGCAAGGACTGCACGAAGGTCGACCGTTCGGCCGCCTACGCCGCGCGCTGGGTTGCCAAGAACGTGGTTGCCGCCGGGCTTGCCGAGCGCTGCGAGATCCAGGTCGCCTACGCCATCGGCGTTGCGCGCCCGGTTTCCATCATGGTGGAGACCTTCGGCACCGAAGCGGTGCCCGTGGCCGACATCGAGCGCGCCGTTAGCGAGGTGTTCGATTTGCGCCCCGGCGCCATCATCGACGAGCTCGACCTGCGCCGTCCCATCTACCGCAAGACGGCCGCCTACGGCCACTTCGGCCGCGAGCTTCCCGAGTTCACCTGGGAGCGCACCGACAAGGCCGCCGCGCTGAAGGCGGCCTGCGGCCTGGCTTAAGGCACGCGAGGTTTGGCAACGTTGCATCCTTGAAGGGGCTCGCCAGCGGGCCCTTTCCTTATTTCCGCGAGGTTTTATGAAGCTAGCATCCGTCATCTTGGACATCCCCACGCAGTCCCTCGACGCGCCCTATACCTATGCGGTGCCCGAAGCGGGGCTGTTCGGGGAGTTGTTTTCGGATGCCGATTTCGACGCCGACGGTGCGAGCGGATCTACAGGCACGGCGCGGGCGGCCGAGACGTATGCCGTCAGCGTCGGCTGCGCGGTCCTCGTGCCCTTCGGGTCGCGCCGCGCCATCGGGTTCGTGGTGGGCATGCGCGAATGCGGCGAGCCGGGCGGGCCGGATTGGCCGAGCGACCTTTCCCCCGAAAAGCTCAAGAGCATCTACCGCGCGGTGAGCAAGCCTTATTTCGATGAAGAGGGAGCCGCGTGCGCCCAGTGGATCGCGAGCCGCTACATCGCCCCGCTTTCCGCCTGCGTGCGCCTGTTCACCCCGCCCGGCGGCGTGCCGCGCATGGTGCATGGGCGCGACGGGCGTTGGCGGATGGAGGAGCCGGCGGTCGGGGAGGTTGACGATCGCTGGGTGGTTCCCGGCCCGGCCCTTTCCACTTTCAAGCCCCGCAAGAACGCCGTGAAGCAGGCGCAGGTCGCTTCCGCGCTGGTCGGCGGGCCCGTGCGCGTGGCCGAGCTTGCCGCGCAGCTCGGCTCGCTGTCCTCGACGCTTAAGGCGCTTGAGGGCAAGGACGTGGTGCGCATCGAGCACCGTCGCCGCATGAGGGGGGCATCCCCTGCCGGCGCGGGTGGCAGGGCGGCAAGCGGCGCGCCGGAAGCGGCGGCCTTGGGCGCAGTCTCGAGTGCGGTCCGCCCCGCTCAGCTGACCGACGGCCAGGCCGAGGCGGTCGCGGCCATCGACGAGGCCTGCGCGGCGGGCGACGGGCGCGTGGTGCTCGTCGACGGCGTGACCGGCTCGGGCAAGACGGAGGTGTATCTGCGCGCCATCGAATCGGTGCTTGGGCGCGGCAGGTCGGCCATCGTGCTCGTTCCCGAGATATCGCTCACCCCGCAGACGGTCGGGCGCTTCCGCGGCCGCTTCGGCGATACCGTGGCCGTGATGCACAGCCGCATGTCCGCCGGCGAGCGCTACGACCAATGGGATTTCATACGCTCGGGCGCGGCGCGCGTGGTGGTGGGCGCCCGCAGCGCCCTGTTCACGCCGCTTGCCGACGTCGGGCTCATCGTCATCGACGAGGAGCACGAGGGCTCCTATAAGCAGGACAGCGCCCCGCGCTACCACGCACGCGAGGTGGCGGTGTGGATGGCGCGCCGTTCGGGTGCCGCGGTGGTGCTCGGTTCGGCGACGCCTGCCATCGAGACGCTGCATCGGTGCGCCACCGATGAGCGCTGGCGGCAGGTGAGCCTGCCCGAACGCGCCAACGGCCGGCCCCTGCCGCAGGTCCGCGTCGTGGACATGGCCGCCGAGTTCTCCTCCGGGTCGCGCTCCATGTTCTCGGCCGCGCTGAGAATCGGCCTTGCTCGGGAGCTTTCCGCGGGGCGCAAGGCGGTGCTTTTGCTCAACCAGCGCGGGTTCGCGAAATTCCTGCTTTGCCGGGAATGCGGATTCGTCCCCAAATGCCCGCACTGCGACACGTCGCTGACCTATCACGAGCGCGGGAACTTCCTGATCTGCCACCATTGCGGGCATCGCGTGCCCACGCCGCCCGTGTGCCCGAAGTGCTCAAGCCCCTACCTGAAGAAGTTCGGCGCGGGCACGCAGCGTGTCGAAGACGAGCTGCGCGCGCTGCTCGACGGCATGGAGGGCGTAGGCGCGGGCGTGCCCATCATCCGCATGGATGCCGACACCACGTCGGGCAAGGGCGCGCACGAGCGGCTGCTCGGCCAGTTCGCCGCTGCCGACGCGGCGGTGCTTTTGGGCACGCAGATGATCGCGAAGGGGCTCGATTTCGACGATGTGACCCTGGTGGGCGTGATCAACGCCGACACGCAGCTTTCCCTGCCCGACTTCCGGGCCCACGAGCGCACGTTCGACCTGATCGAGCAGGTTGCCGGGCGCGCCGGGCGTGCGGGGCTTCCCGGGCGCGTGCTCGTGCAGACCTACGAGGCCGCCTCGCCCCCCATCCGCGCCGCGGCCGCCTACGACCGCGCCCTGTTTCTGCGCGACGAGCTTCCCAAGCGCCGGCTTTTGGGCTATCCGCCCTACGTGCGCATGGCGAACGTGCTGGTGTGGGGCGCGCACGAGGCCGACGTGGCCGCCTTGGCCCGCGAGCTTCAGCGCGATTTGGAGAACCTGGTCCGCGACTATGGGGGAGACGGCTGGTCGGTGCTGCCGGCCAACGCGTGCGTGCTGGCGAAGCTGCGCAACACCTACCGGTGGCACGTGGTGGTGAAATGCCCGCCTGCGGCCGACCTCTCCGCGGTGCTGCTGCCGTATTTCCGCGCCCGCAAACCCGACAAATGGGTCAACGTCGCCGTCGATGTCGACCCCGCCGACCTGCTGTAGAATGGTCGCAACCTATACCGGAAGGATTCGCATGCCCGAGAAGAAGATCGCCGTCATCGATGGAAACTCGCTGATGCACCGCGCGTTCCATGCCGTGCCGCCCACCATGAACGCGCCGGACGGCACGCCCACCAACGCGGTGTTCGGCTTCATCTCCATGTTGCTTAAATTTCTGGACGTGTCGGCCCCCGACGCCGTCGTCTGCGCCTTCGATGCGGGCCGCCCGGCTTTCCGCATGGAGGCGCTTGAGCAATACAAGGCCCAGCGCCCTCCCATGGACGACGCCCTGCGCGCCCAGTTCCCCATCATCGAGGAGCTGCTCGAGTCGATGAACATCCCGGTGGTGCGCGTTGCGGGCTGGGAGGGCGACGACGTGCTGGGCACCGTGGCCGCCCGTGACGAGCAGCTGGGCTTCCGCACGCTTTTGGTGTCGGGCGACAAGGACGTCTATCAGCTGTGCAGCGAGCTCACCCACGTGATGACCACGCGCAAGGGCATCACCGACATCGCCATCTACGGGCCCGACGAGGTGCGCGAGCGCTACGGCGTCGGCCCCGAGCAGTTCCCCGACTTCCTTGGGCTTAAAGGCGACAGCTCGGACAACATCCCGGGCGTGCCGGGCATCGGCGACAAGACGGCGGCGAAGCTGCTGGGCGCCTATGGCAGCCTGGAGGGCATCTACGAGCATATAGACGAGCTGAAGGGCAAGCAGAAAGAGCGCCTGGTGGAGAATCGCGACGCGGCCTTCATCAGCCGCAAGGTCGCGACCATCGTGCGCGATCTGGATTTCGAGCTCGACTTGGAGGGCGCGGCCTTCCCGGCGTTTTCCGCGGAAGCGGTGAGTGAGGCGTTTTCAAAGTATCGCTTCAACGCGCACCTAAAGCGCGTGTTGTCCCTCATTGACGAGACGCCGGCCCGCGCGTTCGAGCCCATCGAGGTGCCCTCGCGCCTTGAGGGGCCGGCCGCCGAGGCGCTCGTTGATGCGGCTATCGCATCCGGGGAGCGCATCGGCGCGGCGTTCGTCGATGCGAAGCAGGCGTCGCTGTTCGGCGGGGGCAGCGTTTTGGCGCTAGCTGCCGAGGGGGGCTGCGCCACCTTCGAGGGGGATGCGGCCGATGCCGTCTTCGCGCGCGTGGTGCGCGAGGGGAGCTTCGCCATGCTCGATGTGAAGGAGGCGCTGCACCGCGTCTACCCGGCCGACACCTCGCGCGCCGCGCTCGTTTCCGACGACGACCTCATGGGCATGCGTGCTTTCGACGTGGCTCTTGCCGGCTACGTGTTGAACTCGTCGGGGGAGGCCTACACCTACGATGCCCTTCTGGATGCCTATGCGGGCAAGGGCATGCCGGAGACGAAGACCGACGCCGATGCCGCCTGCGCCGCCGCCAGTGCCGCCCGGCTGCTTGCGGATATTCTTTCCGCCGCCCTTGAGCGCGAGGGCTCGGCGCGGGCCTATTTCGACATCGACCTGCCGCTCATTGCGGTGCTGGCCATCATGGAGCGCACGGGAGCCGCGCTCGATGCCACGCGGCTGTCCGGCCTGGGCGCCTCGGTGGCCGAAGAGCTCTCCGGCCTGCGCGGCGACATCATCGCGCTTGCGGGGGAGGAGTTCAACATAGACAGCCCCAAGCAGCTCGGGCATATCCTGTTCGAGGTGCTCGGCCTGCCCGCGCGCAAGAAAACCCAGCGCGGATATTCGACCGATGCGAAGGTGCTCAAGGAGCTGGCGAAGGTTCACGAGCTGCCGGAGCTGGTGCTGCGCTATCGCGAGCTGGCGAAGATCAAGTCCACCTACATCGACGCGCTGCCGCGACTCGTGGCCGCCGACGGGCGCGTGCACACCACGTTCAACGAGACCGTCACGGCAACCGGGCGCCTGTCCTCGTCGGACCCCAACCTCCAAAACATCCCCGTGCGCACGGATTTCGGGCGGCACATCAGGGAGTGCTTCGTGGCGCTCGAGCCGGGCTGCAAGTTCCTCTCCGCCGACTATTCGCAGATTGAGCTGCGGCTCCTCGCGCACCTTTCGGGCGACGAGAGCTTGATCGAGTCGTTCTCGTGCGGTGCCGACTTCCACGCCGCGACTGCCAGCCGCGTGTTCGGCGTGCCGGTCGCGGAGGTGACCCCGCAGCTGCGCAGCCGCGCGAAGGCGGTGAACTTCGGCATCGTCTACGGCCAGCAGGCATTCGGTTTGGCGCAAAGCCTGGGGATTCCCTTCGGCGAGGCCAAGGAGATGATCGAGCGCTATTTCGAGGTGCATCCCGGCGTGCGCACGTATTTGGACGAGACGGTGGCGGCGGCGCGCTCTTGCGGGTGGGCCGAGACGATGTTCGGTCGCAAGCGCCATATCCCCGAGCTCGCCTCGGCGAACGGCAACACGCGCTCCTTCGGCGAACGCACGGCTATGAACCACCCGATGCAGGGATCGGCTGCCGACATCATCAAGCTCGCGATGCGCCAAGTGCAGCAGCGCCTTGCTGACGAGGGCTTTTCGGCGCGGCTGATGCTGCAGGTCCACGACGAGCTTGACTTCAGCGTGCCTCAAGACGAGGTGGAGGCGCTGAGTGCGATGGTGCGCGATGTGATGGAGAACGTGGTTGCGTTGAAGGTGCCGCTTTTGGTCGACGTGGCCGCCGCCGACACCTGGGCGCAGGCCCATTAGGGCGGCTGGTCCGTTCGTGGCGGGGCGCACCCGCTCCGCGCGACGGGGCTTCTGGCCGCCGCTTCGTGGAGCAATGGTGGAGGACGGGGCGAATCAGGGCGTGTCAGGGAATGCGGCTGTTCGTTCTGCTACACTACCGCCTGTTGTGCCCAAATGGGGGTGCAATGGAAATAAGTGCGATGATACGCGGAGGCTGTGCATACGGGCTTCATTGACTTGCTACGGTCACGCTGCTAAGTTATCGCCTGCGTTTATTTCAGTATAGGAGAAAACATGTACGCAATCGTGAAAACGGGCGGCAAGCAGTACAAGGTTGCCGTCGGGGACAAGCTGAACATCGAGAAGCTCGATGCCGAGGTCGGCGCTACCGTCGAGCTGCCGGTCATCTGCTTCGTCGATGGCGCCACCGTCGAGGCCGATCCGGCCAAGGCTAGCGCCAAGAAGGTCACTGCCGAGGTCATCGAGCAGTTCAAGGGCCCCAAGCAGCTGGTCTTCAAGTTCAAGAAGCGCAAGAACTACAAGCGTCTGCGCGGCCATCGCCAGCAGCTCACGCGTGTTGAGATCAAGTCCATCGATTAGTCTTTAGGAGGGAATACCATGGCTCATAAGAAAGGTCTCGGTTCTACCCGTAACGGCCGCGATTCCCGCGCTCAGCGCTTGGGCGTTAAGATGTTCGCTGGCCAGCAGGTGAAGACGGGCAACATCATCGTCCGTCAGCGCGGCACGCACTTCCATCCCGGCGAGAACGTCGGCCGCGGCAAGGACGACACGCTGTTCGCCCTGTGCGACGGCACGCTGGAATTCACGCGCGGCGTGAAGCGCAAGGTGCACGTTCGCCCGCAGGCATAAGTTGGGCGCTGCGTGCGCAGCATCTATGCTTATCCGAAGCCCCCTGCACGTCAGGGGGCTTTTTTCTTATACAATCCCTGAAGAAGTGCCGATTTGTTCCGCAAGGTCCGCCTTTATCGGCGAGTTTGCGGCGCAGAACAGCCTGGATGGCACTTCTTCAGGGAAAACGCTCATGGACGACGAAGGGTTGGCATCGTGTTCATCGATAAAGTTCGCATTCATGTGAAAGGCGGCGACGGCGGCGCGGGCTGCATGTCGTTTCGTCGTGAGGCCCATGTGCCCAAAGGAGGTCCCGACGGCGGCGACGGCGGGCATGGCGGCAACGTCGTGCTCGAGGCCGACGCAAGCGTGTCCTCGCTGATAGATTACCGCTTCAAGCATCATTTCAAGGCCGAGCGCGGCACGCACGGCCGCGGCAGCCGCATGCACGGCGCGACGGGCGAGGACTTGGTGCTTAAAGTTCCCGTCGGCACGGTCGTGCACGAATACTTCGAGGAGGAGAAAGAGGTCGGCGAGCTCATGGCCGACCTGACGCACGACGGCGAGCGCATCACCGTGGCCGACGGCGGCATGGGCGGCCGCGGCAACATCCACTTCGTCACCTCCACGCGTCGCGCCCCGGCGTTTGCCGAGTTGGGCGAGCCTGCGCAGGAGCGGTGGATCGAGCTTGAGATGAAGCTGATGGCCGACGCCGCGCTGGTGGGCATGCCTTCCGCCGGCAAATCGTCGCTCATCTCGAAGCTTTCCGCCGCGCGTCCGAAGATTGCCGACTACCCCTTCACCACGCTCGTGCCGAATTTGGGTGTGGCGCGTTCCGGGGACTTGAGTTTCGTCGTTGCCGACGTGCCGGGGCTTATCGCCGGTGCACACGAGGGGCGCGGATTGGGTCACGAATTCCTGCGCCATATCGAGCGCACGGCCCTGATCGTGCACGTGGTCGATTTGACGGGCGACTGGGAAGGGCGCGACCCGCTTGAGGACTACCGCGTCATCAACGAGGAGCTTGCCCTGTACGCCGACGAGCTTGCGCTGCGTCCGCGCATCGTGGTTGCCAACAAGACCGACGTCGCCGGAACCGAAGAGGTATGCGAGCGTCTGGCCGAGCAGGTGCGCGTTGACTCCATCGCCGCTGCGGGCGGCAACGAGTTCGCGCCGAGCCCCATCGACCCGAAGCTGTACCGCATAAGCGCGCTTACCGGCGACGGGGTGGAAAGCCTGAAGGCCGCCATCGCGCACAAGGTCCACGAACTGCGCGAAGCCGCGCGCGAGGAGCTTGAGGCCAACGTGCAATACGAGCATGTGTGGGAGCTGCGCCGCGAGGAGCGCGACAAGCGCTTCGAGGTGCGCAAACTCTCCGACGGCGTCTTCCGCGTGTCCGGCCAGCAGGTCGAGCGCATGGTCGTGCAGTGCGACTGGGAAAACGAGGAGGCCGTGGTATTTTTGCAGCATAGGTTCAAGCGCATCGGCGTCGAGGATGCGCTTGAGCGCGCCGGCGCCGTCGATGGCGACGAGATCCGCATCGTTGGTCGCGCATTCTCCTTCGAGTCGGCCAAAACGTCTGAAGACGTGTTCGAGGAGCTGGATATCTAATGGGGCATCGGGCCGGCAGCGCGCATGCGCAAAAGCGCATCGTCATAAAGATTGGTTCGTCGACGCTCACCACGTCCGAGTCTTCCATCGACTACGAGTATCTGGCGACGCTTGCCGACCAGGTGGCGCAAGTGCGCGCGGCAGGCTGGCAGCCCGTCATCGTCACGTCGGCGGCCATCGCCTGCGGGCTTGAGGCTCTTGGGATGGACAAGCGCCCCGGCGACATGCCGAGCTTGCAGGCGGCGGCGTCGGTGGGGCAGAGCGCGCTTTCGACGGCGTACGCCGAAGCGTTCGCCCCTCACGGCATCGTCACTTCTACGGTGCTTCTGACCAGGCGCGACACTGCCGATCGCACGGCGTACCTGCATGCGCGCAACACGCTTTCGCGCCTGCTTGAGCTTGGGGTCGTGCCCATCATTAACGAGAACGACACCGTCGCCGTCGAACAGATCCGCTTCGGCGACAACGACACGCTCGCGGCGCTCGCGGCGTGTTTGGTCGAGGCCGATCTGGTGGTCATCCTCTCCGATATCGACGGGCTCTACGATGCCAACCCCAACGACAACCCTGCAGCCCGCCTCATCGAGCGCGTCGAGCGCATCACGCCCGATATTCTTTCCGCGGCCGGGGGGTCGGGGTCTACCGTCGGGTCGGGCGGCATGATCACCAAGCTCAAGGCGGCGCGCGTGCTCGCGGTTGCTGGCATCCCCATGATCATTTGCGCCGGGCGGCAAAAGCGCGCGGTCGTCGATGCGGCGGCGGGAAAGCCCATCGGCACGTTGTTTGCCGCTGGCCAGGCCCTGCACGAGATAACGGCGCGCAAGCTTTGGATCGCCCTGGGCGATTCGGCGCGCGGCTCGGTCGTGGTCGACGAAGGCGCGAAGGCGGCGCTCGTCGGCCGGGGAAGCTCGCTGCTCGTGGTCGGGGTGAAGGAAGTTCGCGGGCGCTTTGAGGCGGGCGACATCATCGATATCGAGGATGCGTCGGGGCACCTGTTCGCACGCGGGCGCACGGCGTTTTCCGCCGACGAGATCGAGCTTGCATGCGGCAAGACGCGCGAGCAGATTGAGGCGAACCGGCTTTTGGAAGAGCTTTCCGAAAAGCCGATCGTGCACCGCGACGACCTCGTGGTGTTCGAATAGCGTATCCGCGCGGGGCGGCTCTTGCGTGCCGCCCCGATACGGCAGTCCGTTTCGTTGAACGGGGGATGAGATGAAGCTTGAAGATGAGGTGCGCGGCATTGCCCTGTCCGCGCAAGAGGCAAGCCGCGCGCTTGCGCAGACGACCACGCGACAGCGCAACGATGCGCTGCGCGCCATGGCGGACGCCCTGCGCGCGAATGCGACCGACATCCTTTCCGCCAACGAGCGGGACATGCGGGCCGCGCGTGCCGCCCAGGTCAAGGAAAGCCTGCTCGATCGCCTTGCGCTTGACGCGGGACGCATCGAGGAGATGGCCTCTGCCCTCGAAAAACTGGTGGAGCTGCCCGATCCGATCAACGTCGTTTTGGAGCGCCGCACGCTTGATTCGGGCATCGAGCTTGAGCGCGTGAGCGTGCCGCTCGGCGTCGTCGCCGTCGTTTACGAGGCCCGCCCCAACGTCACCGCCGATGCGGCGGGCATTTGCCTGAAGTCGGGCAACGCCGTCGTGCTGCGCGGCGGGTCGCTTGCGCACCTTTCCTGCACCGCCATCGCCCAGGTGCTCCACGACTCCGCCGTCGCCGCCGGTATGCCGGCCGGCTGCATCGGCGTCATCGACTCCACCGACCGCGCCGCCGCCGACGTGCTCATGGGCTTGCATGGCATCGTCGATGTGCTCGTGCCCCGGGGAGGGGCCGGCCTTATCCGCCATTGCGTCGAGGCGGCCAAGGTGCCGGTCGTCGAAACCGGGACCGGCAACTGCCACGTGTACGTGCACGCCACGGCCGACCTCGCCCAGGCGCGCGACATCATCGTGAACGCGAAGACCCGGCGTTTCGGGGTATGCAATGCCGCCGAGACGCTGCTCGTCGACGCCTCGGTCGCCGAGGATTTCCTGCCCGAGGTTGCCGGCGTGCTCGCCGACGCCGGCGTGCGCCTGCACTGCGACGAGCTTGCGTGCAAGCTGGCGTTGCAGGCCGGCGCGAAGCGCTCCCCGCTCGACGCCGCGCTGGAAGTGAGCCGCGCGGATGAGTCGGACTGGGAGACGGAATACCTTGCCCCCGACCTGGCCATTCGCTGCGTCAACGGCGTTGATGGGGCCATTTCCCACATCAACCGCTACGGCACCCGCCATTCCGAGGCGATCGTCGCCGACCTTTCCCGACCGGAAGGCGAGCAGGCGGCGCAGCGTTTCGTCGCGCAGGTCGATGCGGCCGCGGTCTACGTGAACGCCTCGACCGCGTTTACCGACGGGGGCATGTTCGGGCTGGGCGCGGAGATCGGCATTTCGACGCAGAAGCTGCACGTGCGCGGGCCGTTCGCCCTTGAGGGCCTTACCAGCTACAAGTACGTGCTGCGCGGCTCCGGTCAGGTGCGTTGATTTCCGTGGGCGATCTTATGCGGGAAGGAAACGGGGCGCGGCCGGTGGTGAGCCGACGCTTCGACGGCCTCGGCGCCGACGGGCGGCCAAGACGTCTGGGAATCATGGGCGGCACGTTCGACCCCATCCATATCGGGCATCTCGCCTGCGCCGAGCAGGCGCGCGAGGCCTTCGGGCTCGATGCCGTGGTGTTCGTCGTGGCCGGCAGGCCGGCGTTTAAGCAGGACAGGCGCATCACGCCGGCGGACGAGCGCCTCGCCATGTGCGCCGCCGCGGTCGCGTCGAACCCGCATTTCGACGTGAGCAGCATCGAGGTGGACCGCGCGGGCGTCACCTACACGGCCGACACGCTTCGCCAGCTGCGTGCGCATTACCCGGACAACGTGGAGCTGTGGTTCATCACCGGGGCCGATGCGGTGTGCAGCATTTTGAAGTGGCGTGAAAGCAAGACCGTTGCGCGCCTGGCCCATATCGTCGCGGTCACGCGCCCGGGGTGGGAGCTTACGGGCGAGCAGCGTCGCGTGATCGAGGAGCGCGGGGCGTTTCGCGTCCATGCGCTTGGGGCCACCGGGCTTGCGGTGTCCTCGACCGATTTGCGCCAGCGTGTCGCGCAGGGGCGCTCCATACGGTATTTGACGATGCAGCGGGTACTCGATTATATTTCCGAGCACGGGTTGTACCGGGCGGAAGATAAGAGCGGGGATGATGAGGGCGTGAGCAGTGCGGCAAGGCCAGAGGCGGGCGAAGAGGTGCTTTCGCAGGCCTTTTACGAAGCGCGCAAGGACGAGCTTTCCGGGCGCGTCAAGCCGAAGCGTTTCAAGCATTCCCTCGGGGTGTCCGACACTGCGGCGCACATGGCCCGCGTCTACGGTTGCGACGAGCGGCTTGCCCGCCTTGCGGGGCTTCTGCATGACTGGGACAAGGGCTACGACGACGCGGGGATCGTGGCACGCGCGCACGAGCTGGGCTTGGCGGAGGAATACTCCAGCTATCTGGACATGCCGCATCTGCTGCACGGCCCCACGGCCTCTGTCGCGCTTGCGCGCGCCTTCCCGGGCCTGCCGGACGAGCTTCTGCGTGCCATTCGCCTGCATACGACCGGCGATGTGGGCATGACCTGCCTGGACATGATAATCTACGTTGCCGACGCCATCGAGCCGGGCCGCGACTATCCGGGCGTGGACGACCTGCGTGCGATGGTGGGGGTTGCGGATATAGAGGAGCTGTTTTTGGCAACCTTCCAGCATGTGTTGGATAACCTGGTGTCGAGGCGAAAGCGCATTCATCCCGACACCGTGTGCGTATGGAACCATTATGCGGTCCGCTCGCGCGAGCGCGCGAGGGCCGAGAAGGAGAAAGGTATCAAGTGAGCGAGCATATCGACAACGAAGAGGCCCTCGACCAGGGCGTTGACATGTATGGCCGCCCGAAGCCGAAGCTGCTCGGGCCGCGCGCCTGCGCCATCATCGCCGCGCAGGCCGCCGATTCGAAGAAGGCCACGGACATCATGGTGCAGGAGGTCGGGGAGCTGATCGGCCTGACCGAGTATTTCGTCATCGCGACCGCCTCGAACAATCGCCAGGTCGAGGCCGTGGTCGACGAGATCGAGGAGCAATGCCGTCTGCGCGGCGGCGCCAAGCCGCTGCACATGGAGGGCACCTCCGACGGCACGTGGTCGCTTCTGGACTACGGAAGCTTCATCGTGCATGTCTTCCAGCCCGAAACGCGCGAGTACTACCGCCTGGAGTCGCTGTGGAACGACGCGCCCTTGGTGGATTTGGAAAAGGAGGCGGGTCTTTCCGACCTGGTCTACTCCGAGCGCATCGCCAAGCTCGTCGGCCGCGAAGCGTAG